>CAIJMQ010000090.1 GCA_903821905.1 uncultured bacterium
TAAATAAACGGTCGATTGTTTGGCTATGGTAGGTTGTGAAGAAAAAAGTCTTGTTTTACAGGGGGAGTATTATTTAGGTGGCAAAGCTGTTGAAGGGTAAATAGGACCATGCAATTCGAAAAAGAAGATGTTCTTAACTACTGCTTAATAGATTTATCGGATGATGACGGTCAGATAGTAGCAAAAGATGAGGGATTCTATGTTTACAACCCAGAGGCTATTGATGCTGGGTATTCTCATAACATTATTTTTGTTCATGGATATAACACAGACTTTTTCTATGCGATGAAAACGGCAAGCTATTATTATGATATTTTATGTCCACTCATAAAAGGCAACGCTAATTTTATAGGTATCTATTGGCCTGGGCATACAGGCGTAATCAATTTTTCAAAGGCAGTAAGGCAAGCAAGTGCTTCGGGACCTAATTTTGCGGCAGCTATTAATTATATAATTGAGAACTCAAAAGCACCAGATCCGTTTATTTCATTTATAGCTCATAGCTTAGGTAATAGAGAGTGCGCTCAAACAATTCTTACGCTGAAATCGGAACATGGGATTACACCAGTTAAAAATTTTATTCAGCTTGCCCCCGCCATAGATGCTAATTCTTATCAGGAGGAGTTTAAAAACGTCCCTTCTTTAGTACAAAACATCAAAATTTATTTCTCCAGAAAAGACATGATATTATTTGAAGCTTATAAAACATTCAGTGAATTTACTATACACTTAACCCCTCCTTTTCTTAGATGGGGAGAAGGCTATGGAGCAATGGGTTTTAATGGGCCTTATGGTGCTATGCCCTCAACAGTTAAATCCATAGATGCCAATAGTATCGCAGGTATATCTGTTGACCACGGCACTTATTTAAGTAATCCAAAACTTATAGAAAGTGTAGCTCAATTTATAAATGTTTAAGGAGAAATGATGTGAATAAAAATATCGCAATAGCTAATTTTATTGTTGCAGGGGTAATTTTAATAGGACTTCTACTAAGATTTCCACGAAGTGTTTGGATACAAATTGATTTAGCAATAGCAATCACCTGTATTGTATGTGGTATAAAGTTAATTAAGAAATAACGGAGGTGTTAAATGGGAGACAAAGGACAGAAGAATAAGGATAAACACAACAAACAAGTAGATATAGCAAAGAACGAAGCAGACAAGAAAAAACACGAAGTAATCATAAAATCAGCCAAGAATTTCGGAAAGTAACGGATGGTTGGTATGAAAATAGTTATTATCTCAGTGCTCCTATCCCTTTCTTCATATGCCTTCGCTGAAACACATGATGATATGACCAATACGATTAAGACTACAGCAGGCAAGGAGTTTGTAATCACCCTGGATGCCAATGTGACTACAGGCTATGAGTGGCAGCTTACCAAACCGATAGATGATAGCCTGATTAAACTTGTGCATTCAGAATATGTGCCGGATAAGACAGGGCTTGTAGGCAGCGGCGGTAAGTCGATATGGACTTTTAAGGCTGTTCGATCTGGTAAGACACAGATATCCTTCAAATATATCAGACCGTGGGAAAAGGATATTCCGCCAGTGAAGGAAGCAGTGTATATAGTAGATATACAGAATAAATGAAGATGAGGGAGGAGTAATCTATGAACGTCATGGAAGCAATTAAGAAAAGATATAGCGTACGCAGTTATCAGGATCGTGCGGTGGAAACAAAAAAGCTGGAAAGTATCTTAGAAGCAGCCAGGCTTGCGCCTTCAGCAA
>CAIJMQ010000091.1 GCA_903821905.1 uncultured bacterium
ATTATATGTTCCCAGGGATTTTCGTTCAATTGCTTTAGACCCAAAGACACTCTTTCTTTTTCACGGTCAAAAGATAGAACTTTAACTTTAATTTTCTCTCCTTTATGGAAACTTTCCGCAGGTTTTGCAATCCGGCCCCAGGAAATATCAGTTACATGGAGAAGTCCATCTATTCCACCTAAATCAATAAAAATTCCATAATCCGTAATATTCTTAATTATACCTTCGACACTGCTTCCTTCTTCTATATTGCTTAATGTATCTTTCTTTTCTGATTCCCTTTCCGTAGCCACTATTGATCTACGCGATAAAACTACATTGTTTCTTTTACGGTCATATTTCAGCACATGGAAATCAATTGTCTGACCGACAAATTTATCCAGATCTTTAATAGGGCGGGTATCTACTTGTGAACCGGGGAGGAAAGCGATAACACCTATATCTACGGAAAGGCCTCCTTTAACTTTTTCTACTACTGTACCTTTTACGGGAATATTATTTTCACAAGCGTGCTTTATTTCATCCCATACTTTTAGCTTTGCCGCCTTGTCTCTCGATAATATCAAGTTACCTTCTGAATCTCTCTTATCTACGAAAACTTCTATATCATCACCCACGGATATATTGATATTCCCCTGTGCGTCTATCAGCTCGCTAATGGGTATAAAACCTTCTGTTTTCCAACCGACATCGACCATTACTTTATCTGCATTAATTTGTACTACTTTGCCAGTGGCGATATCTCCATATTTTATTTGATCAAGACTTTGCTCGTAGAGCTCTTTAAATCCCATGTCTTCTTCTTTAGATTGAGAAGATTGAACCAATGCACTTTTAACCGAAGAGTCAGTATCACCCTCCTTTTCTTTTGTTAAGTTTAAGTTATTTTTGTTAACCATTAAACTAATCCCCCTGTTTTTAGTAAAACTAATTAAGAAATATTGCGTAACATACTGAAAAATAAATAGCAAGATAATTCCGGCACATTTTCCCGCTTTATTAGTGAAGCTCCAATTCCGAAAGTGAAGCATAGCGGAATTGGCAAGCTGAACTATCCTGCGTAAGCGGCGGTCGTGAAGCTCCAATTCTGAAAGCGTAACCCGGCGTATAACCTGACCACCTAAAGGTGACGAGAGGTCACGAGTGCTGGGCGAAGCGTATAACCTAAAGGTCACAAGTCGGAATTGGCAAGTTGTAATGAGACCCAAACTTCAGAAACAAAGTGTGCTGAAGCTTGCTGGTCGAATTATCCCGTATAAGCAGGGATATAATACCCGTGATTAGATAGAAGCAAGTTAGAATATTCAGGAAAGCAATATTTGATAGTTTGTGTAACAAATCATATTAAATCAGGAAATTAAAAAATGGCGCAAAATGTTTTTAAAATCAGGCGAGCTTTCCTCGTACCTTTCATTACAATAGTTGAGCTTCTTCTTTTGTTGTTTTTACTCAGTTTATTTAGAGGTCAAATGTGGGAAAAAATTGTCCTGGCTGTTTCCTTTGCCAGTACCTTGCTTATTGCCATTGAAGCAACAAGGAGG
>CAIJMQ010000092.1 GCA_903821905.1 uncultured bacterium
TAATTTTCCACGGCAGTATGAACATCTTCTTGTTCGCGAATGATTTTAAACTCACCTTTTTCCCATAACTTGAGTATTTCTTTTAAACCCTTTTGTAATTTAGAAGTTTCTTCCGTGTTCAATATTTCGATAGAATTCAAGAATTTAACCTGCGCAATATTTGTAAAAACATCCGCCTGCACAAGTTCATTATCTAATATATAGTCATCGCCAACCGTAAATTGTTCTATATCCAGAGAAACCTTGTAGCCCTTTTCCCAGAGTTTACTCATTTTTCTGTCCCTTTATTAAATTTAACAGCCCATATAAAGCCAATACATAACTTTGTTTCCCAAAACCAGATATCGTTGCAATGGCAACCGGCGCAATAAGAGATTTCTGCCGAAATTCTTCCCTGGCATAAATGTTGGATAAATGTACTTCTACTGTTGGTATGTTTAAAGCTTTGATAGCATCCCTAATGGCCACTGAAGTGTGGGTATAAGCAGCAGGATTGATTATTATACCTTCAGCCCATTTCCTATTATCTCCCAAGAAATTTACGATATCTCCTTCGGAATTTGACTGGAAGATTTTAAGTTCTATGTTGTTTTTTCCTGCTTCCTTTTGTAGTAGAGCATTTATATTCTCTAATGTATCCGTTCCGTAAACAGTAGGTTCTCTATCTCCTAAAAGGTCAAGATTGGGACCATGAACAATTAATATTTTTATCATTTTAAGACTCCGTTTGAAATTAATTAAACCAGAAATGCCGATTTCTTGCAAATTCTCGTTATAGCTATTTAAACTCTTGTTTTCTCTTGTCTATCTCTTCTTTTAAAGAAACATCATACTCTAAAGCTATTTTATATTCTTTTAATGCCGCATCCTTCTTATCCAAACCAAGATAAATATCTCCAAGAAAAAGATGATTAGGGCCATAAGTAGGATAACAAGAAATTGCCTCTGCCATATATTCTAGCGTTTTATCTACATCTTTTTTAAGTAAACTTGCTACTGCCAACTCTCTCCAGTAAAGAGAACGGCACCGGTCATATTTTACCGCTTGTTTTAAATGGTAAAGCATCTCGGAAGTAAAATCTATCCTTTCCTGAAACATTTTTTGTTTATAAATCTGGCTCAATAAATAATGATAACTCATTCTGAATTCATCTTCGCCCCAACTACAGTAATTAACGGACATCTTCAGTTCCTTTAAGATTTCGTCTGGAGTTTTAGAATCCCTTGTTTTTAAATAATGCCCTTCAGATATAAAAACCCTTGAAAGTAAGAAAATGATAAAAAATGAAACAATAAATACGGGCATAGTGAACCATTTTTTATTCGTCAGTTTTTTCCCGCCAGGATTTACACAACATGAAACACCCATCAGCATAAAAAGGATAGAAGGTATATTAAAAACATAAAGACTAAAATCACCTAAAGAATGCAATACAAAAGACAGGACAGAAACATATCCTCCGTAAACAAATACTTTCTGGATTGAAGTGAGATTGTCAAATTTTCTTATTCTCCGGTTCATCTCTACAAAATAAAACACAAATATACTCAAGAATATCAAAAGCCCAACAATCCCAAGTTCGGTCCAGATTTGCAAGAAATTATTATGTGCTGCCTGCGTTTCCTCAGCTTTTGGTAATTTATATTTACTATATACTCTACCGAAACTACCCAATCCAAAGCCAAGGAGAGGTTTTTCTTTAATCATCTGCAAACCAGCTTGCCAATAATCTACTCTAGCATTCAACGAATCCTGAAAGGGTTTTATCTTATCCACAATATAGTTATTGTTATAGGCAAATAATATTGTTAAAACAATCAAAAAAACAAACGCAATAACAGCCATTATCTTGTGTGTTTTTTTCACTCTTACAATCAAAAATATCATCCAAGAAAGGACCAAAGCAATTGCTCCACCCTTAGAAAAGGTTAATATGAATGCGAAAAGTATAAGTAAAGACACAATAGATGAAATAATTCTTGCCTTTTTACAAAAGATAGAATAAAAAACTGAAAAAGGGAAAATCATCATAAGGAATGAAGCCAAGGTATTGGGATAAAGAAAAGTTGAGAATGCCCTATTTGTATTAAGTCTTGACATGAAATTACCGGAAGCAGAAAGCGGTATTTCATTTTTATACATTTGAACATATGCTCGAGTCTCCTTAAGTCCCCAGAAATATTGATGCACTGCATATGCGGATACCAAAAAAGTAGAAAACAATAAAATCCAAAGAAGTATTTCTTTCTCTTTGTCTCCATTTACTACATTAAGAGAAATAAAGAAGATAAGAAAATAGAAGATAAAATAAAAAATCTGCGTTGAAGTTGCAGGGATACTGACAGTCCACTTCAAAGATAATATACTCCATAAAATGAATAATCCCAACGGAAGATAAAGAGAACAATCTTTTATCAAATGGCCTTTTCCTCTAAAAGAGAAAAGATATCCCCAGCAAATAAAAAGAAACAATAAAAAAACGATATAAAGGATTGTAAGTTGGGGCAAATCAATAGTATCTGAAAATGAGATTGGCAACCTGCCAAAAGGAATTATAAGTATTAAAAACAAAAGTCCGATATAGACAGATTTCATATTATTGGTCATTTATATTCTTCTATGTAAATATAATAGCTCTCCATATTCCAATAATATCTTGGATAAACTAAATAAATAGTCATAAAATACTTATCATTGGGTTTAAGAACTGCGTAATTATTCTCTTTAATACCACATATATGATACCATGGCCCTGATTTTGTCATACCTTTCACATATAATATGGAGTTTTCAGAAACAGGACTATCAATCCAAGCTTTAACTTGCAACTTTTGGGGAATTCCATAATCGTCCAAGTTGATATTCTCCAATTTCTCTAAATCTATATTTAATCGGTAAAGACGTTCTTTTACTTCGCTTCCATCTTCTGGGTTGCCTTTGTTTTGCTCAATCCAA
>CAIJMQ010000093.1 GCA_903821905.1 uncultured bacterium
ACAATCAGATTCCTCGTAAAACCAGAGCATATTACAGTTATTTTTATTTGAATAGAATTATTTTTTGAATAATTCCAATTGGGATTTTTTAAATAATTTGTAGTGTTTCAATATTCTCAAGAGTTCCAATTCATCACTATAGTAGTTTTTGTTACTTTTAACTGTCTTTATAAGCCAGGAGAGCATTGTTGGAAAGGTTAAAAGATAATCTATCCCTTTTTGTTTTAATATTTTTTCCGATTTGTCACACATTTCCCTATTGGCAGGGAGATTAGAAATAACCAGGATTTTCTTAAAATCATCAGTTTTCAATATTTTCTGGGCTTCTTTTAAATTATCCGGATGCAAAAAATCAAGCAATCCTTCATCTTTATTAATAACTGAGGGGTAAAATTTATCAGTATGCCACGGCTCAATCCTGATTACAGCATTTTGCACTGATTTTGCAGATTCACCGTCAAGCACAAATGCTTCCAGTTCTTTGTTTTGATTGGGATTAAGGTTGATAATAAAGAAGTCCACGCCTCTTTTGGAAGCTTTCCCTTTAGGAACAAACTTACGGTTGGCTTTGACTACAAATCCGGACATCTCAAAAAACTCTCTAACCAGTATTTCGTTTATATTGCTCATTCTTTTTTTATTTTACCACACTTGAAAGATAACTTGTAACCATCTTTACGATGATTTTTATAGTATAAATAGTATAATAAGAAAAAATAAAGAGCTAGAAAGAGGTGTAATATGTTATGGATGATTATTTTGATTGTAGGTTATGTTTTATTTTTTTCTTTGTTGCTTTTTTACAAAGAAATTATAGAAGTATTCCAAAATACTAGCAATCAATTTTCCCCTATAAAATATGCTTTGATTGTTGGTGGAGGAGTTGCTAGTTGTTTCATTGTATGGTCACTTATGGATTTGTTTAACCCTATGAACAACATTATTATCGGTGGTTATGGTTTGTGTCTTTTGCTTTTGCCACCCATTGCAACTCTCGTGGGAGCTGGCGGATTCTTAGTTTCGTGGGCTGTGATTATAATTTTTATTCTTTTTTCCCAAAAATATCGTTCAACAATTCCCCCCAAAAAACTGGTTGTCTATGTTCTTCTGGCTATAGTAATTCTTAGTTTTACATTCTGGCGCACTTACACGTTTATTTCTACCAAGTTACTCTTTCGAGACATAGAATCTCTGCAAACCAGTCAAACTCGCCTATCAGAGATTTATGCAAAAGCAATAAAGAAAGGTGACACAAGAATATTGGGGGAATTAGCAATAAATCCAAATATATCCATTCAAATATTGGAAGAGATTTATGCCTCTTACCAACAGTATCCAGCTAATGCCAAATACTACTCTATTTTTGTTTCTTTAGCTAAGAACAAGAATACTCCAGTTAAGATTCTTGAAGATTTAGTTAAAAAGCAAAACGTGGATGTTAGACATTACGTTGCAGATAATCCTAATACACCAGTAGAAACTTTAAGGATACTTGCTGATGATGGATATTATTTAATCAGAACTGCTGTAGTTTATAATAGAAACACTCCCCGCGATATTCTTCTAAAATTAAAATCTGATAGGGATGAAGAAGTTAAAAAAGCTGCTAATTTAATGTGGAACAATAGAGGGTTTGATAAAACGTCTGAATAAAATATCTTTTATAGTATAATACCGCTATGGAAAAATTGTGGGCGCCCTGGAGAGGGGAATACGTAAAAAACATAGATAAGGTTAAAGGTTGTTTTTTATGCCATGCCGTGAAATCAAAAGACGACTGTAAGAGTTTAATACCTTATAGAGCCAAACATTCTTTCGTCATATTAAACCGATATCCTTATAATAACGGACACCTTCTGATAGCTCCTATCAAGCACGTAAAAAATCTGGAAGATTTAAACGAGAAAGAAGTAAATGAATTATTCTTACTTGTCAGGAAGATAATTCCGATATTAAAGAAGATATATCATCCGCAAGGATTTAACATGGGACTGAATCTCGGAGCATGTGCAGGAACAAGCGTGGAAGATCATCTGCATCTACATATAGTTCCACGATGGGAAGGGGATACAAACTTCATGCCCGTTGTAGGAGCAACAAAAATCATACCTGAATCACTGGAAGAAAGTTACAGAAGAATTAAAAGCGAAATTCAGAAGCATTAGCGTTAAAAATCAAACTTCTAATACCAAAGCAATAAGAAAACGTAAAATAAATCCAGTCCTATCTACCTCTTTAAAAATCTATTTGTTAATCTTTAATTGAGGAATCTGCAATTCCTGCCCAGGATATATAAGATTGGGGTTTTTGATGTTATCTTTATTCGCCCTATAGATAAGAGGCCATTTATTAGCATCGCCGTATTCTTTTCTTGCAATACGCCACAGCGAGTCGTTTTTATTTACGGTATAAGTAGTCCCGCCACGCACAAACTGTTCCTTATATGCTGCCAATTGGTCCTCTACTTGGGACAGATAATATTCGAGTTCTTCTCTTTGTTCTTTTTGGAGTTCTACTGTTTTTAAAGCTTGAGAAATTTCATTCTTTAGTCCTTGAAGTTCCTGTTCAGTAAGCATTTGGGGAGAAATCTTTGTTGCCACTGTGCCGGGGGGCGTACCCACTATATAACCTCCTACTCCAATACCCCCGTTCCCCCATATATCTCTATCCTTAGATTCATAATTTACAACTCTCCAGCCAAATTCTTGTACTTTTGCCCTGATTCTATCCATTGTACTTTGTTGTTCAGTAGTTTTTCCTGCCGCAAAAACTGTCATACACATAAAAACTGAAATACAGGTAAGCATCAACACTTTTAAGATTTTACCTCTCATTACCGCCTCCTTTTTATTGAGAAACTTTTTAATTTTTAAATCTAACCCTAATAATATCAATTCCACTTACGGCAAGGGCTTTTTGTATTATACATCTTTCTTAAGACAAGTCAAGAAATCATGTTGGTTATGAATAGGAATTTGACTAAAGAGATATTGGAGTGATATATTCCTATGCTTATCTCAGGAGGAAAAATGCCTACTTACGACTATGAATGCGAAAAATGCGGACATAAGTTTGAAATCTTTCAGAGCATGATGGCTGAAAAGTTGAAGAAATGTCCCAAGTGCGGCGGGAAAGTAAGAAGATTAATAGGAGCTGGAGCAGGGATAATATTTAAAGGGTCCGGCTTTTATGCCACAGATTACAAGAAAAAAGAAAACAAAACTGCAAGTTCTAAAGGTTCTTCATGTTCTACGTGTACCCCAAAAGGTTGTTCTACCTGCAAGAAATAAACTTAGTTTAAAGTTTCACTCTAACGCTATAAAAAACGCTAACTTTAGACAAGTATTTATCAATAAAAAAGGGGTAAAAGCACTCTCCGAAGGTTCTTTTTCTCTGTATTCTCTTTATTAAGAGCCTCTTTCAGTAAAGATACTTGTATCTTTGCTTCTTCCTCTCCTTTATCTATTATCTCTTTAGCTTTGGAAAAAGAGAACCAGTCCCATTTCTCCATAGGAGGAGAAAATAAAAAATCTGCCAGTGAGGATTCTATACGAGCAAATTCCAATTCTCTTATCTCGGTCGCTCTCATCAGAACTTCTAAAGCTTTTGAGGGTTTTTTGTTATCCAATTTACCGGAAGACATTGCTATTACAAAATCAGCTCCCATTTTTTCTGCAGCTGTAACAGGCATTCTACTCAAAACCCCTCCATCCACAAGAATTCTCCCTTTATCTTTTATAGGAGAAAAAAGACCAGGGACACTGGAAGAAGCTGCTACGAAACGCAGAAGATTGCCTTCTTGGATAAGAATTCTTTTGCCTTCTTTCACGTCGGTAGCTACACAGGCAAAGGGTATCTTTGCGTCGGCAAAAGTTAAATTACTGGGGATAAGACGGCTTAAACTTTCCATTAAATTTTCTTCTTCCCAGACACCTTCTCTAAATATATCTATAATGTAAAAGGCGATATCTCTTATGAATTCACCGATTTTTTTAATGCCTTGGGGTTCTAATGTGAATTGTTTCTCTAAATCTCTAACTCGTTTTTGCTGACAGAAATCGAAAATCAATTCCTCAATTTTTTTAGCTGGAACTCCAGTAGCAAAAAGAGCTCCTATAGCCGAACCCATACTGCATCCTACTATAAGGTTAATGGGGATTTTTTCTTTTTCCAAAACCTTCAAAACACCTATCTGGCAGAAAGACCTGGCCCCTCCACCTGAAAGAACAAGAGCAGTTTTACTTTTATTATTCATATCTTAACGCTTCAATTGGGTCTAATAAAGCAGCTTTTCTGGCAGGATATATCCCAAAAGTAAGTCCAACAGCAACCGAAATAAAGAAAGCCAATAAAACTGACCATAAAGTAACTATTGTAGCCATTCCTGCAAATTTAGAAACTATTTTAGGGATTATAACACCAAGGATCACTCCGACAAAACCTCCCGAGGCCGAAAGAATAACTGCTTCTGTTACAAATTGATAGATAATATCTCTTCTCTTAGCGCCCAATGCTCTTCTTATGCCTATTTCTCTTGTTCTTTCTGTAACAGTTGCCAGCATAATATTCATAATGCCAATCCCGCCGACAATTAATGAAATAGCTGCTATTGAGCCAAGAACAATACTAAAAATCTTTTTAGTATGTTCTGCTTGTTTTAACAATTCCAATGGGACAAGGATTTCGAAATCCGGCTTCTTATGGGTTGATTCTAAAATCTTGTTTATCAATGCAGAAGTTGTAACTATCTTATTAGAATCCTCGACACGAACAATAAAACGATGAAATTCAACCCAAGTCCTATCCCAAAAATTATTTCTTATAAGTATAATTTCCCCGAAGAAACCTCTTGCCGTACTCAATGGAAGATATACATCAAAATTAATATCTTCTGCCGCAAAACTCTCCGTACCTTTTGAGAAAATTTTTGCTTCTACTACTCCAATTACTGTGAAATAATTACTTTTTACTTTTATGTCTTTACCAATAGGATTTACTCCAGCAAAAAGGGTATTTTTTATTGAAGAACCTACTACAACCACTGATTTACTTCTATCCATATCAACTTCATTTAAAAATCTCCCACCTTTCTCAACTCTCATATTGGTAGTTTCCGCATAGTCTGGAGTAGCTCCTACAATTCTCCCAGGAGTACTTTTATTAAGATACCAAATTTCTTCTTGTGCCTCCCAAGTAGAGACAATATTTGCAATTGAAGGAATTGACTCAATCTTCCTAAAATCTGAAGATGTAAGACCATAAACATTAAGCATAGCCCTTTGGGCTGTGTTTGCATCCGGAGGTTTTACACTTCTAATAATTATATTATTACTTCCAAGTTCTTTAATTTTTTCCCTTGCTTCAAAACTGGCACCTTCTCCAATGGCAAGCATTGCTATGACAGAAGCAACTCCAAAAACAATTCCTAACATAGTAAGAAAAGAACGTAGTTTATGAAGCCACAGGTTCTTTCCTCCAAACCTTATTATTCTTAGGATATGAGAAATATTAATTTTCATCTATAATTTTCCCGTCTAGTATTCGTATTATTCTTTTAGATTGATCTGCAATTTTCGGGTCATGGGTTATTACAACAAGCGTTTTACCTTCTTCATTTAAATGAATTAAGAGACTCATGATTTCCTTGCCAGTTTCACTATCAAGATTTCCGGTAGGCTCATCAGCCAAAATCAAAATTGGTTGATTTATTAAAGCTCTTGCAATTGCAACTCTTTGCCGTTCACCACCTGAAAGTTCGGAAGGTCTATGTTTAATACGGGCTGCCAAACCTACAAGCTTTGCCAATTCTAAAGCTTTATCTTGAATAACACTTTCATCAATTCCCTGATAGAAAAGCGGGATACCTATATTCTCCAATACAGTTAACTGGGGAATAAGATTGAATGTCTGAAAAACAAAACCTATTTTTCGACTGCGAATTTCAGAAAGCTCTTCATCCGATAATGTAGAAATTTTTTTTTCTTCCATAAGATATTCTCCTTCGGTGGGTTTATCAAGACATCCGAGTATATTTAACATAGTTGTTTTACCGCTTCCAGAAGGGCCCATAATTGATAAATGTTCTCCCGTCGTTATAGAAAGGTTGATTCCTTTAAGAACAGAAACTTCCACTTGCCCAAGGCTGTAAACTTTCCCTATATTATTAAGATTTATTATTTCCTTTTTCATTGCTTGTTTCTTTATTTCCCAGGTTTTGCAGTTTCCTTGCTCTCAAATTTCCCTTTTTCTTCAGCAGATGTCTTTTTCACTTGATATCCTGTTTCCCCCGGCAATATTACTACAACCTCACCCTCTTTTAATCCACTTTTTACCTCTACCATATCCTCATTACTACTACCAAGTTCAACTTCCCTAATTTCCATTCTACTTCCCCTTAAAACAGAACATGTAGAATGGCCTTCTCTTTCCGATGTTACAGCCAAAGGAACTACAAGAACATTTTCCAATTTTTCAACTAAAACTTCTGCGTTCACAGACATGCCAGGCTTTAGTAAATCAAAACCCTGCCCATTTTTATCAAGAGAAACTTCAATGAGATAAACGTTTAAATCCGGATTCATCCACTTAAAATTAGCATCAGGTAAAGGAGAAATCTTCTTCACTTCTCCGGTAAAGGTTTTGTCAGGGAAAGCATCTACTTTTACAATAGTTTTCTGCCCGAGTTTTATTTTCTCTACTGAAGCTTCATGAATTCTTATCTCCACTCCCATACTGCTAAAATCTGGCAAATTTAACAATGCTTCACGATTACGGACATTTGTACCAGCTTGAATAGGGTCTTGAGAACGCCAAGGATTGTCACTTGACGCATAGGTAACAAGCCCGGGTTGAGTTGCCCTGATTGTGCAATTAGCAATATCTCGTTCAGCATCGCTAAGATTATTTTTGCGTTCAAGATATGTAGCTTCCGTACTTTTAACGTCCGCTTCGGACTTGATAATCTCCGAGTCGCATTTAGCTTTTGTTCTGTCCAATTCTCTCAGGGATTCACGATAATTAGAAAGAAGTAATGCCACTTGTTTGGGAAAGTCATAATCAAGGAAAAGTTGATATCCTAACTTGGAATTTTCTGAAGATGCTTCCTGTTGTTGTAAAGAAAATCTGTCTGCATCTAATTCACTTTTTGTTATATATTCCTTTTCAGATAATTTTTCACTCCATTGGACTCTATCTTTCGCCCGCGCAACTTCTTCTTTAGTAAGATCTATACTATTCTCAAGTTCTCTTTTCTTATTAAGAGCTTCTCCTTCCAACTGCTGATTTGCTATCAACTCTGAAAAATTTATATTCCCATCCACACTTGCAATAATCTCAGCAGCCAATTTCTCCCCTAAATATTTTTCTAAATCTATCTTCGCAAACTTAACGTTCAATCCTGCCTGTATAATATCGCTCTCGTTTTGTTTTTTCTGTATTTCAAGATTCTGTTGTGCCTGCGTATAAGATGACAAACTATTCTCCACGCTTATCCTTAACTCTTCTGCACGGTCATCTAAATCCTTTGAATCAAGTTTAATAAGGATTTTGCTATCCTGCACATCCTTTTCAGTGATTAATACCCCTTCATCAATTACCTCAAGAATATTTCTCTGCCCAGGGACTTCATTAATAATCTTCTGAGAACGTAATGCTTTGAGATTTCCACCTTCAATAACAGATACCACCAAGTTTTCTCTTTTAACCTGATATGTAATAAGTGTTGATATTTTTCTTCTACCTTGAACAATTCCATTAATAAACAAAATCAAGCAGATCAAAATAACTCCACCAGCCAAGAAAAATTTGTTTTTACCCTGTAATGCTTTAGATGATACAGTTTTAATAAACGACCAAGTTATATTCCAATGAGATTTAGTTGTTTTCACCACTGATTTTCC
Organism: uncultured bacterium; assembly: GCA_903821905.1. Classification (GTDB taxonomy): domain Bacteria; phylum CAIJMQ01; class CAIJMQ01; order CAIJMQ01; family CAIJMQ01; genus CAIJMQ01. The sequence continues at coordinate 7,899 of CAIJMQ010000093.1, forward strand.
CATAGAGGTCTCCTTTCCATACTCCACTTTCATCAATTTCCAAAGTTTCAGTATCTCTTAAAAATTCCAGATAAGAAACTAAATAGTTTACAATTGCAGTTGATAAAGAATTCTTTGCATTCAGATAGGACTCTTGGGCATCAAGTAAATCCCGCGTAGTTGCTCTGCCAGCCTGAAGCAGTAAATCTGTCCCTTCCACTCTATTACTTGCAAGTTTAAGGCTTTTATCTTGAATAAGATATGTCTGGTATAACTCTTCCAAATCTCGGCATAGATTCAAAATGTCAAGTTTCATCTCGTCTCTTGTTTGAGTAACATTTCTTTTTTGTCTCTCAAAGTTAATCAAAGCCTCTCTAAAAGTATTTCTTTCTGGAACTTTATTTACTGGCAATTCCAAATCCAAAGCCGCTGTGTAAGATGGTTTCTCAAGCTCAAAAGTAGGCTTATTTTCTACAGGAGTAAGACTTTTAACACCTAGATTTAAATCAAGCTTAGTCCTCAACGCATTTAAAGCAATATCTACATTTCTCTTGTCATCTTCCAACTGGTCATAAGCTGTCATTAAATCAAGTCTCTTCTCGAGAGCCAACTTTATAGATTCCTGTGGGTCAAGTTTTATTTCAGACATCCCCTTTTCTAAAAACGTTTCTAATACACTGACTTCAAGCGAAATTTTTACTTCCGGAGACAGACCCAAAAATATTTTAAACTCATCAAGGAGTTGTTGGTAATCATTATTGGCGGAAATCCAACTTTGATACGCTCTATATTCATCCTGCCTTGTTTGTCCTACTTCAATAAGAGTCGCTCTACCCGCTTCAGAAAGCATTTCTATTCTCTCTCTTGTTTGTTTTAAGTAAGTGTAATTCTTGGAGTAATTTTCGAGATTGTTTTTTACTTCCAGTAGAGTGAAATACTTATCTGCAACAGTTACAGAAAAACTCCTCTGATATCTCAAAAAAGACCTTATTTGATATATTACGTCTCTCTCTGTCTGGATTAACCCTGCTTGGGCAACGCTTCTCCCTGCACCTCTGAAGAGCGGTTGAAGTATATCCAAACCAACAACCGTTTGAAAAGTTTCATCTACATTCCCGGTTATATACTTGAGATATTCTTGAGCAATATTAAATGTTATTTGAGTCCCTTGAGCCAGCCATTTTATAAGATTTAAATTCAAACCTGCAGCTACATTTTCCGTTCCAGCGTTATCTTCTTCCCATGTTACTGTTCCGTCTATTCCATACCGTAAGCTGTAGTTATATCTCTGTGAAATCAAAGCTAAGGTTTTTAGGTAAACATCCTCTTTAGCTGTTTGATAATCTCTATTATTTCTCGTAGCAATAATCAAAACATCTTTAAGGCTTAAAGGAGTATCTTCTGAAGGAGCCTCCTGTGTTGTTGGGAACTCAATATCCCATGGAATTTTCTCGGGGGTAACCTCTTTCGTCTTCTTCTCTAAGACCTTATAAACCTCTCTGTCAGCAGAAGTTTTTATTCGTGTAGCACTACATCCTGCAAGAAAAAAAATCATTAAAACCAGCGCTATATTACTAACACAATTTAGTTGTTTCATTGTTTTGTTCTTTATTTATGGGTCGTTTGGGCACAATTCAAAGGAGATTTCCCGATAAGTTTATTCAGCTCTTCAAGATGGACAACTAATTTCTTTTGTTCATCAGAAGAAAGATTCCCCAATAGTTGAACCACACGTTTTTTTCTAAGCCGTTTTTGGGTCTGAATGAACTTTTTCCCGTTACCAATTAAACAAAGCCTCGTTATTCTTCTATCCTTCTCGTCTGTTATTCTGCTTACAAATTTAGATTTCACCAACCTATCCACAATAGAACTAACAGTAGCCCGGCTAACTCCTGTAATTTCTGCTATCTGACTCATAGAAAGTTCGCCTTGAGCTGCCAATATCCACATAATCCTCATTTGAGCAAAGGTTATATTGTGTAAAAGAGGTTTTTTAGACGAATGAGAATGCATAGTTCTCATTACCCTACTAAACAAAAATTCTATCTTTTCAACGTTTACCGTATCCATTTCTTTATATTAGTTAGAATAGCTAATAGTTAGATTTGCTAAGTATATTAGGTTGGAAAATCAAAGTCAATGCTCAAGATAAGAATTACCTTTCAGAAGATAATTCTTCACGTAATCCGATACCGCTTCTTTTAGTGTATGAGTTTTCTTTATATATCCTGCGTTCTTTAGCTTTTTCATATCGGCTTGGGTAAAGTACTGATATTTATCCTTTATGGGATTAGGCATATCTATATATTCAATATCCACTTCTTTTCCCATCGCTTCAAAAACCGCCGTTACAAGTTTACAAAAACTTTCTGCTTTTCCTGTACCGATATTAAATATTCCGTTTGCTTTTTTATTCTCAAATATGAAAAGCGTCATTTCTACCGCATCCTTGATATATAAAAAATCTCTCATTTGATAACCATCTTTATATTGTGGGTTATAGGATTTAAAAAGTTGAACTTTACCATCTCGTTTTATCTGCCTGAATGCTTTCAGAACCATACTTCTCATATTACCTTTGTGGTATTCATTAGGACCAAAACAATTGAAGTATTTGAGTCCTGCAATATATTTTAATAAACCTCCTTTATAAGCCCACAAGTCAAATAGATGTTTTGAACAGGCATAGGGATTCAGCGGTTTCAATTTTCCAAGATAAGAGTGCTCGTCACAAAAACCTTCCTGTCCGTTTCCATATGTAGCTGCGGAGGAAGCGTATACTAACCTCTTGTTATTTTTGATACACCATATTGCTATTTTCTTTGTATACTCATAGTTGTTCTGCATCAGATAATCAGCATCATATACAGTCGTAGAACTCTCGGCACCCATATGAATGATACCGTCTACTTTATTCCCAAATTTACCCTTTTCGAGCTTTTCAATAAATTCATCTTTATCTATGGATTCTTTAAATTCTAAATTGGTAAGGTTGCCCCATTTTTTACATTTATCAAGCACATCGACAACCAAGATTTCAGTATATCCCCTTAAATTAAGCCCCCATACAATAGCACTGCCAATAAATCCAGCACCACCTGTCACTATAATCATATTTTGAAATTTTAAAAGTTAATTAATAGGAAGAAACTTTATTGAGGATAGATTGTTCTGCCGTCCTTTAGTTTTACTGGTTCGGGCTTACCTGAACCTA
>CAIJMQ010000094.1 GCA_903821905.1 uncultured bacterium
CTTTTATTTATATATGCACCTTCTGAGACAGGTTTATTTAACGAAAAATAGTAGAGACTAGAATGTATTTTATATTTCATCTGCAAAAGATACGAATCAGAAACATTAAGTATGGTGAAATCTCCATCTCTTTGATTAGAAAAAATTTTAGCTTTTGCATTCACATAATCATCCATATCCTTATGCATATTAAGATGGTCTGGGGTAATATTTAGAATCAAAGAAATATATGGCTTAAAAGATACAGTATTCTGAAGTTGGAAACTACTTACTTCCAGAACTACGATGTCGTTTTTGGACAAATTCTCCACAATTGAAGAAAATGGAATTTCTACTGGGATATCCATATTTCCACTTTCATATACTTTGAATTTTTCCTTTAAAAGATGTGCAATAAGTTTAACGGTAGTAGTTTTTCCATTTGTACCTGTAACAGCCACAATTTTTGAAGGGCAAAATTGATAAGCAAGTTCTATCTCACTTATGACAGGTATTTTTAATTGTCTCGCCTTCTCTAAAACAGGTAAATCGGACCTTACCCCCGGAGAAATTACAATTAATTGCGATGAAAGAATAAATCCTTCAGAATGTTTACCTAGTTCTCCCTTTACACCCTTATTTTGAAGTATTCGGAATTTTTTCCTTGTGCTTGAATTATCACTAATTTCTGATATCTTTACGTTATTTCTTTTACTAATCAAAAGATTGCAGGCAGCAATACCGCTTTTCCCCAACCCTAAAACGCAAATTTCTTTTCCTTCTAAATCTATCATCTCAACTTTAAAGTGCTTAGACTAAGTAGTGCAAGAATTAGCCCAATGATCCAGAATCTCACAATAACTTGGGATTCCTGCCATCCTAATTTCTCGAAATGGTGGTGAAGAGGAGCCATTTTAAACACCCTTTTATGTCTAGTTTTGTAGAATATAATCTGGATTGCTACCGATAGTATTTCTATTACAAAAACTCCTCCTACAAGAAAAAGCAACAACTCTTGTTTTGTTATTAATGCTATTATGCCAATAACAGTCCCAAGCGGGAGTGAACCAACATCACCCATAAAGATTTGAGCGGGTTGGGCATTGAACCATAAAAATGCAAGAGAAGATCCGATTAAAGCGGTAGCACAAACTGCCAACTCCCCACTGCCTGCAATGTGAAGAATCTGCAAATAATTAGCAAATTCAATATGCCCTGTAAGATATGAAATAATAGCATAAGCACCCAAACATATCATAAGACACCCTACAGCTAATCCGTCCAAACCATCTGTTATATTTACCGCATTGGATGTTGCTAAAATTACAAACACTACAAAGAGTATATAAAAAATACCTAAATCCAAAAATAAATTTTTGAAAAACGGGAATTGCAAGGAAGTCCCATAAGTAGAATGAATAGGATTCAGATATAAATATGTTCCAACCGCAAGCCCAAATAAAATTTGCACTATCAATTTACTTCTCATTGATAATGCTTGACTACTTTTATTTCTAAGTTTTAGGAAATCATCAACAAATCCCAATGCTCCCATTACCAGTATTGAAATTATAACAAGCCAAACATATTGATTTTGTAGATTTCCCCAGATTAAAATCGAGATAAGAAAGGAGATAATAATAATTATTCCACCCATCGTCGGAGTACCATTCTTGTCTTTGTGGAGAACATTAAGTGCAGGGCAATCTTTACGAGTATTCATGTCTACAACATTTCTCTTTTTTAATTTCCTAATTAAAAAAGGAGCAAGAACAACAGCAATCAAGAAAGAAGTAACCGCAGAGAGAGCACTTCTGAAAGTGATATAGTGGATTACATTGAAACCTGAAAAGAAATTTATAAGTACTTCCGAAAATTTAAGAAACAAATTTGTCTCCTTACCCTGCAAAACTCCTAAGAGGGCAAAAATTTTTCCATACCCATAGCCCTAGAACCTTTAATCACAAGCAAATCTCCCTTACCCAACAACGTTTCAAGTTTTTTCTTGGCACTATCTTGGTTATTAAAATACCAAACTTTTTTATTCCCAGACATAGTTTTAGATGTAATTTCAGTATTCTTTCCAACAGTTATTAAAACATCAACGGAGGAATCCGAAATTAACTTACCAGCTTTTATATGTTCCTCTTGCACGTCCTCTCCCAATTCCAACATATCACCAAACACAAGAATCTTTTTTCCCTTAACTCTTATTTTCTCAATTGTTTCAAGTAGATTAATAAATGATGATGGATTTGCATTATAAGTATCATCCAGAATATGCAATCCATTTACCTCATAAAGAATAGATCTGCCTGAA
>CAIJMQ010000095.1 GCA_903821905.1 uncultured bacterium
AACCAGTTCAATGCCTTCTTGTTCAAAGATATTTGCAATGGTCCATAATAGAGAAAAATCGCCTTTGTCTCCCATTTTACCAAGAAATTGTTTTACCTTATTGTCAAAATGATGGCTATCAAGGAGCAATTTCTTGTCAATTTTACCCGAGAAAAGGAGTCTTTTAATTTCCGCTTCCTTTAAGATAGTTACGAGCTTTTCAATCTCACCAAGATGCAGCCAGTATACTGTATTACCTGTTTTTTCAATTTCTTTTTTTGTTATACCTTTTAAAGCCAATATGAGAATATCCTCACGTCTCTTTTGAATTTTATCAATAATCAAAAAAGGTAACTCGCCTGCTCCGGCTATTACGGCTATTCTTTCCATTTTTTATATTTAAATTACTTCGTTATTCCTCTTTTAGATTTCTCTATAAATGTGATTATATGTTTTATTTCAACCTGGCGAGGGAATTGTCCTTTCAATTTCTTTAGAGCTTGAGATGTATTAAGACCATCTCTAAAAATAATCTTAAAGGCTTCTTTCAATATACTGATTACCTCTTCCGGGAAATCATTTCTTTTCAAACCTACTGAATTAAGACTATATATTCGTAGTGGGTGGCCATCTGCTTTAGAATACGGGAGGACATCTTTAACAACTTTTGAACAACCTCCAATAATAGAGAGCTTGCCTATATTCACAAACTGGTGAACCCCCACTAATCCTCCTAAAATTGCATTGTCTTCTATATTTACGTGCCCTCCCAAAGCGGCTGCATTTGCCATAACAATACCGTTACCAAGACGGCAATTATGCGCTACGTGGGAGTAAGCCATTAGATAATTATTATTACCTATTATGGTCGCAGTGCCTTCTTCTGTTGACCTGTTAATCGTTACATATTCTCGAATCGAATTATTATCGCCAATTTTGAGATGGGTCTTTTCCCCTGTATATTTAAAATCTTGGGGGGGCGTGCCTAAAACAACACCCTTAGAAATATTGCAATCCCTGCCTATCACAGTCCTATCATCAATAAAGACATTGGGGCCAACTTTAGTGTTTTCTCCAATAACTACACCTTGCCCAATAGTTGTATAAGGCCCGATTTCCACCCCTTCCCCTAAATACACTTCCTTGTGAACAACAGAAGTTGGATGAATTTGGGCTTTTTTTCTTTTGAGGATACCCTTTTCAGCTATTTTATATAATTTAGACATATATTAAGTTCCTTAAGTTTGAATGGAAATTTAAGTATTATTAAATACTGATCAGTTTTTATCAACTAAAGAGAAGATGAAATCTGCCTCAGCAACTATTTTATCTTCTACCGTAGCAAAAGCATGAACTTTTCCTGTTCTCTGTTTAAGTTTTTGTACTTCGACTTCTATCAATAACTGGTCGCCAGGCAAGACTGGTTTTCTAAATTTTGCATTCTCTATTACTGCAAAAAATGGCAATTTGCCTTTACTCTCAGATTTACTCAATAGTAATACTCCAGCTACCTGAGCCATGGTTTCTAGGGTTAAAACAGCCGGCATTACGGGAAAATCTGGAAAGTGCCCCTGGAAAAAGCTTTCTCCCCCAGTAACTAATTTCAAGCCCACTGCACGCCTTTTCCCAAGAGAAAGGATTCTGTCTACAAATAGGAAGGGATATCTATGTGGTAGTATTTTTTTTATTTCTCTTATATCCATAAACTCTCCCATATCGCTTCCTCCTTTTATTATTTTCTTTGCCATTTGTATATTTAAAGCATGGCCACTCTTCATACCGATTATATGAGTATTTTTCAGATGCTTTCCGCTAAGAAAAAGGTCGCCTATAACATCCAAAGCTTTATGGCGTGCAATCTCGTTAGAAAATCTTAAATCATCATTAAGGATTTTGTCCCCGTCTATTACAACAGCATTCTCTAAACTTCCACCTTTAATCAAGCCTTTTTCTTTTAGCGAAAGCACTTCCTCTAGAAAGCCAAATGTTCTTGCCGGAGCAATTTGCTCTGCAAAAACTTTCTCGCCCTCAAAAGATACCGAACAAGTATTTTTGCCAAGTTTTCTGTCAGCAAACTCGAAAGTATAAGTTACATTTCTGGATTTGGCAGGTAGAAGCATGAGATAAGAGTCATTTTCTTTATTCGAAACTATATATGGGAATGAAGGAGTAAAAGTTTCTTTCTTTTTATTCTGAAAATTTTTCCCAGCTTTTATAAGAATATCAGCCCAAGATTTAGAGCTGCCATCTAAAACGGGCGGCTCGGAATTGTCTATTTCTACCAACAGGTTATCAATTTCAACCCCAGCAACCGCTGCCATTACATGCTCAATTATATTAATTTTAACGCCATCTTTTTCCAGAGACGTGGACCTATCGCTATGGTTTGCATGCTCGACTTTAGCGGGTATTCTTGGATTACCGGGGAGGTCTACTCTGACAAAAACAACTCCTGTATCTTCGGGGGCGCTTTTAAACTTAAGATGCGTAGTTTTCCCAGTATGAAGCCCTATCCCTTCAATAGATGCCTCTTTCTTTATACTACACTGTTTTTCTTCCATAAATCACCAGAGAATGGAGAAATTCTTTATTTGCTATTAACATAATCAACTATTTCTTTTGTCAGATTAAGACTTGTATCTGAAAAAATAAGCTGATTCTGATCAAAAATCATAAAGTAACCCTTTTCTTTGCCATAGTTAGAAACTTTTCCCCTTAACTCTTCTATTAATTTCTCAATTGTTTTTCTTCCATCACTATCCATTTCTAGATTAAATTCTTGTATCATCTTGCTGGTTTGTGTTTTTGCATTTTCAATTTCTTTACTTAATTTACCCTTTTCTTCTTCGGATAGCACTCCCGAATTCATCTTTTTCTCAAGTTCTGCGATTTTGTTCTTTTCTATATCAACCTTAGCCTGGAATTCATTAACCTTACCTTTACGTCGTTCATCTTCCACCTTTGTTGGTGAATAAGAGTGATAAATTGTCAAGAAATCTGCAAATCCTATCTTGCCTACATTAGAAGAATTTTTCCCTTGGCTAAATATAGGCGTAGATATAGAGAGAAGGATGCCCAAAACCAACGAAAGAAAAACCTTGTTTTTAATAAACATTCAACTACCTCCTTTCAAAAGTTTAAAAAGAATATCCCATTGTAAAGTGAAGTCGCCATTCTTTTCTTTCTATACCATAACCATAGTCCAAGTTCACTGGGCCTATGGGTGTCTGCATTCTCACTCCAGCCCCAACACCGGAAGAAAGGTCATTAAAATCTATCTGATCAGTTTCTTTCCAAGCATTACCTACGTCATAAAAAAATGCGCCCCTTATTACTCTCTTCCAGATTGGGAACGTATATTCAGCGTTAGCTACAAAAAAGGATTTGCCTCCGATAGGGTTTCCGTCTTCATCTTTAGGCCCCACATCCCTTTCCGGATATCCCCTTATCGTATCAGCCCCTCCAATAAAAAAACGTTCATTTATTGGCACATTATCCGAAGGGGAAAATTCTTTTGCTATACCTGCCCTCAAACGCAGTGATACAACCTGTTCGTATTCCTCTTTTTTAACCACAGGATAAAACCATGTGGCATCCCCCGCATACTTAGTGAAATTCCTGTCACCACCCAGAAAACCGCCTGCATATTCCATGGAAATATTACCCAAAAATCCTTGAGTCGTAATAAAAGCATCATCTCTGGTATCTCTTGTAAGCCCAGCCATTAAACTGGAAGTGGCAAATTCCCCTTCTTCTTCCTTTATAACATCGGATGCATCGGATGCAACGCTCGAAATATTAACAACTTCATACTTGTACATAGTATTAAGACTAACATAATCCGTTAGACGTTTACTAATTCTTACGTCTCCGCCTGTATTTCTTTGGTCATAGGCACTCCAATCACGCCTACTATCATATATGTCAAATCCCAAGGACAATGGATATCCCATAAAATATGGCTCAGTAAAGCTCAAGGTATATTCTCCGCTTTTTGCTCCAAATCGTGCCTTAGCTTTTATTTTCTGCCCCCCGCCTGTAAAACTAGGCGGATTCCCTATATCAAAATTATCCTGCTGGAGTTGAACAAACCCAATTAGATCTTCAATGCTGGAATAACCTACACCAAAAGTGAGAGAACCTGTTTTCTTTTCTTCTACTTCGAAAACAAGGTCTCTTAATTCCGGTCTGTCAGTCGGCTCTGTATATGCTTTTACATCTCCAAAATATCCTAAGTTAAAAAGCTTAGCTCTTGACCTCTTTACCTTATCGCCGTCAAATTCTTCTCCTGGCTTAATAGTAAGTTCTCTCCTTATTACATTGTCTTTGGTTTTGGTATTGCCTCTAATTTTTATAAGACGTACATACGTCTTAGGGCCTTCTTCAATATGATAAATTATACTAACTTTCCTGTTTTCCTTATCTACAGAAACTTCATCCCATATTTGTGTAATAATATAACCCTTTTGGGCATAATAATTCCTTAATTTGTTTATATCTTCAGGTACAGTATTAGGGTTGTAAGGTTTCCCTGCTGCGATTTGAATTTTACCAAACAATTCATCTGTTTTGAATAATTTATTACCCATGACACTAACTTCTTTTACTGTGTAAAGGGGTCCCTCATCAATTTCTATGGTTATAAAAAGTAGTCTTCCTTCTTTAGTGTATTTTAAATTATCATTTACAATTTTTGCGTCTAGGTAACCAAAAGACTGACAAACATCAACTATCCTCTTAAGGTCATTATTAAACTCTTCCTTACCAAAAACGCCCTTTCTGAAAAATTGAGCTGTTTTTGTCTCCATCTTCGCTTTTATCTGCTTCTCTGGTACATGTTTATTGCCTAAGATTTTTATTTCTTTTACTTTTGTCCTCGGACCTTCTTTAATATTAATCGTAATGGCAACTTTTTTATCTGCTTCTTTAACTTTAACCTCTGGTGTAATCTCCGTACTATAATATCCCTTTTTCTCGTATAGTTCAGTAATCCTTTTAATATCTTCATCTAAAGTCTTTTTTATGTAAATATCGCCTGCCGAAATAGCTATAACCCTGTCTATTTCCTCCTTTTTAATCACACTATTACCCTTAAGCTCAATCTGGTCTACATAGGGTTTTTCTTCAACTATATATGTAACTTTAATTCCTCCCTCAATAGGCGTGGCATCTATAGAGATATTGGAAAAATAACCTAACTCATAAATATTTTTTATATCCTGTTTAATGGTCTTTTCAGAAAGAATATTGCCTTCCTGCGTTTGTATTCTGGACATAATTATCATTGAAGAAATTCTTTTATTCCCGCTAATTTCTATTTTTTTCACCAAACTCGTCTGTAATTCTCCTGACTGCTTTTCAGGCGCAGGGAGAGTCGTTGGGTTTTGTAAATTAGAAGTTGATCCTATCTCATCGCCAGATTGCTGTCCCATTAGGGAGCAAGAAAGAAAATTAAAACAACAATATGCTTGCAGTATAAATGTTAAAAAAATAAATATATTAGTTTTTATTCGCATTTTCATTATTATTAGGGGGGTTTTGTGTAGATTTGATATAGAAAAGTTTGAAAATTTTTAATAAAGTAGGCTTCATGTTTTTCCTATGGACAACCATATCCAACATGCCGTGTTCCAGTAAAAATTCTGCTCTTTGGAATTTATCCGGCAACTTTTGTCTGACAGTCTGCTCAATTACTCTTGGGCCAGCAAAACCAATTAAAGCGCCTGGTTCAGCAATGATAATATCAGCTAAAAAAGCAAAAGAAGCGGAAACTCCTCCTGTTGTTGGGTCTGATAGTATAGAAATAAAAGGTAATGCCTTATTACTATAAAGATTAATGGCAGATGATGTTTTCACCATCTGCATAAGAGAGAGAATACCTTCCTGCATTCTAGCGCCTCCTGAAGCAGAAACAATAACCAAGGGCATTTCCTTATTGCTTGCTCTTTCTATTAGACGACATACTTTTTCGCCAACTACAGATGCCATACTACCACCCAAAAACGGGAAATCAAATAACCCAATAGCCACTCTGTAAGTTCCAATATCTCCTTCTCCTGTAATAATAGCTTCATTTAGGCCTGTCTTTTCCTGTGCTTCTTTAACTCTGTCCGGATAATTTTGGCTATCTTTGAACTTAAGGGGATCAATAGAGACCAAGTTAGCATCTATCTCCTCAAAAGTATTGTCTTCTACTAACTGAATCAACCTCTCCTTTGCCGAAAGTCGAAAATGATAGTCGCATTTAGGACACACCTTAAGATTCTTAATTAATTGTTCATTATACAAAATTCTTGAACAAGAAGGGCATTTTGTCCAAAGTCCTTCCGGGATGTCTTTTCTTTGCTTAGCTTTTAATATATATCCTACACTTCTTTTCCAAGCCATTATGAAATGCCTTCACTATCGTTTAGAACAGTTTTTATCTAATCCTGGGGGGAGGTTTTGCTGGGATTTTCTCGCCCACCATAATAAACTATTGACCTTTTCAGAGCAGTTTACTAAAGGACATAAGCTATTGTCAACCCCGTTATAGATCCATTTTAACCTTTTAATAGTTATTTTACTATCTCCCTCATTGTTAGGATTTCTTCTGATTTTATAATCCTGCCTGCTTAAAATTTAACTCCCAACATCTCAAGTACCCTATTTAGGTCATCGTTGGAATAATATTCTATTATAATGGAACCCCTGTGCCTACCTATTTTCAAAATAACTTTCGTACCAAGCAGTTGTTGGAGCCTTTCTTCAATATATTGAGTATGTACATCTTTTTTCTCGGTTCTTTTCTTTCTATATGCAATTTTCTCTGTTTCTCTTACAGAGATTGCTTTTTCTTTTAGCTTTTTGTATAGCTTTTCTCTTTCTTCTAGTGGTAACGAAAGTAGAACCCTACCATGCCCCTCGCTAATGGTTCCTTTTATAATTTCATCTTGAATAGGTTGGGACAATTTTAACAACCTCATTGTATTTGCAACTGATGACCGTTCTCTTCCGACAATTCTTGCTACACCTTCTTGAGATAGATTAAATTCTTCAATGAGAGCCACATACCCAGCTGCCCTTTCGATAGGATTTAACTCTTCCCTCTGAAGATTCTCTACTAAAGCCAATTTTAGCTGCCCCTTGTCATCTACATCTCTAATAATTATGGGAATAGTTTTAAGCCCTGCCCCTTTGGCTGCCCTCCATCTTCTTTCTCCGAAAATAATTTCATAATTATCATCCAAAGGTTTTACCACAACAGGCTGAAGAACCCCGTCTTCTTTTATTGATTCAATAAGACTATTCATTCGTTCTGTATCAAAGTTTTTACGCGGCTGGCGTCTATTGGGAATTATTCTATCTATATCTACAAATCTAACGGTTTCTTTCGGGGATGGAATTAAAGCTTCAAGCCCTCTACCCAACGCTCTTTTGGGCATTTCTACTCACCTCCTTTGCGAGATTCAGATAACTCCTTGCCCCTTTTGAAAAGGGAGCATATAAAATAGCCGGTTTACCAAAACTTGGAGCTTCTGACAACCTAATATTCCGAGGAATTAATGTTTTATAAACCTTGTCTGGGAAATATTTCTTTACCTCTGCCATAACTTCTCTTGTAAGATTTGTTCTTAAATCGACCATAACAAGGGCTATCCCTGCTATTTCTAGAGAGGAATTAAACGAGTTTTTAATCTGCCCTATAATATCTACAATTCTTCCCAATCCTTCAAGTGCATAATATTCGCATTGTATGGGAATAATCACAAATTTGGCTGCAACTAACGCGTTAACAGTCAATAAACCTAACGAGGGAGGACAATCTATGAAAATAAAATCAAAATCTTCTTTTACCTTTTCCAGTTTCGTTTTTAATATAAACTCCCTGGACAGCATATCCACAAATTCAACCTCTGCACCAATCAAACGAGCGTTTGATGGTAAAACAGATAAAGTTTTTATGCCTGTAGGGATAATCAAGTCCTTAACATCTATATCGGTTATTAGAAACTCATAAGCTGTCTGGGTTATAATTTTCCCATTTATACCAAAACCTGCCGTAGCGTTGGCTTGTGGATCAAGGTCCACCAAAAGAACCTTGTTTCTTCTAATTGCCAAAGAAGCTGACAGGTTAACAGCTGTAGTGGTCTTGCCAACTCCACCTTTTTGATTAGCAATAGCAAAAATTTCGCCCATATAGAAAGAGATTAAAGGCTAGAGACTATAGGCTTTTGAGAATTTGAATTTTGTCTCAAGGCTTTTAGTCTTTAGTCTAAAAACGTTTATTTAGAGTTTATTTATTTTGATATTGTTTAGAG
>CAIJMQ010000096.1 GCA_903821905.1 uncultured bacterium
AAATGAAGAGCTTCTTAATTATTTTGAGGAATATGCTGATAGAAAAAAAGTTGTAGAGAAAGAAGCTGAAAGAGAGATTCGTGATTATCTCCAAGTAGAAGAATTAAACCCCGGAGTGATTAAACTTGTAAAAGTATATATAGCAATGAAAAGAGAATTGCAGGAAGGTGATAAACTTTCAGGTCGTCACGGGAACAAGGGAGTTATTTCTAAAGTTATACCAGAAGAAGATATGCCGTATCTTTCTGATGGTACACCTATAGATGTTGTACTTAATCCTCTTGGTGTTCCTTCCAGAATGAACCTGGGACAGATTCTAGAGACACATCTTGGGTGGGCAGCGAAGACATTGGGTTTTGAAGCAATCACTCCTATATTTAATGGGGCAAAAGAAGAAGAAATAAAGAATTGTTTGAAAGAAGCTAATCTTCCAGAAGATGGGAAAACTATTCTTTTTGACGGTAGAACAGGGAATCCCTTTCATCAGAGAGTAACTGTTGGTTACATATATTTACTGAAACTACATCATTTAGTTGAAGACAAAATTCATGCAAGATCCATCGGTCCATATTCTCTAGTTACTCAACAACCTTTAGGTGGTAAGGCACGTATGGGTGGGCAGAGATTTGGAGAAATGGAAGTGTGGGCTTTAGAAGCTTATGGAGCTGCCTATACTCTTCAAGAGATGTTAACAGTAAAAAGCGACGATATTGAAGGAAGAACTAGAACTTATGAAGCTATAGTTAAAGGTGAAAATACTTTAACTTCTGGAATACCTGAATCCTTTAATGTTCTTGTTAAAGAACTTCAAGGTCTTTGTCTGGATGTAAAAATAGAGAAAGCTAAAGAATCAACATTGAGTAGCGGTAGTTGGGAATGGCTGAACAAGGATAGAAGAGATGTAGCTTCTGAAATAAAGAGTATTGGATTAGGATTGGCTTCACCTCAGTTAATAAGGTCATGGTCTAAGGGGGAAGTGAAGAAACCTGAAACCATCAATTATCGTACCTTTAGAGCTGAAAAGGGTGGGCTTTTCTGTGAAAAGATATTTGGTCCGACCAAAGATTGGGAATGTTATTGTGGTAAATATAAGAAAATAAAACACAAAGGTGTCGTATGCGATAGGTGCGGAGTGGAAGTTACAGAATCTAAAGTCAGACGCGAAAGAATGGGGCATCTAGAACTTGTTACACCTGTTGCTCACATTTGGATGTTCAGAGTTATACCTTCAGTAATGGGTACTCTATTAGAGATGACTCTACCCAGCTTAGAAAAAATTATTTATTATGATTCTTGGGTTGTTTTTGAACCTGGCAAAACTTCTTTAGAAAGACAACAAATACTTAGTGACTCAGAACTTGAAGAATACAGAAAAAAATATGGTGATACTTTTGAGGTGGGGATGGGTGCTCCTGCTTTAAAACGATTGTTAAGGGAACTAAATTTAGAAAAGTTGCGCGATGATTTACAGAAAAAAGAGAAAAACACTTCATCTGTAGCTGCAAGAAGAAAAATCAATAAGAGAAGAAAAATAGTAGAAGCATTGATAACTTCAGGTAATTCTCCGGAATGGATGATTTTAGACCGCGTTCCTGTTATCCCTCCCAATTTAAGGCCGCTAGTTCCTTTAGACAAAGGTGGGTTTGCAAGTTCCGATTTAAATGACTTATATCGAAGAGTTATAAATAGAAATAACAGATTAAAGAGATTAATAGAACTTGATGCTCCTGAAATAATCTTACGCAATGAAAAGAGAATGCTACAAGAAGCTGTTGATGCGCTTTTTGATAATGGTAGAAGAGGAAGAGTTGTTGTAGGAGGCACTCAAGGAAGACCTTTAAAATCTTTAGCTGATACGCTCGGCGGTAAACAAGGGCGTTTCCGTCAGAACCTGTTAGGTAAAAGAGTCGATTATTCCGGCAGGTCTGTAATTGTTGTAGATCCCAAACTAAGATTGGATGAATGCGGTATACCCAAAGAAATGGCTTTAGAATTATTTCAACCTTTTATAATAAGAAATTTAAAAGAAAAAGGCTATTTCCATACTATAAAAGCAGGAAAGAAATTGATGGAGAAACGTACTCCTGAAGTTTGGGAAGCGTTGTCAGAAATAGTAAAAGACCACTTTGTGCTTTTGAATCGTGCACCTACTTTGCATCGACTTGGCATTCAAGCTTTCAGACCCAAGCTTACTGAAAGCAAAGCTATAAAAATACACCCGATGGTATGCACTGCTTTTGGTGCCGATTTCGACGGAGATACAATGAGCGTTTATGTCCCTTTATTTATGGAGACGCTCCTTGAAGCTAAACTACTCCTTTTATCAACAAACAGTCTATTCCGTCCTTCAGATGGTAGCCCTATACTACTTCCTACTCAAGATATCGTATTGGGAATCTATTATCTTACAAAAATGGGAGTTAATGACGGGAAAGATTTAAGACTTTTCTCAAGTACCGAAGAGGCAAAGATGGCGTATGAACTTGGACAAATAACCCTTCAAACCCCGATTCTGTTAAGAGTGCCCGAACGCTTTGCATCAAGTTCGAAGAATGACAATTTAAAAACCACCGTAGGTAGAGCGATTTTTAACGAGATTTTACCCGAGGGCTCGGATTTTGTGAATGAAGGAATGACTAAGAGCAAATTATCTTCTTTTATTAGTGCCTTCATTAAAAAATTTGGTAAAGAGCAGACTTGTTTATTCTTAGATAATTTAAAAGAACTCGGTTTTCATTATGCTACCATGGGTGGTATTTCTATAGGTATAACTGATGTTGAGGTTCCACCAGATAAATGGGTAAAGATTGAAAAAGCGCGTAAAGAAGTGGAAAAATTTGAAAAACAGTATCATGAAGGAGTCATTACCTCTGGAGAAAGATATAACAAACTAATAGATATGTGGAGCCGTGTCGGCGATGAAGTTGCAGAAGACATGTTCTCAGAATTGAAAAAACATCTATTTAATCCCATTCTACTTATGATGGAATCTGAAGCTAGAGGAAGTGCTCAACAAATAAGGCAATTGGGAGGAATGCGTGGTTTGATAGCTCGTCCACGTAAACAATTGACTGGTGCTATGGGTGAAATTATTGAATCTCCAATTACTACAAACTTTAGAGAAGGCCTATCTGTGCTGGAGTATTTCATCTCAACTCACGGTGGTAGAAAAGGTTTAGCCGATACTGCCCTTAAAACATCTCAAGCAGGTTATTTAACACGTAGACTAGTGGATGTTGCTCAAAACGTG
The DNA here is from genome assembly GCA_903821905.1 of uncultured bacterium. GTDB lineage: Bacteria > CAIJMQ01 > CAIJMQ01 > CAIJMQ01 > CAIJMQ01 > CAIJMQ01. The sequence continues at coordinate 3,251 of CAIJMQ010000096.1, forward strand.
AGAATAATGGAAGAAGATTGTGGCACAGTTAATGGTGTAGTTATACATTCATTAGAACTGGGGGGGAGAAATTTTATACCTCTTAAAGAAAGAATCGTTGGAAGAATAGCTTTGGAAGATGTGAAGTTACCTTTGTTGGATAATGTTATTGTAAAAGCAGGAGAAGAAATCACGGAAGAAATTGCAGCAGCTATTGAAGAAGCTGAAATAGAAGAAGTTTCTATTCGCTCGGTTCTAACATGTCAGAGCAAAGAAGGACTTTGCAAAAAGTGTTATGGCAAAGATTTAGCTACTGGCGAAACGGTTGCTATAGGCCAAGCAGTTGGTATAATGGCGGCTCAATCTATCGGAGAACCTGGAACTCAGCTTACACTTCGTACTTTCCATATAGGAGGTACAGCTTCGCGCATAGTAGGAGAATCACATTATGCTGCTCAAGCAGATGGTATAGTCAGATTTAAAAATCTTAATGTAACAAAGAATAGTGAAGGCAATCTGATGGTACTAAACAGAAACGGTGGGATAATACTGGAAGATGAAGAAGGTAATAAAATAGAAACTTATTCTATTAATGTGGGTAGTATTCTTCATGTGAGTGATGGACAGAAAGTAAAAGGTAAAGATACTATAGTGCGTTGGGACCCATATACTCGCCCATTCCTCTCAGAGATTAAAGGGAAAGTTGAATTCAAAGACATCATTAGGGGCATAACTATGAAAGATGGGCTGAATCGTGAGACTAATATTAAAGAAAAAGTTATCATAGAACATCGTGCAGCGCTTCATCCTCAGATTGTAGTAAAAGATAATTCCGGTCAATCCAGGTACTATCCTTTACCTACTAATGCTCATATAACTGTAAATGCAGGTGAAGAAGTAAAAATTGGTACTCTTTTAGCGAAAACTTCTAGAGAAGTTGTAAAAGCGACAGATATCACTGGAGGGTTACCTAGAGTAGCGGAATTATTCGAAACTAGAAAGCCAAAGAATCCATCTGTAGTTACAGAGATAGATGGGCGCGTTAAAGAAATAATTATGGAAGGTAACGTAAAAGATGTTGTTATTGAAGGAGAAAATGAGACGAGAAGATATGCCATACCTCATGGTAAGCATGTTGAAGTAGATGTGGGGGATTGGGTCACAGCAGGGCAGAAGTTAACTGATGGACCTGCTGTACTTCAAGAAATACTGAGAATTGAGGGAGAAAGAAGACTTCAGCAATATCTTGTTGATGAAATACAAGAAGTTTATCGGTTACAGGGAGTTAAAATTAATGATAAACATATAGAAACAATTGTAAGGCAAATGCTTATGAAAGTTCAAATAGAAGATCCCGGTAATACATCTTTCCTTTGGGGAGATCAGGTAGAGAAACTGGACTTCCAGCAAGAAAATGAGAAGGTTTCTTCTTCTGGTGGGAAACTAGCTAAAGGACGTCCACTTGTTTTGGGGATTACCAAAGCTTCTCTCGCTTCGTCATCATTTATTTCTGCAGCTTCTTTCCAGGAAACTCCTAGAGTTTTAACCAGATCAGCAATCTTTGGAAGGAAAGATGAACTAAAGGGGTTGAAAGAAAATCTAATGATTGGTAAACTAATCCCTGCTGGAACAGGTTTGAAAGAACACAGGGAAATTGAGGTGATAAAAAATGCCGACACTTAATCAATTAATAAAAAGAGGTAGAAGACGTCTTAAAAGAAAAAGTAAAGCTCCAGCGTTGAGTCGTTCACCATTAAAAAGGGGAGTATGTACAAAGGTTTATACAATGACTCCTAAGAAACCGAATTCAGCATTACGTAAAATTGCAAGGGTTCGTTTGATTACTGGTAAAGAAATAACTGCATATATACCAGGTGAAGGGCATAATCTTCAGGAACATTCTATCGTACTGATTAGAGGAGGCAGAGTTAAAGATTTACCAGGCGTAAGGTATCACATAGTAAGAGGAACATTGGATACAGGTGGCACAGATGGCAGAAAGCAATCACGGTCAAAGTATGGGACCAAGAAAGCAAAAAAATAAAGATTCAATCTTTAATTTTCTGAATGAGGTGATAAAAAATGGGTAGAAAAAAGGGAGCAAAGAAAAGACCAATAGAAGTGGATATAAAATATCACAATTCTTTGGTTGCGAAATTTATTAGCAAAATAATGTGGGATGGGAAAAAAAGTAAAGCTCAAAGTGTAGTATATGGTGCTTTTAATATAATTGAGCAGAGAATAAAAGAAGAACCTCCTCTTGAAGTTTTTAAAAAGGCTTTAAGAAATATTCAACCAAAAGTGGAACTTAGAGCCAGAAGAATTGGAGGAGCTACTTATCAGATCCCTATAGAAGTTAGACCTGATAGGAGTCTGGCTTTGGGTATGAGATGGATGATTACCTATGCAAGAGAGAAGAAAGGAAAGGCTATGGAAGAAAAGTTAGCCGAAGAAATAATGCAAGCTCATAAAGGAGAAGGTGCGAGTGTAAAGAAGAAAGAGGAGACGCATAAGATGGCAGAGGCTAACAGGGCTTTCGCTCACTATCGGTGGTAAATAAATTGATGGATTGAAGTTAACCATCCTGTAAGAACTAAATTAAGACTAGTATTTGTAGTATTGTTTTGTTGTGAAGTGATGAAGGCAATGATTAGGGGGGAAAAAGATAAACTTAAAGAATATGAAAAAGGAAGTTTTTTTACAAAAAGTTAGAAATATCGGTATCTTTGCACACATTGATGCGGGGAAAACTACTATTAGTGAGCGGATACTTTACTATACAGGTAAAATCCATAAGATGGGAGAAGTCCATGAAGGTACTACTACTATGGATTGGATGCCGCAAGAAAGAGAAAGAGGAGTTACTATTACTGCTGCGGCTATTACCTGTTTTTGGAAGGACCATCGGATAAATATAATTGATACGCCTGGCCATGTAGATTTTACTGCGGAAGTAGAAAGGTCCTTGAGAGTTTTAGACGGAGCAGTAGCTGTATTCAGTGGCGTTGAAGGAGTAGAGCCACAATCTGAAACAGTATGGAATCAGGCAAATAGGCACAATGTTTCTAGAATTGCTTTCATAAATAAGATGGACAGAGAAGGAGCAGATTACAAAGCAGTAGTTGAGGAAATGGAGAAGAAACTAAACGCTCATGTTTTAGTTTTACAGTTGCCAATTGGAACAGGTTCTAAGTTTTCAGGAGCGATTGATATAGTTAGTTTTAAAGAACTTTTATTTGATGAAGAAGCAGGGGAAGGTTACAAAATAACAGACATATCTGAGAAGCACAAGGCAAGGGCTTTAAAATACAGAGAGCTTTTGATAGAAAAATTAGCTGAGGTCAGTGATGAAATTATGCATAAGTTTGTTCACGGAGAAAAAGTAGAAGAACAGTTGTTACAAGAAACGATAAGAAAAGCAACAATCAAAGATAAAATGGTACCGGTTCTATGTGGTACAGCATTGAAAAACAAAGGTGTTCAACCTCTTCTTGATGCTATAGTAAAATATCTTCCTTCACCTTTAGATGTTCCGCCGGTTACAGGTAAGAATCCTGTATCTGGACAAGAAGAAGAAAGAAAAGCATCTGTAGATGAACCTTTTTCTGCGCTAGCTTTTAAAATAGTCACTGACCCTTTTACGGGACGTCTTACTTACATAAGGATTTACTCGGGACAAATAGAAGTAGGGCAGAAGATTTATGATGTTGCCAAGGGAAAAGCTGAGAAGATACAAAGAATATTTCTTATGCATGCTAATAAAAGAGAAGAAATAAAGGAAGCTTCGGCTGGTGAAATTGTTGTTGTTGTAGGATTGCAGGCCACTACTACTGGAGATACTGTTTGCGATGAGGAACATCCGATCATTCTGGAACGATTAACTTTCCCGGAACCTGTAATTTTTGTTCGAATTGAACCTGCCAATAAACAGGAAGGAGAAAAAATGCAGCAGGTCTTGAGAAAACTGGAAGAGGAAGACCCAACCTTTAAAGTTTCCCAAGATCAAGAAACAGGACAAACAATTATTTCTGGGATGGGAGAATTTCATCTTTTGGTAATTACTCAGAGAATATTAGAAGAGTTTAAAGTTAATGCCAATGTAGGAAAACCTCAAGTAACGTATAGGGAGAATATTAATGTTGAAGCAGAGGGAGAGGGTAAATATATACGTCAGAGTGGAGGAAGAGGACAGTATGGGCATGTTTTATTGAGAATAGAACCTATTACTTTTTCTGAAAAACATCTTGACGCTTCTTCTCATACAAAAGATCATAAAAAGACATCGAAGACACATAAAACAGATAAGGTTATCTCCGAAGAAGATATTCGAGCAGGTAAAACTTTTGAATTCATAAACGATATAAAATATGGGACCATACCTTCAAATTTTATTTCATCAATAGAGGATGGAGTAAAAGACGCTATGAGAAGCGGAATAGTCGCTGGTTATCCCGTAATTAATGTTAGAATTATTTTAACCGATGGTTCTTATCATGAAGTTGATTCTTCAGATGTTGCTTTTCATATAGCAGCATCTATGGCTTTTAAAGATGCTATGGCAAAAGCAAAACCGCATCTCTTAGAACCTTTCATGAAAGCAGAAGTAGTAGCTCCTGAAGAATATATGGGAGAAATTTTAGCAGACCTTAATGTTAAGAAAGCAGAAATTAATGAAATTAAACATCGTGGTGGCCTTATTATAATTACAGTTTCTGTCGCTTTGGCTGAAATGTTTGGGTATGCTACAACCTTAAGGTCCTTGACTAAAGGCCGCGGTTCTTATATCATGGAATTTTCAAAATATGGAAAAGTTTCTGCACAAAAAGAGAAACAGATACTCCATGTGAATAATAATTCTCAAAATGGAGGGTAAATAAGAGATGGCAAAAGAAAAATTTGAGAGAAAGAAACCGCATGTAAACATAGGAACGATAGGACACGTAGACCATGGCAAGACATCATTAACAGCAGCAATAACGAAAGTACTTTCAAAGAAAGGCCTAACATCAAAAGAATTCTCAGTAGATGAAATCGACAAAGCCCCTGAAGAAAAAGAAAGAGGCCTAACAATAAACATATCACATATAGAATACGAGACAGAAAAACGCCATTATGCGCATATAGACTGTCCAGGCCATGCAGACTACATCAAAAACATGATAACAGGTGCAGCCCAGATGGACGGAGCAATATTAGTAGTATCAGCAGCAGATGGCCCAATGCCACAAACAAGAGAACACATACTACTTGCAAGACAAGTAGGCGTACCAGCAATGGTAGTATTCCTAAACAAAACAGACCAAGTAACAGATCCTGAACTATTAGAACTGGTAGAACTGGAAGTAAGAGACCTATTAAAAAAATACGAATTTCCCGGTGATAAAATCCCGATAATCAAAGGTAGCGCTTTAAAATGTTTACAATCAGCAGATGTAGGCGGTCCGGATTGCAAATGCATATCCGAACTGTTAGACGCAGTTGACTCATACATTCCAACTCCCAAAAGAGAAACAGACAAACCATTCATAATGGCAATAGAAGACATATTTACAATAACAGGAAGAGGTACTGTAGTAACAGGAAGAATCGAACGCGGCAGGATAAAAGCAGGAGAAGAGGTAGAAATAGTTGGGTTAAGTCCAGAAGTAAAAAAGACCGTAGTAACAGGCGTAGAAATGTTCAGGAAGATACTGGACTATGGCGAAGCAGGAGACAACGTAGGAGTACTCCTAAGGGGAATAGAAAAAGAAGACGTAGTACGAGGTCAAGTACTGGCAGCCCCCGGCAGCATAACACCCCATACAGAATTCAAAGGACAAATATATATACTAACAAAAGAAGAAGGCGGCAGACACACTCCTTTCTTTAGCGGATACAGACCCCAATTTTATTTCAGGACAACAGATGTAACGGGCACAGCAACATTACCTAAAGATGTAGAGATGGTAATGCCTGGTGATAACATAACGATGGATATAAAACTAATAGCTTCTGTAGCAATGGAAAAGGGCTTGAGATTTGCTATAAGAGAAGGTGGTCATACTGTTGGAGCTGGTGTTGTCGGAGATGTGGTGAAATAAA
>CAIJMQ010000097.1 GCA_903821905.1 uncultured bacterium
ACTATATCAGAGGGATAGCAATCTCCATTTTGCAGGTATTTTTCTAACCTTTTCTTTGATTTTTCCGACTCAAAAAAGTTAGAAGTTTTTCTTTTATCTAACATTTTTAAAAATATCCTTTCTTTATTTCGTGGCCTATATCATAATGTGCACATCCAAGCCTTCCAGGAATAGCATTATATTTTCTAAATAAGTTAGTAATATCTTGTATTGTTCTAATTACCTCTTCTACTTCTGAATTTTTGACATCCATATCAGAAGAACAAAAAGGGTCATAGTGAAATATATTGATTGTTGGTACTATCCCCGCTTTAAGAATCTCTTCAATTCCTTTAACAAATGTTTCTCTAGGTTCTATTCCCAAAATAACCATAGAATAAACATTCCCTTTTCCAAAAACATTCTGTGCTGTTATGAGTGCTTTTCTCATGTTACAATATCCATATGAGTTCTCTTTTCCTGGACAGTACTTTTTAAAGAAAAAACGTGTTGTGCATTCCAAATTAAAACTTATCGTATCCAAACCAATATCCTTTAATTCTAATAATATCTCAAGATTCTTAGGTGGCATTGAAGTTAGATGAATAGGAATTTTCCCTTTTAATCTTTTTTTCGTTAATTCTTGGCTTATCATAGAGATGAATGGAATGTAATTTCTTACCTCTTTATCATGATCATAAAAACTTCCTCCAGATAATTGAATAAAGTCTACTTTACATCCTAAATCTAATATCGTTTCTATTGTTTCCCTAACCTGTTTGGGAGTTTTTATTTTTACAGTATCTGAAAATCTTTTTTGTGTTGGGACTAAACCACAAAATTTACAGTTCTCATTATTTTTAAAGTAATCACAATAACTGTTTAAGAAAAAAGAAACTCCATGATTACCACAACTTACTCCAATCGCTTGCATGTTGTCTCCTTCGCTTGTTTTTAGGTCATAATATTTTGGTCTTGGTATAAGTTCAGCAACCATTTCTTCTCCTTCTATGTTCCTTACCCTTAGCCCTCGTTCGTCTTTTACTAATTCCCAATCAGAATTCGGATTAAATCTAAAACCAACATATACTCTGTTATCTAATTTAATGTCTGATGGTAAAACTATTTTTCTATCTGTCCAATCTGTTAAAGAATAAGAGTATATTTTCTCCTGCCACCTCTTCCCCAAAGCATCTTTCAATGTCCCATTAATCTTCATTCCTCTAACTAATAAAGCAATTTTTACATGCCCCGCATTTTTAAAATCCATTTTATTCTCGTCCTCCAATTAAAATACTTTCTAAAGCACAAGTTTTAACTGGATTAAAATTATTTGCCTGTTTTTTAACTATTTCCCAAAAAGGAAGTTTACCAATTTCTTCCATTCTCAAACCAATTATCCTTGGCATTAGTATATCCCTTTCTATATATTCCAACATAGTTGTATAAAAAGAATCTGCCCTTAAACAGGGCCTCATTCTTCCTTCTGGAGAAATAGCAACTATCCCATATGCAGCATTACAGCTTTCTGAAACTTGTCCTTCATTAAATTTTCTAAGTAAAGTTCTTTCAGAGTCATATTTCATATTAGCACATCTACTGCTCCAGTGGCCTGCTTCTTGATTTTCATCAAAACTAGATGGGTCTGTTAAAATTCTATCTTTAAATTCATCTCTTACTTTTAATACGCTTTCGACATATTTTTTTGCATCTTCTTCAGTTAAAAACAATTCTTCATCTATTTGTTTGGCTTTGCCCATTTTTGTTAAAGGGATATATTTGATTTTTATGGTAGGGAATTGTGATAAAAAGAATCTTGTTGTGCCTTCTAATGAAGGCAAAGTTAAATGACTTATCACTGCTCCGATACATAATGGAATACCATTTTCATATAGTATTTTTAAATTTTTTATTCTTGGCTGATATGTTCCTTTTCCTCTCATTGCCTCATCTTCCTCTGGATTTTTTGAGTCTATAGAAATATTAAAAAAATTCAAACTTTCGCATTCAACCAAAGCATCCAAAACATCCTTTTTTAATTTTAAACCATTGGAGGTAATTTCTATTTTATAT
>CAIJMQ010000098.1 GCA_903821905.1 uncultured bacterium
CATAAAATCCGGTAAAGAAATACCGGAAGCGTTCAAATACGTTCTTTTTCCTACAAAACAGAAAGAATATGAGCTGGTGTATGCCGGAAAAGCCCGCAAGGAAGATGTTCTCGCTGACAAAGAGGAAGCCAAGCCGGTACCGCTCCAGATAGAAAAAGTTTTCAATGGCAAGAATTATCCGCTTTTCCAAAAAGATTGGCATAACCTTTTGGTGTTCGGCGACAATCTACAAATCCTAAAAACTTTTTACGAAGACAAAGATACAAATATAAAAGGTAAAATCAAAGGCAAGGTAAAGTTTGTTTACATTGATCCGCCGTTTGGTACCGGCGACGAATACGACGGCAACAAAGGACAAAGTGCATACAGTGCGAAGCGCAAAGGCGCGGACTTCGTGGAGTTTATGCGACGCAGAATTATCTTACTTAAAGAACTTTTGCATCCAGAAGGTGTTATTGCTGTAAGGCAAGCATATAATTTTGGTCATTATATCAAAATCACTCTGGACGAAGTCTTTGGGAAAGAAAAATTTATCAATGAAATTATTATTGGTCGCAAACGAGATAATGCAGGGTCAAGAAATAAATTTGAAACAGCAAACGAGTCCATTTTCCTTTATTCAGCAACCGACACGTACAAGATTAACGATATTTACGGGAAACGCTCACTAACAGATATAAAATGGACATCTTTTTTAATGGCGGAAGAACGAAATCCACGAGAAAGGATATTTTTTGGTTTAGAGCTAACACCGCCGAAAGGACAACACTTTTCATTGGTACAGGAAAAGTGCGACAAATTGGTGCAAGAGAATTATATACGCCTGCGATGCAAAAACTGTGGAGCGAGATTTTATTATGCTGAATCGGATGCTGATCTAAATAAACGAATGAAATCCCGCGATAAGTTTAAGTTTTACGACATCAATTCCAACACGCTATTTTTCGGCGTTACCAAATTGAACAAATGTACTAATTGCAAAAAGATTGATTTTGCTGTTGATTATCTTGGTTCGGAAGATGTAAAGCTCAATAATAACTGGTTAGACATTAGATCATATACGGATACTACCGGCTATCCAACAGAAAACGCCGAAGAATTACTCAATAGAATTATTGAGGCGTGTTCTGATAAAGAAGATTTAATCATGGATGTTTTCGCAGGTAGTGGAACAACGCTTGCGGTTGCAGAAAAACTTGGTCGCCGTTGGGTTGGTTGTGATATTGGAAAGTTGGCCATTTATACAATTCAAAAACGACTACTTGGAATTAATGAAAGCAAAGATTTAAAAAATCCGAAAAAGAAATACGAAGAAATTGCCAAGTCGTTCGCCGTTGTTACTTCCGGTCTTTACGATCTCGGAAAAATCTTTGCGCTGGAAAAAGAAAAGTATATCCGCTTTGTGAAAGACTTGTTTGAGGTTGAAGAAACAAAGCGGGACAAAATCGGCGGCATAGAGATTGATGGGATGAAGCGCGGCTTTCCGGTAAAGATTTTTCCGTACTGGGATTTTCAGAAAGTGAGTGTTGATGAAAAATATGTTGAAACGCTGAATAAAAATCTCGGCAAGAAAGTTGGCGAAAGATTTTATATCATCGCTCCCGCGAATAATGTTAATTTTATCAGCGATTATCACCAAATCAGCGACACCAAATACTATTTCCTGAAAGTGCCGTATCAAATAATAAAAGAATTGCATAAAGTGCCGTTTAAAAAACTCCACCAGCCGCAGAGCAAGAGCCAAATCAACCATTCCA
>CAIJMQ010000099.1 GCA_903821905.1 uncultured bacterium
AAATTAGATGTAAATGGAAGTGCTAGAGCGACATCATTTATCACTACAGGTGGTACATCCACACAATTTTTGAAAGGTGATGGTACTCTTGATTCTAGTAATTATTTAACAGGAATAAACGCAATTACAGACGTTGTTTTTTCAAATCAAATTAATAACAAAACAAATCGATTTTTTAGCAAATCTTCCTGAGCAAGGAATGGGTTATCAAATAGTTGATATTGAACTTAAAAATGGACAAATTCTAAAAAAGAAATTGGTCCTCAATTCTACTTATTTGCAACTTGACAAAAGTGAAGTGCTTAAACCCAATGATATCGCAGTAATCAAACTGCATGAGAAATAAAAATTTCTAATTTCTACCTTGCAAAGTTACAGAACACTATATGAATATTTCCGAAGCAAAAAAAAGGATAGAAGAACTCAAGAAAGAATTGGAGTATCATAATTGGCTATATTATGTAAAAGACACCTCTAAAATTTCAGATGTTGAATATGACAAACTCTTAAAAGAACTTATAACTTTAGAGGATAAGTTCCCCCAATCAAAGAGTCTCGACTCTCCAACTCAAAGAGTAGGTGCACCGCCTCTGGAAAAATTCAAAACCATTCCGCATGTTAAACCTATGCTTAGTTTAGATGGGACAACGGAAGAAGAAGAGGTGAAAAATTTTGACAGGAGAGTACGCGATGGATTAAATAATGAGATGGTTTCTTATGTAGCAGAACCAAAGTTTGACGGGCTCTCTATAGAACTCATATATGAAAACGGGATTCTTACAAGAGGTGCCACGCGTGGTGATGGGGTAAACGGTGAAGATGTCACGCTGAATGTAAAAACTATAAGAACAATACCTTTAAGATTAATAGGGAATAATGTTCCTACCCAAGTAGCCATACGCGGAGAAGCAATGATGACTCTGAAAGCCTTCCAAGAGCTTAACAAAAGATTGACGGAGAGAGATGAGCAAATATTTGCCAATCCTAGGAATGCTGCTGCAGGTTCAATAAGACAACTTGACTCTAACATTACCGCAGAAAGACATTTAACATTCTTTGCATACGAGCTCATGGAAATAGAAGCAAAGAAATTAACTACACACAGAGAAGAAGTTGAGTTACTTAATGAATGGGGATTTAAGATAGACCCTCATCTTAAATATTGCAAAAATATCCAAGAAGCAATTCAGTTTCATCATCAGATTGAAAAAGAAAGAGAAGAACTGTCATTTGAAACGGACGGAATAGTTATCAAAGTTGATAACCTCCAAGCGCATGAAAAATTAGGAACAAGAACCCGTTCCCCAAGATGGGCTATTGCTTACAAGTTTGAACCCAGGAAAGAAATCACCGAGGTTCAGGATATTGTTGTTCAGGTTGGACGAACGGGAAAACTTACTCCTGTGGCACTACTTAAACCTGTAGATGTAAGCGGAGTAACCGTAAGCAGAGCTACTCTTCATAACGAAGGCGAAGTAAAGAGAAAAGATATACGGGTAGGAGATAAGGTCCGGATTGAACGTGCAGGAGATGTGATTCCGGCGGTTGTTGAAAGAATACCCGAAGAAGGTAAAAATAGAAATCAACCATTCAGTATGCCTGAAAAATGTCCCGTATGTAATTCTACAGTATTTCAAGAAGGTGCATATCATTTCTGTAGCGGCGGAATATACTGTCCAACTCAGCTCAAAAGAGCTGTTCAACATTTTGGGTCAAAAGGAGCATTTGACATAGACGGGTTGGGTGAAAAAATAGTTGACAATCTTGTAGAGAAAGGTATGATTAAAGACCTTTCTGACGTATTCAGGTTAAAGAAAGAGGATTTTCTGAAGCTGGAAAGATTTGCCGATAAATCAGCTCAGAATATGGTTGATGCTTTGAATAAAGCAAGAGATGTCACACTGCAAAGGTTTATATATGCGCTGGGAATATCTAATGTTGGAGAACATTTGGCTTTAGTTTTGGCAAATCGTTTTAAAAAATTGGAGAATCTAATGATTGCGGATATTGAAACATTGCAATCTATATTTGAAATCGGTCCCGAAGTATCAAAAAGCATAGTGGTTTTCTTCGGAAACGAAAACAATAGGAAAGTTATATCAAAGATGATAGATTTAGGAGTTAATATCAAGCCACTTGAAGAATTTAAAGAAAAAGATTTACCATTAGAAAGAAAAACAATTGTGTTCACCGGCGAACTTGAAAATTTCACGAGAGATAAAGCAAAAAAGCTGGTAGAAGAATTAGGTGCAAGAATTACTTCAAGTGTAAGCTCCAACACCGATTATGTAGTGGTGGGAAGTAATCCCGGCTCGAAATTTGACGATGCAAAAAAATTAGGTATAAAAATTTTAGATGAAGAAAACTTCAAGAAATTAGTTGGGGGATAAATGAAAAAGAAAGATGGGAAAGTAAAGGATAAAACAGAATTAAAACACATTATAAGGGAATGGATTCAGTCGTTGTTGATTGCATTTATTGTTGCTATGTTCATACGTACTTTCTTTATCCAACCTTATCGCATTCCTTCCGGTTCTATGATTCCGACATTAGAAATAGGCGACCATCCTTTGGTCAATAAACTGACTTACAAGATACACGAACCCGAGCGTGGAGACGTCGTTGTTTTTATCTGGCCTGTAATACAATATGGATGCACAGATTGTATGTATAAATACAAATTCTTGGGATTGTTTAATAGGTACGACTATAGATATATATATGAATATCCTGAAGACTCTAATTATGTAATAGATGGAAGTATTCCTTTCGAAAAGTTACCAAATAATTGGGTTTGTCCTCTATGCGGAGCAGATAAAAGCCACTTTAAAAAATTACAGAGAAAACCTTTCATAAAGAGACTTATTGGATTACCGGGGGAAAAAATTAAAATATATGACGGCAGAATATTCATAAATGGCAAACCCCTTGAGGGACCCTCCAGTATAACGGATAGAGATTATATTACAGAAGGAGAATATGGGACCAAAGAGATACAAATTCCTCTTGATAGTTATTTTGTTCTCGGCGATAATGTTACCAATTCAAAAGACAGCCGTTTCTGGGGTTTCGTTCCGAAAAAGGATTTGATAGGCAAAGCAATATTAATTTACTGGCCGCCTTGGAGAATAAGGATAATAAGATAAAATTTATATTAGGAGGAAAAAATAATGCAAACAAGAGTAATGGACACATACTTTAAAACAAGATATTCGGTATTCAAATGGAGATATGATTTGGCTATTACAAATAAAATTGTTCTGGCAATTTGTATAGCGGGATTAACAGGTATTTTAGCCCAAGCAAAAGTTTATCTGCCATGGACTCCCGTTCCGATTACCGGACAAACATTTGCGGTTTTGATGGCAGGCGTTCTGCTCGGGAAACACTGGGGCGGAATAAGCCAGGCAATATATGTGCTATTGGGCACAGCTGGAATACCGTGGTTTGCCGGCGCAAAAGGAGGATATGCCGCGCTTGCAGGCCCAACAGGTGGATATCTAATCGGGTTTATATTTGCCGCTCTTTTTGTAGGCCATTTTACGGACAAATATATAAAGATGAGAAATTTTAAATCGTTGTTTTTTTTAATGCTTTTCGCAGAAATAGTAATCATCTACGGCTTAGGATTATTGCAACTGGGAATTTGGATAAGATTCACTAAAGGCGCATTACCTACTCTTTGGCAGTTACTTTTGATGGGAGCAATACCGTTCATGCCGGGATGTGTAATAAAAGCTTTTGTTGCTGCGGCGTTAGCAAAAGGAATCCTTCCCCAAAAAGCATTTAACAATGAAGCAGACGTTTAAGCAAAATTAGTTTCATGAAAATCCATAATACTCTCACCAGAAAAAAAGAAGAATTTAAACCTATAAAAAAAGATTCTGTGGGTCTTTATACTTGCGGACCAACGGTTTACAACTATGCTCACATCGGAAACCTTAGAACATATGTTTTTGAAGATATCTTAAAAAGAGTCCTTTTATACAATGGTTATAACGTAAAACACATAATGAATATCACGGACGTTGGCCATCTTACCTCCGATGAAGATGAAGGTGAAGATAAGATAGATGTGGCAGTTCAGAGAGAACAAAAGACACCGCAGCAGATTGCAGATTTTTATACACAAGCATTCAAAGAAGACCTTTCTAAACTCAACATATTAGAACCTGAAATCTGGTGCAAAGCCACTGAGCATGTTTCTGATATGATTAAATTAATCCAGAAAATTGAAAAGAATGGTTATTCCTATATCGGAAAAAACGGAAACGTATATTTTGATACGAGTAATTTTGCAGGTTACGGCAATCTTGCTAATCTTGATTTTGAAAGTTTGAATACTATGGCACGAACCGAAATTGATAAAGACAAAAAACATCCAAGAGATTTTGTCCTGTGGTTTTCAATCAAAGGTTCAAAGTTCAAAGGACATATATTAAAATGGACTTCTCCCTGGGGTGAAGGTTGGCCCGGCTGGCATATTGAATGTTCTGCAATGTCAATGAAATACCTTGGAGAACATTTTGATATTCATTGCGGCGGCGTTGACCATATCCCCATACATCATACAAACGAAATAGCACAATCAGAATCGGCAACAGGAAAGAAATGGGTGAATTACTGGCTTCACGGCGAATTTCTTCTTATGAAGGAAGGGAAAATGGCTAAATCCGCCGGCAACTTCGTGACACTTAAGACTTTAATAGATGAAAATTATGATCCTTCGGCTTTCAGATATATGTGTCTAAATACGCATTATAGAAAAAAGATGAATTTTGCCTTTGAAGGATTGGACAGTGCCCAGAATACTTTATCAACTTTAATAGAAAACATCAGAATACTTCAAGAGAAACAAGAAGGAGAAACACGGCAGGGGAAAGTTGAAGATTATAAGAAAAAATTCCTTGAAGTAATAAATGACGACTTAAACATGCCAAAAGCCCTTGATGTTATCTGGAAACTCATAAGAGACGAAAAGAACATTAGTAACCAAGATAAATACGGAATGTTACTTGATTTTGATAAGGTTCTGGGATTAGGTTTAGGTGGAATTGAAGAAAAGCTCCAGATACCACAAGAGATAAGCGATTTAATACAAAAAAGAGAAGAATACAGGAAGAAAAAAGATTGGAAAAAAGCAGACGAAGCAAGGAAAGAACTCCTAGATAAGGGATTTATTTTACAAGATACCTCCACGGGAACTATTTTAAAGAAAAACAATAAATAATCCCTAAATTCTACTCATTGCCCCACCTATTAATAACAATCCGAGATTTATAGCGTTTACTCTATTAATTCTATGGTGATATAATCCACAAAACTAGAAATTTATAGGAGGATGATATATGGCTGGACAAGGTTCATCAAGCAAAGGTGTGATGTTTTTCTTAGTAGTGGTTATTCTAGGGGCCCTTTTAGGAGGAGTTCTTGGGGAAATTCTGGGATTATTAGTAAAAGAAGGAATGATACATAATATATTGGTAACCGGAATACATCCTTCCCTAAGTCCTGTAACTTTAGATTTAGCAGTACTTACTTTCTCCTTTGGTGTAGGAATGAAACTCAATCTACTCTCCGTTTTCGGAATTATAGGGGCGATGTGGTTGTATTACAAACTATAAACAGAATATAAGAAAAATTTGATTTCTTACATCTGTATTATAACTTCTATCATCTAACTTATTATAATTTAAATATGTCAAAAGAAAAAAAATTATTTATAGCCGCCACAAGACAGAACGACGGAAAGACCGTCGTATCTTTGGGACTGGCTATGTCGCTTAGAAAACGAGCCCCCAATATGTGTTTTTTGAAACCCGTCGGACAAAGATACGAAGAAATCGGCGGGGAAAAAATAGACGAAGATGCATTGTTGGTCGAAGGAGTATGTAAGTTCGGCTGCCGATTGCAAGATACCAGCCCGATAGCCATAGAGAAAGGTTTTACTCAAGAATATATCGACAGAGGCAATATAAAAGAACTTGAGGAAAAGATCAAAAAATCATATGAGAGAGTTACGGCAGGTAAAGAGCTTATCATGATAGAAGGCACAGGACATGCCGGAGTCGGCTCTGTGTTCGATTTAAACAATGCCCGAGTAGCACGATTATTGGATGCAAAAGTGCTGATTATTACAATCGGAGGAATCGGGCACCCTATAGACGAAATCATTCTTAACAAAGCCCTATTCGAAAAAGAAGGCGTAGAAGTTATCGGTGTTATAGTGAACAAAGTGATACCTGAAAAGATGGAAAAGATAAAAGGATTCTTGAAAAAAGGGTTGGAAAAGAAAGGCATAAAACTGTTCGGAGTTATGCCATATACACCTCTTTTGTCCACTTATACAGTAGCTCAAGTTGCAGAATCCTTAAATCCCGAAATCATATCCGGCAAAGAAAATATTAATAGGAGAATTAAAAATATAGTAGTCGGAGCCATGACACCACATGAAGCACTACCCTATTTTTTAGAAGGTTCGTTAATTATAACTTCCGGGGATAGAGAAGATATAATCCTTGCTTCTCTGGCTACCGGGACTCAACTTGCAGGGCTGGTACTTACGGGCGGAATACGTCCGCATCGCTCTATTCTTGAAACGATAAAACAGTACAACTTGCCAACATTACTAGTAAAATACGATACTTATACTACAGCTTCTAAAATACACGATATTGTCGTAAAAGTGAAAGTGGACGACAAAGAGAAACTTGCAATGATTAATGAACTGGTTGAAAAATATGTTGATATAGACGGAATATATAAGGCGTTATGAAACCAAATCAGATTCTCAATAAAAAAGAACTTGCTCCAAGCATAAAGTTATTCGACATCTATGCTCCCGACATCGCAAAAAAATGCCTGCCCGGCAATTTTATAATCTTTCGGCTTCACGAATACGGAGAAAGAATACCGCTTACTATAAACGATTGGGATAGACAAAAAGGAACCATCAGAATCATAGTCCAAGAAATCGGCAGAGCGACAAAAGAGTTAGGCAATATGAATATTGGCGATGTGATTCTTAATTTAATGGGACCGCTCGGCAAGTCGTCGGAAATAGACCGCTTCGGTAAAGTAGTATGTATCGGTGGCGGGGTCGGGACTGCAGTAATATATCCTATTGCAAAAGCACTAAAAGAAAAAGGGAACGAGATAATTGGGATTATAGGAGCAAAAACAAAAGAACTTGTAATCCTTGAAGATGAAATGAGAAAAATCAGTTCCAAATGCTACATTACCACAGATGACGGAAGTTATGGGAAGAAGGGTTTTGTAACTGATGCACTAAACGAAATTATTTCCTCACAGAAAATAGACAGAGTAATAGCAATAGGTCCGATTATGATGATGAAAAAAATAAGCGAAATAACTAAACTTCATTCTATCCCAACAATAGTCAGTTTAAACCCTATAATGATAGACGGCACAGGAATGTGCGGCGGTTGTCGTGTAAGAATAGGAAACCAGACAAAGTTTGCTTGTGTTGACGGTCCTGAATTTGATGCACACAAAGTTGATTTTGATGAGTTGCTCCACAGAAATAATAGATTTGCTGAAGAAGAAAAAGATTCTTGTAAACTCCTAAATCAAGGAGGGAAAGATGAATAAAATTTTGGTCAAAGTAGCTATAGGATTACTTTTGATAGGAATTTTTGGTTTACCTGTCTATTCCTCAACCATAGAAGAAGAACTACAGAAATTAAAAGCAGCAGGAATACCGACAACTGTAGAAGAACTTAACTTGCCAGAAATCCCAGATGCAGAAAATGGAGCTTTGGTTTATAAAGAAGCCTTTAATCTCATATATTCTTTATCCGAACAATACAAAGAAATATTCGATTATTTTCCATACGAAGGTAGAGTAGTATCAAAATGGGAAGACGTTCCCGAAGAAAAGAAACAGGAAGTGATTGAACTAATTCTTCACAATCCTGACTTCGCTAAAATGTATCAATTACTTGAAAAAGCTTCTAAGATGAAGTGCATATTTATAAAAAAAGAAGATTACCAAAATCCCTCAAGACAACTCACTCACCTTAACCAACTAAGATATTGCGCTCGTATTTTAGCTGCTAAGGCAAAAATAGAAAAAGAACAGGGGGAAATGGATAAAGCATTAAACACTTGCTTGACTACTTTGCGGATAGGTGACTCTTTGTCTAATGAACCCACTCTTATATCTCAACTGGTCAGAATTGCAATGGATGGTATCGCCCTAAATAGCTTAGAGGAGGTAATATCAGGAGAGATAACAGAGGGAAAAAGTAATGATTCATATCAATCTCTCCTAAAGGAGACCCAAACAGAAAGAAAAACTAATATAACTAACTTTGCATTAAAAGGAGAGCTTGTTTGCGGAAATCTGCCATTTTTTTCTCGATATAAGAAATTAGGAGAAAAAGTATTTGAGTTGACAGAGGAAGAGAAGAAGACGGAAGAATTGCAGGGGGCAGATTTTGTAAAGCAAATAAAAGATGAAAAACAAGAACTCAAAAATATCTACTTAAACAGCGGCTGTAAGACTCCAGAAGAATTCTTCGAAAAACAAGAGATTTCTTTTTTAAGAACAGTACTGATAGTAATACCTTTAACCGAAAAACCTTACTGGCAAGTAAATAAAGAACTCGAGAAAATAGATAAAGACATCAAAAATCTACCGGATAACGAAATCTTTTCCAAAAGTACGCTTCCTGCTATTGTTAGGGTCTATATGCTTGAAGCGCGCACTGATGCTCAGTTAGGAGCAGCAGAAATTGCAATAGCCAACAAAATATACAAGACAAAACACGGGGAATATGTAGAATCCCTTAGTCAGCTCTCTCCCGAGATTCTTCCTACAACTCCTTTAGACCCATTCACTGGAAAAGATTATATCTATAAGAAAAAAGAAAAAGGTTTTATTGTTTACAGTTTAGGAGAAAATCTAAAAGATGACGGAGGCATTTCCCAGAAACAAACCGGCTGGAAAGGGGATTATGATATTGTCTGGGAATGTAGTTTTTGAAAGATAATCTTGTAACAATGAACAAAAGACCCGTAAAAGAAAGAATAAAAGATTTTGAAGAGGTTGCTTTGGGCTTTAGCAAAGAAGAAGCAATAGCTGAAGCAAAGAGATGTCTTCAATGTAAAAAACCTCTCTGTATTAACGGATGTCCCGTCCAGATAAATATTCCTAAATTTATAAAAGAAATTGCTGAAAGTAAATTTAGTGATGCTATAAAAACATTGAAGGAAACCAACAGTTTACCCGGAATCTGCGGAAGAGTATGCCCCCAAGAAAGTCAATGTGAGATGTTCTGTATACTCGGTAAAAAAGGAAAACCCATAGATATCGGAACACTTGAAAGATTTGCTTCAGATTGGGAGATTCAAAGTCAAAAGTCAAAAGTCAAAAGTCAAAAATTAGAAACACAAAAACCGATAAAAATGGCTGTTGTCGGTTCGGGTCCTGCAGGTTTAACCTGTGCGGGTGAACTGGCTAAAATGGGTTATGAGGTAACAATATTCGAAAGCTTGCATAAACCCGGCGGGGTTCTAAGATATGGCATACCCGAATTCCGTATGCCTCGTGATGTTCTTGATAGGGAAATCCAATACGTTAAAGATTTGGGAGTCCAGATAAGATGCGATGTCTTAATTGGAAGAACTTACACCGTAGATGAACTCTTCGAACAAGGCTATAAAGCAATATTCATCGGCAGTGGTGCAGGCTATCCACAGTTCTTGAATATAGAAGGAGAGAATGCGAATGGCGTATATTCTGCGAACGAATTCCTTACTCGTGCTAATCTAATGAAAGCACACGATAAAAATTATCATACTCCAATAAAAATCGGGAAAAGAGTCGGTGTCATAGGCGGAGGAAATGTTGCAATGGATGCGGCAAGAGTAGCGCTTAGATTGGGGGCAGAAGAAGTATATTTAATCTATCGCCGCACTGAAAAGGAAATGCCCGCACGAGAAGAAGAAAAAGAAAACGCAAAAGAAGAAGGTATACAATTCAAAATTCTCACACAGCCCATCAAAATAAAAACAGATGTTCAGGGCTGGGTAAAAGAACTTGAATGCTTGCAAATGGAGCTTGGAGAACCGGATGAATCAGGCAGGAGAAGACCTGTACCAATAGAGGGTTCCAATTTTTCTATTCCTTTAGATACAATTGTCATAGCAATAGGCCAAACTCCAAATCCACTAATCCCGTCATATACCCCAAATTTAAAAACAGAAAAAAAAGGCACAATAGTCATAGACGAAAACGGAGCCACATCCATTGAAGGAGTGTTTGCAGGAGGCGATATAGTAACCGGCGCTGCAACAGTTATAGAAGCAATGGGAGCAGGAAGAAAAGCAGCAAAAGCGATGGATGAATACGTAAGAAATAAAGTCAAAAGGTAAAAGGCAAAAGGTAAAATTACAAAGCAAAATTCAAAATTGATGATAGGTTCTGGAGTAATATATGACACAGAGATTCAGAGACGAAGATATGAAAAAAGCTGAAAAGGCTTTAATTTCACTAGAAAGTGATTATGAAAAACTTCTTAGCAAAATTTTTAAGATAAAAAATGTTTTTAAAAATAAAAGAGCTAATGAATATCTACTCCATGGTATTGCACGTCGATTAGGCATTATTAAACGTTGTATTGAGAATATTTATTCTATATTTCCTTTAAAGAGAGAAAGATTATTAAGTAGAAACGAGTTAACTGATATTGTAATCAACTTACATGCTTTTCTTGTAAATACTTTTGGGCTTTTGGATAACATTACCATTTTTACCAATTCAATGGACAATACTGAGATTGGTTTGCCTGCCCTTTGTTGCCGTGTTATCAGGCTGTGCGATAAGCGTATTGTCCGTATTAACCAGGGGATTTATTGATTGGCTAACATTAAGTGTAACAATACCTCAGGAATTATTAGATGGGCAAGAAAAGACTCAGTAGACTCGATGTGAAATCTGCTATAT
>CAIJMQ010000100.1 GCA_903821905.1 uncultured bacterium
GCTGATTGGCTATACACCTAACACTTTAAGATTTCCAGTGAACTACAGATGCCGCTTGGCGAACGTTGCGGTTGCAGAGTATGAGGGCTGGCCTTCAGAGGTCTATGTCTTGAAGGTTTCAAAAGAAGGATACAAGGATGCGCTGGAAACAATCGATTTCTGCCACCCTGACCCGCGCCCTGGCATCAGTGTACCCGGCTATTGGATTCCCACCAAAAGCAGATATGATTTTAACCTTAAGTCTGATTCGGAAAAGATGAGATCGGCTAAGGAAAATCTTTCAGGGGGGATGCCCCCATCCAATGCCGATGAAATCAGTAAGTATAAAAAATTAATGGATGAAGGCACAATAACGAAAGAAGAGTTTGAGCAGAAAAAGACGCAATTGCTGAAAGATTAATTAGTTAAAAGTGAGGTGATAAATATGCATAACAAATTTATGGCTGTTTTGCTTATAGGAGCAAGCTTGCTTGGGTTGAATGGGTGTGCGACAACTGGAAGTTATGCTGTTAGTGGAACAGATTATGAACAATTCTATGACACAAACGGTATACGCAGGCTTGTAAATAGAAACAATGATGTATGGATAGAAAAATTAGATGGCAGTGAAAAAAGGCAGATTACGCATACTCCAAACATAAGAGAGGATGAAGCTTATTTTGTGCTTGGAAGTTCACATATCGTTTATGGTAAACTTAATTATGCGCAGCCCTACTTAAGCAAGGTCTATTTGGTTCCTATTGACAAAGATGATAATGCAAGAAAAGAAATCTCTATGTCTGAAGCTAAATCTCTTGTGAATAGCAGCAGAAAATAATTATAAAGAAAAATATTTTTACTCGCTACTTGCTTGCACATCATATGCATTAATCTGCATTGAGCATGATGCTGGCAATGGCAGGTAGCCCTAGGCATGGCTGTAAACTGCTCATTTCATTCTTTTCTTTTGTCATTTTATCCTCTCTAAAAATAAGAATTTCTTTCTTGCTATAACATTCCTCAGATTAGATGGAACAAGTTGGTCACAGTTATCACATATCGCAATCTTTTCAAACTGCCCTTTTTCATGAATATTCATTATTTCCTTATATTTCTGGCTTTGCATTATCTCCTTAATACTTTGTTTTTGAAGATTGCCAATGATGATTTTTCCATCATAGTCTGCGCAGCAGATTCTTACATTCCCATTCCATGTAATCTCAAGGACAAAGAAAGGATACATACAACTTAATCTTTTTCCCTTTTTAACATCATTAAAATTTTTTCCATAAGCCAAATTATGTAGATTCTTCATAACTATAATATCTACAAAGGGATTCCAACAACTGATATATCTCTTCTTATCAATTATATCTTCTATAGGGTTAAGGGAAATTAAGGGATTTTTAACCTCCATTGATTTTCTTATCTCCTTTAATTTGATTATATTCGTCCTCACTTTGTCAAAATTATCAGAATTATGGAATTTCTTATACTCTTCCTTGTTTGTTGCATAACAGCTTATGATTAAACTATCAAGTCCGCTCTCTACTAATTGCTTGAATTTTTCTTCTGTCAACAACAATCCATTTGTATAAAGGCGGATAATGCAATTTAATTTTCTTGCATATTTTACTTTTTCAAAGATATTCGAGTCAAGTAGTGGCTCGCCAAAGCCTGCTATAACAAACTCATCTATCTTCCAGTCTATTTCATCAACAATTTTCTTAAATAAGGCAAAAGGCATAAATCCCTTTTCTCTTGTTATCTTTTCATGAGAGCAAAAATTACATTTGAGGTTACATATATTTGTCAGTTCTATATCAATTTTATTTATTCTCATCTAAATTCTCCTTTATATTTGCATTTCATTCTTGATCCTTTTCAAATCATTGCAGATTTATGTTTAAAAAGTTTTCTTTATCTTTATTGCATTGCGAATTTTGCTCACAACCTTAATGTTCTTATCCTTATACAAAATATAAAAACAGCGTCGTTGTCATTACAGAATGGAACAAACAAAAATAGACGAAAATCAGGGAGAGAGAATCGAGCCGAAAATTCGAGTGAGCAGGGATGGCAAGTGGGTCATCATAAGGGTGCCGGGGGTTGAGCAGCCGATCATAAAGTCTGTCAATTATCTCAAGGCTATCCTTGAGAACGCAGAAAAGAAAGCCCATGTGCCTGTCAATGCAGAGCAGATAAAAGGCTGAGGGAAAAATGACTAAGGAAGACTTGGAAACGCGAGCTGGCAAGGCTGTGCTTAGGATAGAGAAGAAAGTGAATGACATAAACAATGTACTGCGAGACTTGGGCATGAAGCTGTGCCATGTAATAAAGTACAAGGGCGACTATTACAGCATGCCGGATGGCCTGGATTACGGCTCCTAAGTTTATACAAGGCATTTAAGTTGTTTTTGTTTTTTTGTTTAATGCCATGTAAATATTGCGGGGAATCAGACCCTTTCAAGCTGACAATGAGTACACGAATCATAAATGATAAAGTGGTAACCATGGACGTGTGCTTTAATTGTTATCAGAGAGAGCAGTTTAATGCTGAGGGAGAGAATGGAAGAATACTACCAAAAAGAAAAGCGAATAGAAAAACATTTAGACAGCGAGAGCCCTCTGTATTACAAAAAAGAGATGA
>CAIJMQ010000101.1 GCA_903821905.1 uncultured bacterium
AAATTAGATGTTGGTTTATATAAAAAGAAGACACAAGAGTGTTTAGATGATGGTTTTAAGAAATACTTAAATTCAGCCAGAATGAGGGACTGGCATAACAAATTTTTGAGAAATTATCGTGATGCTTTGTCTCATCGAATCCCGCCCTATGTGCCTCCTAAAAATCTGACACCAGAACAAAAACAACAAGAAGCAAGTCTTGAGCAAAAACTATGGCAAGCAATCAAAAGCCAAAATCTTGATGCAATGAATACTTTAGAAAAAGAGATGGATGGAATTGGAGAACCATCACATTTTTTTGTAAATTCACTTTCAGAAACCAATAATCAAGTTATTATATTCCATGCTCAAGTGATTGCTGACTTCAGAACATTAGAAGAAATTATCGAAAAATTTTGCGAATCATTAGAAGCAGTTAATTTAACATAGGTTGTTTTTAATTAATATTACATATAGATTAGTATTTCTGAAAACCTATATTCATTTTCCATTTTTAACTTTTCTGTTATATAATAAAATCTGAAATTTGCCGAGGTGGCGGAACTGGCAGACGCGCATGGTTGAGGGCCATGTCCCTTTATCGGGATGGGGGTTCAAGTCCCCCCTTCGGCACTAATGTCACCCACACACTAAAATCTTTGGTGTGGGGATAGACCTTCTTCCTCTTATCAAAAAAACAATGAAACTTTCTAATTTTGATTACGAACTTCCGAAGGAATTAATTGCGCAGGAACCTGCAACGCCCAGAGACAGTTCCAAGCTGATAGTAATTGATAGAAAAAAACAAACCATAGAACATAAAGTTTTTAGAGATATCGTCGATTTCCTTAACAAAGGAGACCTCTTGGTAATAAATAATGCAAAAGTTTTTCCTGCGCGACTCTTGGGTAAAAAAGAAATTACCGGCGGAAAGATAGACCTATTACTTATTGAAGAAATGGAAAAAGATAGATGGAAATGTCTGATTCAGGGCTCTGGTAGTATTAAGAAAGGGCTAAACATAATATTCGGCAACAATAAACTAAAAGGCAAAATAGAAGATTATGACAAGGGTATATATTCGATTAAATTTGAATGCGACGGAAAATTTGATGATGTTTTATAAGAAATAGGCGAAATGCCTTTGCCTCCCTATATAAAAGAAGCGTCCGAATCATCTAAAAAAAGATACCAGACCGTTTATGCAGAAAAGACAGGCGCTATTGCCGCACCCACTGCAGGATTCCATTTTACAGAACAGTTACTGAAAAGCTTAAAAGAAAAAGGTGTATTAATTGCCATCGTAACACTGATAGTCGGCAGAGGAACTTTCAACCCTATAAAAACCGAAAATGTGGAAGAACATCATATGGATGAGGAGTATTTTGAGATAGACGAAAAAGAAATAGGGAAAATAAACAATCAAATCAAAAATAAAGGGAGGATTGTTGCAGTAGGAACTACAACCATAAGAACTTTGGAGAGCGCATATAAAAATGGGAAAATAAATCAGAGCAAAGGAAAAACTTCGCTTTTCATTTATCCCGGATACAAATTCAATGTAGTTGATACTTTTATTACTAATTTCCATTGGCCAAAATCAACTCCTCTACTCTTAACCTGTGCTTTTGGGGGGAAAGAATTAATCCTGAGAGCTTATAAAGAAGCAATTGACAGGCGGTACCGTTTTTACAGTTTCGGAGATGCAATGCTAATAAGGTAAAAATCAAAAGTAAAAAGGTAAAACCAAATAACTAAACATTAAGAAAGTATTTTAATTTTAAGTTTTGAATTGTAGTTTTACCTTTTTCGTTTTTACTTTTAAGTTCTAACAGTAAATTGACTAAGAGTGGTGATTTTAGTAAATTACATCCTTGTAAAGAATAAGGAAGGAGACTTAACCAATGTTGTCGGATTTAGAGATTGCCCAAAAAGCATATATGGAACCCGTTACCAAAATAGCGGACAAGTTGGGGGTTAAACAAGATGAATTGGAGCCATATGGCAAATATATGGCGAAAATAGACCTCAAGATACTAGACCGGCTAAAAAATAAACCAACAGGTAAATTTATTACAGTTACAGCCATAACCCCTACTCCTTTGGGAGAAGGTAAAACAGTTACAAATTTAGGTTTGGGTATGGCACTTTCCAAGATTGGCAAGAAAACCTGCAATGTTATACGGGAACCTTCAAAAGGACCCACCTTCGGAATAAAAGGTGGCGCCTGCGGAGGAGGATATTCACAGGTTGTCCCGATGGAGAATATAAATCTCCATTTTACAGGTGACATTCACGCAGTAGATACGGCTCATAATCTATTAAATGCCGCACTTGATTCACATCTTGCACACGGCAACAAACTCAATATTGACACTAATTTCATAACTATAAACAGATGTGTTGATGTAAGTGACAGGGCTTTACGAGATATAGTAATCGGTTTGGGAGGAACAGCTAACGGTTATCCGCGCCAGACAGGTTATGATATTACCGTAGCAACAGAGACCGCAGCTATACATTCCTTGACTACTTCACTAAAAGACTTGAGAGAAAGATTAGGCAGAATGGTAGTAGGATATACTCACGACGGCAAACCCGTAACAGCAGAGGACTTAAAAGTAGCCGGTGCAATGACTGTGTTGCTGAAAGATGCAATAAAACCAAACTTAGTACAAACTCTTGAAAACACTCCAGCCATAGTTCACGGATTCCCTTTTGCTAATGTAGCTCACGGCAATAATTCCGTTATAGCTAACATGGCTGCACTAAAGCTCGCTGATTATGTCGTTACTGAAAGCGGGTTTGGCGCCGATTGCGGAGCAGAAAAACTAATTGATGTTGTTTGCAGACAGGCAAATTTGAAATTGGACTGTGTAGTAATCACTTTATCCATAAGAGCTTTAAAAATGCACGGTGGGGCTTTTGAATTAAAACCGGGTCAGAAATTAAATAGAGAACTTGTAGCAAAAGATAATATGCCCGCATTGAAAAAAGGCTGCGAGAATTTAAAAGTACATATAGAAAATATGCGCAGTTTCGGCATTCCTGTTGTAGTAACAATAAACAAATTCACCGATGACAGACCGCAGGAAACAGATTTTGTTAAGAAGTATGCCGTTGATAACGGCGCAAGTTTCGCTGTTCCTATAGACCCGTGGGCAAAAGGTGGAGAAGGATGTTTAGAGGCAGCTGAAGCGGTAGTAAAAACTTGCGCTATGCCAAACAATTTCCATTTCCTTTATCCCGATGATTTATCAATAGAGGAAAAGATAGAAACTATTGCTAAGAAAATTTATCGCGCGGATGGAGTTGATTATTCTCCCCAAGCCAAGCAACGAATAAAACTTTATACAAAATTAGGTTACGCCAAATTGCCGATAAATATGGCCAAGACACATCTTTCCATTTCGCATGACCCTAACTTAAAAGGTGCTCCGAAAGGTTTCCGTGTGCCGGTAAGAGACATTCGAGCTTCGGTTGGAGCAGGTTTCCTATATCCATTACTCGGCGAGATGCGTACAATGCCGGGGCTTCCTTCTAATGCCGCATTTATGGATGTGGACATAGACAAAGAAGGAAAAACATTGGGGCTCTTCTAAAATGCATTCAACACAGATCAGAGAAGATTTCTTAAAGTTTTTTAAATCAAAAGGACATATTATCAAGCCCCCTTCGTCTTTGATACCAAAAGATGACCCTACGCTATTATTTACCGGCGCTGGTATGAACCAATTCAAGAAAGAATTCCTTGGCGTCGGAGATAAAAAACTAAAAAGGGCTGCTACTTGCCAGAAATGTTTCAGGACTTCGGACATAGAAATTATAGGTAAAAGCCCACTGCATCATACATTTTTTGAAATGCTTGGTAATTTTTCATTCGGCGATTATTTCAAGGAAGAAGCAATCCAATGGGCTTGGCAGTTTGTGACGGAAGTGTTTAAACTGCCGGAAGAAAGTATTTGGATTTCTGTTTACGAAGAAGACGATGAAGCTTACAAGATATGGAATAAAGAAATAGGAATCAATGATAATAGAATTGTTCGGCTGGGCAAAAAAACCAACTGGTGGGGATGCAGGAGAAACAGGGCCATGTGGTCCCTGTTCAGAGATAATCATAGACAGGGGAAAAGCATTCGGATGCCAGAAAAAAACTTGTGATATAAACTGCGACTGTGGACGCCATTCGGAACTTTGGAACCTCGTGTTTACTCAGTTTGATAGAAAAAAAGATGGGAGTTTGGAACCTCTGCCTCAAAAAAATATTGATACAGGAATGGGTTTGGAAAGAGCATCTGCAATTATGCAGAAAATGGAAGATCATTTCTTAACCGACCTTTTCTCCCCTATTGTTCAGTCGGTGTGCGAAAAAGCAAAAGTTAAATATGAAAAAACAAACATAAGACCGGTGCGGATTATCTCAGACCATATAAGAGCTATAACATTTCTGATTGCTGACGGTGTTTTCCCTGCCAATGATGGTAGAGGTTACGTCCTGAGAAGATTAATTAGAAATGCGGCAAGGCAAGGAGAAACAATAAAAATAAAACTGCCTTTCCTTTATGAACTAGTTCCGGGAATAGTCAAAACAATGGCAGATTCTTATCCTGATTTAAAAGATAGAAAAGAACATGTGATACAAGTATTAAAAAGTGAAGAGGATTCTTATAAGCGGACTCTTTCGGAAGGTTCTAAAATTTTAGATGAAATATTCCAAAAACATAAAGAAAAGAAACAAAAAATCATACAAGGGAAAGAACTATTTAAACTATATGATACATATGGACTGCCGCCTGACTTAGTTGAAGAAATTGCAAAAGATGAAGGTTTTGATGTAGACAAAACAGGATTCCAGAAGGAAATGGACTCACAGAAGGAAAAAGGAAAACTTGCTTGGACAGGAGAAATGAAGATTGCTGATTCAGAAACCGTATATGCCCACTTAGCAGAAAGGTTCGGTTCTACAAAATTTGTAGGTTATGAAAAATTAGAATGTGACACGGAAATTTTATCAATTATAAAAGACAGCGTTGATTATCATGGGAAAATCGACAAAGGAGAAGTTGGATTAATTGTTGAATCGACTCCTTTCTATGCAGAAATGGGAGGACAGGTCTTTGATACAGGTTCTTTTGAGACAAAGAAAGCCAAGGGTGAAATAGATAATGTTTATTATGGAAAAGAAGGATTAATAGTTCATCATTTGAAAATAGAAAAAGGAGAAATAGGGAAGGGAGAAAAGATTCACCTGACAGTGAACAAACAGAGGAGACAGAATATTGCTTGTCATCATACTGCCACACATCTGCTTCAATATACACTGCGTACTGTTTTGGGAAACCATGTCCAGCAGTCTGGCTCCTTTGTTGAAGAAAATTACTTAAGATTTGATTTTTCCCATTTTGCACAAATAACAAAAGATGAACTTTCAAAAATAGAAGAACTTGTTAACGAAAAAATAAGAGAAGTTATTCCTGTCAAAACGGAGAATTTACAGTTAGCTGAAGCCAAAAGGAAAGGTGCTTTGAGTTTCTTCGGTGAAAAGTATGGAGAGCTTGTGCGAATGGTTTCTGCGGGAGATATAAGTAAAGAACTCTGCGGAGGAATACATGTGAAAAATACAGGGGAGATTGGTATATTCCATATACTTAACGAGAGTTCCGTTGGCAAAGGGCTAAGACGAATTGAAGCAATTGCCGGCAAACCTGCTTATTTGAAAATAAGGGATAAATTGCATTCCCTGGAAAAAATTTCCATTCTCCTGAAAACTTCGCCGGAACTTGCAGACAAACGGATTCAAGAACTGGTAGAACAACAAAAATACCTTTTAAAGCAGGTGGAAATGTTAACGGAGAAAACTCTGCTTGAAAAATTAAACAATTTATCCGATAAAATCAAGATTGTGAACGGAATAAGTATGATAAGTTTTAGAACTGACGGCATAGACCGGGAAACACTAAGAAGAGCTGTTGATATTTTAAAGGACAAAATGAAAAAATCCAGTGTAATTGTTCTTGGAGGAGTAAAAGACAATAATGGTATATTTGTCGGGGGTATCACTGCAGACTTGGTAGAAAAAGGGCTCAACATGGGGAAAATAATAAGCGAGATTTCAAAAATTGCCGGTGGTAGCGGTGGCGGACGAGCAGATATGGCAACAGGCGGAGCGAAAGATATTAATGCACTGGATAAAGCTTTACAGGAAGTAGAGAATATAGTCAAAAAACAAGTCAAAATTTAATGCTGTATACTCTTATAAAAAATCCTCAACGAGAATCGAGCATCTAGTATCGAGAATCTAATTATTATGCTAATCGTAGACGGCTATAATGTTCTTATGCAGATGGGCTTAAAAGATAAAACTTTAGAGGCAAGAAGAAACCATTTTATAAATATGTTAAACCAAAGACATAAAATGTTTGAAGGGATAATAGTAGTATTTGACGGAAATGAAGAGGTTGATGATTCTTATAGAAGAGAAAATATCAACACAAAAGTTATCTATGCAATAAACGAATCTGCCGATGATTACATCAAATCCATGATAGAGAAAAGTAAAAATCCCAAAGCGATAGTCCTGGCAACCGACGACAGGGAAATCAAAGATTTTGCAAGGATGCATAATTGCCAACTTATCTCTTCTTCTAATCTAATAAACAAGATTTCTCCTCCAAAAGAAACTTCTAAGCCATTGGAAAATAAAGATATTTTTGTTGAGAGTAATAAGGCGAAGTTAATTACAGAAGAACTAAAAAAAAAGTGGCAGTAGATTAAAACTTTATCTATATTTGAATTCTATATACCTTATAAAAGTTAAAATTCCCCCTTTGTCTTTAATCCCAATCCTTTTAAGACAGTAAGGATCATCCTTTTCTTTTACCATACCTCTTTTTGTAGATAATGCGCCTAGATAACCGACTTCTTTTAATATCCGTTTAATCTGTGGATTAAAATGACCGTACGGATAACACAGGAAGTCTACATTCTTGCCAAGTTGCTTCTGAATTATATCTTTTGAATTAACAATCTCCTCTTTGATTCTTTGTTCATCCAACTCCGTAAGTGAAGGATGACTATGAGTATGCGCTTGGAAATCTATACCATAATCTGCCATCTCTTTGATTTTATCCCAGGAGAGTAGTTGTTCTTTTACAGTTTCTTCGTTATCAGCCCAACCAGATAAACCGCCAATATCTCTGGTTACAAGGAAAATAGTCGCAGTAAAGCTGAATTTTTTAAGAATCGGGAAAGCATAGGTATAATTATCTTCGTAGCCGTCATCAAAAGTAAGAACAATTGACTTTGAAGAAAGTTTTTCTTTAAGATTAATTCCTTTAACCAATTCATATAAACTAATAGGCGTATAATCCCTCCATTTAAGATACCTCATCTGACGGTAAAAATTTTCAGGCGTGACGTAAAGACCTCTTATCTTTGCTTCGGGATGAGGATGATTGATTTTATGATAGAAAAGAATTGGGACTCTCATTTATTTATTATTTAAAAGTAATTCCTTAAAAAGTCTTTCCGTATTATCTACAAAAAGAACTCCATTAAATTTTTCTTCAACTCGCTTTCTACCTTCTTCTCCTAATTGCTTTGCTTTTGTTTTGTCTTCTAGGAGATTCAAGATAGCATCTGCCATTGCCTGAACATCTCTTGGGGGAACTAAAATTCCTGTTACACCATCTACTACAATCTCCGCAATCCCTCCTACCCTGGTAGCTATGACTGGTTTACTGCAAGCCATAGATTCCGTAATAACCCTACCGAATGCTTCCGAAACAGATGGGACTAATACTATATCCATTAGTTTAATCATTGTATTTACATCGTGCTGGTAACCAATAAAACGAACGTATTTTGTTATCTTTAATTTTTCAGCAAGTAATTCAAGTTCTCTCCTTAAATTGCCCTTACCAACAATAAGAAAGAATACATTTTTATTTTTTTTCAAAATAATAGGAATTGATTCCAAAAAATATTTGTGCCCTTTCATAGCAATTAATCTCCCTATTATTCCTACAATTGGTAGATGGTAAGGTAGATTTAGTTCTTCCCTTTTTTTATCAATATCTATATTCTCTTGGAATATACTTAAATCAGTGCCATTATAGATAGTTGTTACTTTATCGGGGTCAACTTTTAATTCTTCCAAGATATTTGTTTCAATTGCATTTGATATTGCAATAAATTTATGTGGTATTTTCTTCAAGAGTCTATTATATTTCCACAATGGGAAATTCATCTTTCTTTTGCCAGTTTCATCCAAGTTTAGAAAATCGTGAATTGTAGAAATAATTATAGGTACATTTTTCTTCTTTGCTGCAACAAGCCCAACAACATCCGCATCCCTGTTATGAGTATGAACTATATCAAACAAATCTTTTTCCATTAAATATAGCAGTTCTTTAATTGCAATACTCTTATTTCTAAGTTCAATGGGGACAACATCAAAACCTTCATTATGGTAAGCTTCAACTAACGAGCCAGGCCTGCAAACTAACTTTATAGTATGCTCTCTGTTCTGAAGCCCAGAACATAACATTCTTATATGTTCCTGAGTACCACCTCCTAAATCTTTGGAAGATAAAATTTGTAGTATTTTCACCTAAAAAATTCCTTAATTTCCATTACTCTCTGTGCTAATTTGTTGGTAGAACATTTATTTCTAAAATTTAAAGCAAACTGTTTCTACAGAAATCAAGCCTGAGTCTTTAGGAGAATGTTATCATTTGCACTTGAGACGAGAAGAAAGTCCCTTTCTGGGAATAGATTCGAGAATATACGCTCTCCTTTTACCTGCTTTCTTATAAAAATTATTTGTTATATCTCCTATTAATGGACCATGCAAAGCAAAGGCTTCTGGATTGAAAACTAATTTTAGTCCACATAAGTTCTTAATTCTTATTTGAAACTCATAATCCAAACCATAAACATCTTCTTGCTCCGCAAAACCATCGACCTGGAGAACATATTTTCTTTTAACCAATATGAATGCCTCAGGGATTTCTCTCCTCACTTCAGGATTTAAATTCTCTCTTTTTTTGTAAAGATTCATCAACTTCTCATTTTTGCTTAAGTCTTTTCTGTAGTCATAGCTATTGACTATTTTCTTAAGATGCCATTGATTAAATAAAGAAAAATTCGTTCTAAGCCACCATCCCCTTGAAAGTATATCTTCCCCTCTTTCTTCTCTTTCTTTATGCATTAAAATCATATTCTCTAAAGCATTTTGTTTTAAATACATATCACTATCAAGAAAAAGTAGATATTCTCCCTTAGATTCAATAACTCCCATGTTCCTCGCTTTGTTCATCCTGCAATTTTCATCTTTTATGTATTTATAAACCATAGAAAAAGATATCTGGTTTTTAAGATTATTAACCATTTCTCCTGTTCTGTCTGTAGAATTATTATCAATTATAATAACTTCCATTTTCTCTTTAGAATAAGTCTGGGCATTTAAAAACTCCAAACACTTAAAGAGACTATATCTCCTATTGTAAGTAGGAATTATTATAGAAACTTCCTTCTCATTTTTTTCTTTATCCATTTCTTTATTATAGAATACTTAACTACTTTTTCTATGTATTACATTTACATTTTTCGAGCATATTAGCTTC
Organism: uncultured bacterium; assembly: GCA_903821905.1. Classification (GTDB taxonomy): domain Bacteria; phylum CAIJMQ01; class CAIJMQ01; order CAIJMQ01; family CAIJMQ01; genus CAIJMQ01. The sequence continues at coordinate 9,606 of CAIJMQ010000101.1, forward strand.
TATTGCCATCACTATGCCAACAAGAGCCCACATTGTCAAGATTATTTCTATGCTTATAGGTACATCTACAAACCAATGAATAAATTTTACTAGAAATGCACCCCATATTCCTATTGTTAAAGTCTTTAAAAAATCATCTTTCACTTTTGCATAGATTCTCCAACTTTTTATCATTATAGTAATCCAAAGCCACAAGAAAACACAAGAAGCAGGTATTCCAGATTCAAAAGCTATCTCTAAAAAATAGTTATGTGCGTGCCATCCCATTTTCTCTGATCTAAATTGAGGAGCAAGCTGACGATAATTTTTCCAGCCCCATCCAAAACCAGTTAGAGGTCTTTTCTTTATCTCCCCAATAGTTTCACGCCATATCCTTATGCGATTATCTGTAGATGGAATTTTCTCAATATTTATTGCACTGAAAATCCTTTGTTTTAATGCCGGCGTAGAAACTACAAAAAAGATAATGACTAAAAGAATAGGTAATAAAATTAATCTTTTATCTTTTTTAAAAAACAAAAAAGAACTAACAGGGAAAATAGCTATCCAGCTCCCCCGACTATAGGTAAAAAGCAAACAAAATATGTTTATTAATAAAAATACCCCTGCTCCTATTTTGAGATAGTTTTTTCTGCTCCAAAGCATAAAAGCCAATAGAATTGGTACAAACATTTCTAGATATTCCGCAAATTCGTTAGGTCCAGTAATCAGTGAATCCAAACGTTTATTACCCAGGAGATATTCTGAAAAAGGAAATTTGAGTATGCCTATAATCATAGATATTAATAAAGAGATAAAAATTGCCAATGTTAAATTGCGGAATTTTTTCTGTTTGTCTGCAAAATTAACCATAATATAAAAAAGGAAAATAGGTTTAAGCCAGTATTCCTTGAAAGCACTAAGACTATGTAAAAGGTTTATAGAGAAAAAAATAGATAAAATAACTAATCCGGTAAAAATTAAAATGGGTAAGTCTATAGAACTCTTTTTTATATATCTTTTTCTCCTATCTAAAGTTAATTTTGCTATAAATAACAAAACTATAAAAACAAAACAGATTGTTTCAATACCCTGTCTATGTGAAGGGAAAGGAATAGTGAAAATTAAAATTATTAGAAGAATTTCAATAATTTGGGATAAAATAGGTACAATCTTTTGGCTTTTGTTCATTTATTAGGATAGATTTCTTATTTCATCTTATGCTTTGGAATAAACATTTACACTTATTATTTTCCGTACATTCATTATATCCTAGTTCCATTTTTATAGCTCATAAATATAAAGATTTTATTCCCGAGTTTCTTTAGTTTTGAAACCATATCTCTTATATGAACCGAAGCTCCTTTATTGCCAAAAACTTGGATTCCTGAGCCAGCGCAAAGATATGCAATTTTCATATCGAAGTTTATTTTGACTTCTTATATGTTAAAGTGATATAAAATAAGTTATATAGGATTATACGGAAATCTTTTCGTTTTTTCATCTATCATAAAGGTTTAGAATTGAAAATGTTTGGACATAAATGTTTATTATTTATAATTGGAATTGTTTTTTTAATTATTAGCAATATGGTTTTCGGTCAAACATATAAAATTTCGGATATAAAAGTAGAAAAAATAGCTGACGGTTTCCAGTTTGTAGAAGGTCCAGTCTGGAAAGATAATGGACTATTATTCAGCGATATCCCTGGAAATACTATTTATCGTTGGACACCTGATTCTGGCACAACAACGGTATTTCTTCGTCCATCTGGTAATTCAAATGGACTTACTTTGGATAAAGAAGGTCGTTTACTTATGGCCCAACATGGGAAACGCAGATTAGCAAGAATTGAAACTGATGGTACTGAAACAGCACTTGCTACACATTATGAGGGGAAACGATTAAATAGTCCAAATGACGTGGCAGTAAAATCCGATGGTTTTATTTTCTTTACAGATCCACCTTATGGAATTTCTAAAAACGAGGAAGAATTAGGTTTTTATGGAATTTACAGCCTAAGCCCTACAGGAACACTTCAATTGCTTGATAAATCACTAAACAGACCAAATGGAATAACATTTTCACCTGATGAAAAAAAACTATATGTTGGTGATTCCGAAGCACGCACAATCTTTGTTTGGGATGTTGTATCGGATACTTTAATTACAAATAAGAGAACATTTGCCTATATGAATGCAGAGGGTTACACAGACGGTATGAAATTTGACAAAGAAGGACATTTATTTGCTACGGGGCCATTGGGAGTATGGGTATATGAATCCAACAACACACTTTTAGAAATAATTGCGGTTCCCGGACAAACGACTAATTGCAATTGGGGAGATGCAGACGGTAACACGTTGTATATAACATCAGGATCATCAGTATATAGGGTACATAATAGCTATATAAAAAAACCTGCCAAGAAACCTTAAATCAAACTCGCAACTCCAAGATATACGTCTTTTGTTTTATAGGCCAAAACTGAAGGAGTAAAATTTTCTAGTATAGTCTTTTTTGCATTTCTACCAAGTTTTTCGCTTAATTCCTTATCCATTAAAATTCGAATTATTCCGTCGGCAAGCTTCATGGGGGAATGGGGATAAACAAGAATTCCATTAACTCCATCCTCAATAATTTCAGGGATTCCGCCAACGGAGGTTGCTACAACAGGTTTACCCATAACCATAGCTTCTTTTATCACTGCAGGAGAGCCTTCTACAGAAGATGATAGGACAAAGACATCCAAACTTGCTAAGACTTCCGGAACATCCTCTCTTTTACCCAAAAAAAAGATATCTTGAACAATACCCAATTCTTCAGCCAAATTTTTTATTTCGTTATCAAGTGGTCCTTCACCTACAATAAGGAATTTAACAAAAGGCCTCGTTTGTTTTACCAATTTACAAGCCTCCAAAAAATTCGGGTAATCTTTATGGTCGCGGATTCTACCAATCATTCCAACAAGAGGAATGTCGGAAGATATATTCAATTCTTTCCTTATTTGAAAAGCGTTTATTCCCTCATTGAACCTTTCAATCATAATACTACTGTGAATAGCAACAACTTTTGACGGGTTAATATGTGCATTCTCTGTTATATCCTTTTTTATAATCTCCGCTACTGTAATTATTTTGTCGGTAAATTTATTATAAAGAAGTCGATTAAAAATATTAGGATTTATTGGTGTGTAATTATGCCGGGTACGAATTATTTTTACCGGCAAATTAAATAACTTAACCGCTTGTACTCCTATCCAATGATCTGTGGAACGATGTACGTGTAATATATCAAACTTGTGTTCCAAAAGAATATTTTTAAGTTTAAGAACTGCTTTAAAGTCTATTTTATTGCGAATCGACAAATTGAAACATTCTATATTTTCTTGTTTAGCTTTTGCAGTTAGGGGATTATTGGGAGATATTGCTAAGGATACTTTTAAATCTTCGGAATTCAAATGCTTTGCAATAATTAGAATCCTGTTTTCAATACCACTCCAATTATCTCCAGCATTAGTATGTAATATTTTTAACATAGCATAGAAAATAGAATCTAATTCTTTTTATATAATCGCGAAGAATTTTTAGAAGAAAAACGGCTATATTTACCTGTCAACAAACGCGCAGGGAGTGGAACTTTCCCCCTTTTCAAAGGAAGAATAACAGTGATTTCTGTCCCTTTTTTAACTTCGCTTTTCACTTTTATATCTCCTCCATGAGCTTTAACTATACGATATGTGATCATAAGCCCCAACCCAGAGCCTTCTTTCTTGGTAGTAAAATATGGTTCAAATATTCTATGGAGTTTATCTTCGGAAATTCCAATTCCTTCATCCTTTATTTTTATTTCAACTCTATCACCCTTTAAAAAAGTATATATGTAAATATGCCCGCTTTTCGGCATAGCTTCTATAGAGTTCTTTAAAATATTCAAGAAAGCCTGTCTTGTCTGATTCCTGTCTAGAAGAACCGAAGGGATATAGGGCGAATAATCTTCTTTTATTTTGATCCTTTTTTTTCTAAATTCCGGGGAAAGCAAGGTGATAAGTTCTTTCATTATATTTTCCACTCTTGTCTCTTCCAACTTAAGTGGCGATGGACGAGAAGCTTCAAGGAATTGGGTAACTATTTTATCTAATCTATCTATTTCTTCTCTTATAATTTTAACAAAGTGCATAAGTTTTTCTTGTGATTTCAAGGACAACTTTTTAATTTCTTTCTTTAAAAGTTCAAGGTGAATCTGAAGAGCATTAAGAGGATTTCCAACTTCGTGGGCAACCCCTGCAGAAAGTTGAGAAAGAGTTGCGAACCTTTCTCCGCTTGCCCTTTCCTCTTGGGCTATTCTTTCCTGAGTAATATCATCTACTATTACTATCGCACCAATAGATTTACTACCCTGAGACAAAAGAGCTAACTTACTAACTTTAAGCAGACGATGATATGGCTCATTTATCTCAACTTCCTCGTCATGGAATTCATTATCTGTCTCTAATATTAAATGAGCTAAGCGCTTTTCATAGTATGAAAATGAACCCAACAAATCATTTATATCTATATTCATCATTTCATTAAGACGTTTATTGAGATATACAGGATTATTATTGGAATCCAAAACAAGTATGCCTTCTTTAAGAGAATTGAAAATATTTTCTAAGAGGCCTCTTTCCCAAAGAAGTTCACCTATATACTGGCGGATTTTTTTCTTATCAATATTCTCAATCTTTTCTATTAGTTTTTCCCAAAATCTTTCCATTTGAAAAATTCCTCTCTATTATCCAATATTACTGTTATAAGACCTGCGGAGGTATTAGCTTTCATCAAAATGGGGAGCTTTTTATCGTCATCTGATAGCCATATTTTAAAATCTTTTATTTTTGCAGAGGAAATATCCAACTCAACGCCTTCTACTGCAACATTAATGAGAATAGTATTAAAAATCTTACCATAAATATTCAATGGTTCTTTTGAAACTGCTTCCACTTTTATAGGACAAACTTTCTTGTGCACTAAAATGGGTATAACAATATTGTCTCCCACTTCCCAATTTCTAGAAGAAAGTAAACATAAAGCTGAAAGGGGATTTTGTATTTGGGGTTCCTCCTCTAAAATCTTTTTGAAATCTGTCTTTTCCTGATATTTATAATTCTTCTCTTTCATAGTAACTTCCCACCAAACAGGTATAACTTGTTTATTATTTAAAATTACGAGGGAAGAGAATTCGTCTCTAATCTTAAAAACTATATCTGCAAAAGCAACTGTTCTTAGAGTAGCATTTAAAAGATAAGAACTCTCTGCAGAATTAGGAGTAGATTCTTTTTGGGCTTCTATTGTAGATTTACCTCCTATTATTCCCATCCATCTAAGAGAAAAATTTAGTTTCTCTCCATCTTTAAGAGAGAACTCTTCAGCTTTAATAAAAACACCATTGCAAACAAAAAATAAAATAATTAAAAATATAACTTTCAAAAATTTCTTTGAACTATATTTCATTTTTACCTGTAATCTTTTTGTAAGCTTCTAAATATCTTCCTTGGATATTGTTTACTATTTTATCAGGTAAAGGTGGTGCTGGCGGTGTTTTATCCCAATCCAGTGTTTCCAAATAATCTCTTAAGTATTGTTTATCAAGGCCAAGTTTAAGACTGCCTTCCTTGTATTCATCTTTAAGCCAAAAACGGGAAGAATCCGGAGTAAGCAATTCATCAATCAAGATAATATCCTCGCCTAAATATCCGAATTCAAATTTAGTATCCGCAATTATTAGCCCTTGTTTTTCTGCATAGCTATTAGCAAGTTCATAAATTTTAATGGATTTATCTCTTAGGAATTTCGCCTCTTTCCTGCCTCTTATCCTAGATAATTCTTCAAATGTAATAGCCATATCATGCCCTGTATCCTCTTTTGTGGTAGGAGTAAAAACAGGTTGTGGAAGTTTACTTGCAGAAACCAATCCTTCGGGAAGTTTAATACCGCTTACAGTCCCATTTTCTTGATATTCTTTCCATGCACTTCCTGCAAGATATCCTCTCACCACACACTCTACAGGTATTGGTCTTACCTTTTTGACCAACATACTCCTTTTGTCCAGAATATCTCGAGATTTCCACAATTCTTGAGGAAACAGATTTACATCAGTTGTTATAATGTGATTTCCAATCTGTTTTTTCATAAAATCAAACCAAAATTGGGAAATTTGAGTCAGGATTTCACCCTTCTTAGGTATACCTGTTGTCATTACCACATCAAAAGCAGATATTCTATCGGTAGCTACCAAAAGAAGCATATCATCATTTATCAAGAAGATATCTCTTACCTTACCCCTTTTGAATAATTTTAAGGGAATATTGATATTAAGCAATGGTTTATTTCCCATTTTGGGTCATTCCTTTTTGTAAAACAATGTGCTTTTTCCAATTTTTATCATCTGTTTTGGGATAGTCTACTCTGTAATGCACACCACGAGATTCCTTCCTTATCAATGCAGACTTTACTATCAGAGAAGAAACAGTAAGCATGTTTTGCAATTCCCATCCCTTGGAAGAAGAAAACTCTCTTGCCAAAACATAATCCATCCAAAACTTTATTCTTTCTTCTGCTTCCCTTAGTTTATCCTCTCTTCTTTCAATACCTACATCTCTTGTCATAGGACTTCTTAAAGAGTTTTTAATATCTTCAAGGTCAAGATGAACCGGTAAATGAGATAAATCAATTTGGGAATATATTAGTTTGGGGATTTTCTTTCTTGTTTTGCAAAGTTTAATACCCGCTTCTGTACCTGCCCTATAACCAAATACTAGTCCTTCGAGTAGTGAATTGGAAGCTAAACGATTTGCTCCATGAACTTCAGTACAAGACGCTTCCCCACAGGCAAAAAGATTATTTATTGATGTTTTGCCCTTTAAGTCTACTTTTATACCTCCGATCGTATAATGAGCCGAAGGTCTTACAGGTATAAGATCCTTACTAACATCTAACCCAACTCGTTCGCATATATTCACCAGATTAGGAAATCTTTTCCTTACTCTTTTATAAGGAATATTTCTTACATCAAGATAAACATTTGTAGATTCCGTTGTTTTCATTTCCTGCATTATTGCTCTTGATACAATATCTCTGGGAGCTAAATCAAGCAAGGGGTGATATCTTTTCATGAATCTCTCTCCATATTTATTTCTGAGAATACCTCCCTCTCCTCTGACAGCTTCAGAAATTAATAGTCTTGATGTTCCCGCAACATATAGAGCCGTGGGATGAAATTGTATAAATTCCATATCTTGTAATTTTCCACCAGCCCTATAAACCATAGCAAT
>CAIJMQ010000102.1 GCA_903821905.1 uncultured bacterium
GTTTGAAAAATATTTCAGGTCTTTTTGTTTTAAGCGATTTATTATATCTTTTTCTAATACGCCTATCAATTTATTAAGGGGTATATTCATAAACCCTTTTACACATTCAATATCTAGATGAGAACCAGCGCTGGTCTTTATTATTGTTAAGGCCTCTTCTATTGGCATAGGTGTACGATAATGGCGTGTATTTGTAATTGAATCAAATACATCTGCTACTGCTATGATTTTAGAGAGTTTATGAATCTGGTTTCCTTTAAGTGAATTTGGATAACCACTCCCATCAATTCTTTCGTGATGACTACTGGCTACAAAAGGTATTTCCTTTAAATGTTTCTGAAAATATATTTCATCCAGTATCTTCTTTGTAAAAATTGCATGGTTTTTAATATGTTGATATTCCTCGTCTGTCAACGAACTGGGTTTAGTTAACACTGCTTCACGGACTCCGATTTTACCTAAATCGTGAAGTATAGAAGCATATTGTAAGAGTTGTAATTCCTTATCTTTTATACCAAGCTGTTCAGCGATTAATAGTGAATAACCTGTTACCTTATGTGAGTGACCTGCAGTCATTGGGTCTCTTGTATCAAGAGTAGATACTAAAGTATTTATAAAACTTTCGAAGCTTTTTTTTAATTCGTCATAAAGTTGGGCATTTTCTAAAGTAATTGCAGCTTGAGAGGATAATATTCGAAGAAGTTCCTCATCTTCTTTATTGAAATATCCCTTCTTTTTGTTTAATGCCTGGAATACACCTATTACTTCTCCCTGATGATTTTTCATTGGAAAACAAAGTACGGTCTTGGTTTTATAACCAGTTTTCTTGTCTATATTAATATTAAATCTTTTATCCTTATACGCATCTTTAACATTTACTACCTTTCCAGTAGTGGCTGAAAAACCGGCAAGACCTGTATCTTTGGAAAATCTCAAATGCTCTGTATCAAAACCATGTGCTACTTTTCCCCACAATTCATTTTTTTCTATATCTAACAGAAGTACCGAACAGCGGTCAGCGTTTAATATTTCTTTTGTTTCTTTGGCAAGAAGTTCAAGAAGTTTATCCACAGGCATTGTAGTATTCATTTTCCTGCTATACTTCAGCATCAAAGAGAGTTTATACTTCCATTTTTGCAAAATACGGTTGTCTTCCTTTAGTTTCTGTATATTAACTTTTCTTTTCATTGCTTTTGCCTTAAATTTCCTTGATTGCATTATACTGCAGCAGAACTTGTTAATTCAATTTATAGATAAGGTGTTAGCTGTTTAAGAAATTGTAAAGAAATGCAATTTTATGTTATATTTACCCCGTTAGATATTAATTGAAAATCTTATCTAAATAGAACAGGAACAAAACAATGACAGATATAGAGAAATTGAAGTCTGCTATTCGTGATGTCCCTGATTTTCCTAAAAAGGGCATTATTTTTAAAGATATTACTCCCATACTAAAGAATAAAGAACTTTTCTCGCTTGCAATAGCGAAAATGGTTGAACCTTTCAAAAAACAGAAAATACATAGTATAGTAGCAATAGAAGCACGGGGATTCATTCTTGGAGGGGCTATAGCTCGCATATTAAACTGCGGAATGGTTCCCGTTAGAAAGCAGGGTAAATTACCTTCTAAAACATATTCTGTTACTTATGACCTTGAATATGGTACCGATACACTCGAAATCCATACTGATGCGGTAAATAAAGGTGACAGGGTCTTGCTTGTTGATGACCTTCTTGCAACAGGTGGTACCGCAGGAAGTGTGTGTAAGCTTATAGAAAAAAGTGGCGGTGAAATTGTAGGTCTTTCTTTTTTAATAGAACTAGCTTTTTTGAATGGAAGGAAAAAACTGAAAGATTATCCTATCCATTGTGTTTTACAACTCTGATATTTAATAGTAGCAAAAATATGCCCCGATAGCTCAAGCTGGATAGAGCGATTGCCTCCTAAGCAGTAGGTTGGCCGTTCGAATCGGCCTCGGGGTACCATAATAAAATTAAAATTCAAAATGAAAAAGGTAAAATTAAACAGAAAAGGGAAAACCAATGAACAAGATTAAAAGAGCGTTAATTTCAGTTCATAACAAAACAGGTATCGCTTCATTTGCAAGAGAATTGACAAGTTTAGGAATAGAAATTCTTTCTACCGGCGGGACAGCTAAACTTTTGCAGAAAGAAGGTATTAAGGTGAAAGAAGTTTCTGAACATACCGGCTTTCCAGAAATCCTTGACGGCAGAGTCAAAACATTGCATCCCAAGATTCATGGTGGAATCTTGGCAAAAAGAGATAATGTGGAACATGTAAATCAAATTAAGAAGCTTGGAATCGATTTTATTGATATGGTAGTTATTAATCTGTATCCGTTTGAGGAAGTTATAAAGAAACCCAATGTAAGTTTAGAAGAAGTTATCGAGAATATAGATATTGGTGGTCCTACTATGCTGCGTTCTGCAGCCAAGAATTTCCAGGATGTAGCGGTAGTATCTTCCCCGGAAGATTACTATACTATCATCAAAGAATTAAAAGATAACAAAGGGACTTTATCTTTAGAAACTCTGAAACAATTAGCCGTTAAAGTTTTTGAATACACATTCAGATATGATTCAACAATATCTACGGAACTGAACAAAAGATTTGGTATTCAAAAGGAAATCTTGCCTCTGATAGTATCTCAAAAATGGGAAAGGTTACAGGAACTCCGATATGGAGAAAACCCTCACCAAAAGGCAGCATTTTATGGAAAATCTTTTAGTAAAAGTTTCGAGCAGCTTGGTGGTAAAGAACTATCTTTCAACAATATTTTGGATTTAGATGCTGCGTGGACTACAGCACAAGATTTTAAAGAACCAGTAGCAGTTATTATAAAACATACCAATCCCTGTGGCCTTGCTTGCGACAAAGACCTTCTATCAGCATATAAGAAAGCCCATTCATGTGACCCTATCAGCGCTTTTGGTTCTGTGCTGGGTTTCAATGGCAAAGTTTCTAGGGATTTGGCAAAAGAGATAACAAGAACCTTTGTCGAAGCTGTAATTGCCCCTGGATACGAAGATGAAGCAATCCCAATCTTACAAAAGAAAGAAGATTTAAGAGTAATAAAAATGATGACAACTCCTGCCGGTCAAATTGATATCAGGTGTGCTTTGGACGGGTATCTTCTAGAAGAGAAAGACTATTTCCGTTCAAGTGACAAAGATATGAAAGTTGTGACACAAACTAAACCTACAGAAAGCCAGTTGCAGGATTTGTTGTTTGCCTGGAAAGTCGCAAAGAATGTTAAATCAAATGCTATA
>CAIJMQ010000103.1 GCA_903821905.1 uncultured bacterium
AATATCAGTAAGAGCGCGCAACTTAAAATCATTGTCGGCAACCAAAGTGATTTTTTTCTCTTTGCGATCATAGGTGATAGAAGCCGAGCTATTCTTAAAGTCAAACCGTTGGGTAAGCTCTTTAGTTGCCTGATTTACCGCGTTATCCATTTCCTGCAGGTCTACTTCAGATACAATATCAAAAGAAAAATTTGCCATAATTCAATCCTCCGGGTTTTTGCTAAATTTAACCTAATTGTTCCGTAAGAGTTTCTACTATTTTTTGTATGCTTCCGGATTCTTTATGGATAAACAAAGAACCTTCCAGAATTTTGTTGTCAAACTGGTGTTTCCCAAGGCCGCTATGATAAATTATCAATATATTCTCATATTGGGGGTTTTTCTTAAGATAATTTCCCACTGAACCGCCATGCCCTTCCATCATTATGTCTAATATTGCCGCATCGATGGAAGGTTTTTTCTTTGAAAGTATTGTCAGGGCAGAGATTCCGTTGGCAGCTTCTATAACTTCATAACCGCAGCGGGTTTCCAGAACCATTTTCAATGATTGTCTGACAATGTTATCGTCTTCTACCAATAGTATAGTTTTTTTATCCATTTCTAGATTTATATTATATTACCTCTATGAGCTGTTCTTCAAATTGCAATAGCATATGGGATTAGATTTTGTCCCGTAGATGAAATGATTGCACTTAGTACATCTTAAGAAATGTTCTTTCGGAGCTTCTCCTCTTAGCATCTTATTGTCCTTAAGCATTCGAACTTCTTTCATCATCCAGCTTAATTCTCTGCCTTGCCACGGGAGCGATTCAATCATTAAAGGTCTTTTAAATTCTATACTTGATGCAGCGGTAAAAAATTCTGCCCAATTAATATTACCATAGAGTGCTTGTAAGTGCATGTCTTTAGTTCCGTCGTTATCATGAACATGGAAGTCAAATACTTTTTCTTTTATTACATCAAATGTCTTTAGTACTCCTTTTCCCACATTGGCGTGTCCGGTATCAAAACAGGTGCCCAGAAAAGGGGAAGAAAATTCATCTAATATTTCTTTTAGGGTTTCAATCTTGTATGCAGGATGCATAGGCAGCATATTTTCGACGGCAAGTTTTATGTTTAAGTTTTCTGCTTCCTTAAGCAATGTTTCTAAACTTTTTTTGAAAAGTTCCTCTCTTGAAGGAATATCTGCTTCTTTTTCTACTCTGCTGCCGGGATGAATTGTGAGCACCTGCGTTTTTATAATGTTCATCTGCCTCATAACGACAAGATGTAAATTTATTGTATTCTTCCTTATTCTAAAACTAGAGCTCGAGAGGTCTTTATCTTCGCCAAAGGGAGCGTGTATTGAAGATATAACAATACTTCTTTTTTCTAAATCTTCTTTCAATTCTAAGAGTTTCTTTTCCTTTTTATTTAATAGGAATGAAGCATGAGCTTCTATTTCATGAATTTCGGCTTCTCGGAGTATTTCTACTTTTATGTAGAATTCTCCTTTTTGGTAGTATTCTTCTAATTCGGGGATAATAAGTCCTAAGTCCATGCGTGTTTTCCTTTGGAAGAAATTAATATAACTTCAGAAACGATTGAGGATACCTATTTTTTTATATTAGATAATACGGTTTGAGTAATACCTGTTTCATCCATCCCAAACATCTTATAAAGTTCATCGGGTTTTCCAGATTCGCCATAATGGTCAACACCGAGTTTGATAAATTTTATAGGGATAGATTCTTCTGCTATTACCTGTGCCACCATAGAGCCTAATCCAGTCTCCTTATGATGGTCTTCAAGGGTGACAATAAGACCTGTCTTGGCTGCTTGTTTTATCGCTTCCCTATCTATATTTGAAGGGCATGAAATATTTACAACTTTTATAGAATATCCTTTTGTTTTTAGAGAATCAGAAACTTTAATTGCTTTCTCTGAAATGGCTCCACAAGTAATTATAGAAGCGTCTTTCCCGTCTCTTAAAATATCTGCCTTACCATATTGAAATTTGTATTTTTCTCCAAAGAACAGTGTACCGTCTTCAGCCAGAATTGCAGGAAGTTTTGACCGTCCCATTGCGACTATAAAATTACCTTTTTCCAAAGCTATATATCTTATAACTCTGTCAGTCTGGTTAGGGTCGGCTGGAACGATAATTTTATATCCAAACAAATTTCTCATGGCTCCGATGTAGTCTATGCACTGGTGTGTTTTGCCGTCTTCTCCGACATCTAATCCGCAGTGAGTGCATATAAGTTTGAGATTTGCATGGTTAATATCGTTGAGTCTGTGCTGGTTGTAAGTTTCATCAACACCGAATACTCCAAAATCAGCAAAAAAGGTTACGATTCCTTCTGTAGAAATTGCACCTGCAATCGTTGCAGTATTATGCTCTTGAACACCGCCCTGCAAAAAATTACAGGAACAGTCTTTTGCAAATATGTCCGTCTTCACGGAAACAGCCAAGTCACAGTCCAAAACAACTAAAGGATTTTTGCCGGGCATATTAAAATTACGTTTACCGATATCAGCTAAAGCTTTTCCGAATGCACTACGATTATCTGTTTTTTCTGCAGGTCCGTATATAAACGGAGTGCCTACATCTATATTGATTTTTTCTTCAGGTCTTTTTCTTAATTGCCCCGAGTAAGGTTTCGCTCTCATTTTGTTGTACTTATCCAAGTCATCTGTAAGCCCTAGTTCTTTTATAGCTTCTCTGTACTGTTCCAAAGTCAACGGTTTGCCGTGAAATTCCCATTTGTTTTCTATGAATGATACGCCTTTGCCCATAGCTGTACGGGCTATAATGGCAACCAGATTATTCTTGCTGGTCGCTCCTTCCCTTAAAGCTTCATAGATTTGTTTATAATCATGTCCGTTAATCTCTAAAACTTTCCAGCCGTCAGCTTCATAGTTGTCTTTTATATTCTGCGGCATCACATCATGAATCCATCCTGAAATCTGTAATTGATTGTAATCTATGATAACAGTTAAATTATTGAGATTATATTTCTTGGCAAATCTTCTTGCTTCGGCAACTTGTCCCTTTGCCTGTTCCCCGTCACTCATTACCACAAAAACATTCCTGTCCTCTTTTTTAATTCTTGATGCGATAGCAAAACCGCATCCTGCCGAAAGTCCCTGCCCTAAATTACCGGTTGACCACTCTATACCGGGAACATCTCTTTCGACATGTCCCTCGAAAGGCGTTCTTTCTTTTCTGAAACCCGCAATCGCTTCGTCAATGTTTATGAACCCCAATCTTCCCAAAGCCGAATATACACCCGGAGAAATGTGCCCGCATGATACTACGATTCTATCTCTTAAGGGATGATAAGGTTCTTTGGAGTCAACCTTTGCATAGGAATAAAGAGTAACAAGTATATCTATTGCAGACAATGAACCGCCAGGATGTCCTGAAGCAGCAAGGGTTGTCATTTTGAGAATATCACCCCTGCAGAGCCGGGCAATTTCTGCTAAATGTTTTATTTCTTCAGTTTTCAATCTACTGTCTAAAAAACCTTTATCTTTCATATTGTCTTTTACTAATTTAACACAAAATCATTTAAGTTCAAATTCACCTTCAAGGCGGATATCTCTTGAAGAACTTCCAATCATTACCTTAAATTTACCTGCTTCAGCTACCCAATCTTTTCTACACACATCAAAAAATTTCATATCGGAAGGTTTTAAGATTAAGCTGACGAGTTTCTTTTCATTGGGTTCCAAATTAACTTTCTTGAACCCCTTGAGTTCTTTAACCGGTCTTTCCACGCTCGATTTTATATCTTTGAGATAAAGTTGAACTACTTCCGCACCTTCACGTAGACCTATATTTTTTATAGTAAAATTCACCTTTACATTCTCATCTTTCTTGACTTTTTGGGGCGTGATTTTTAAATCACTATAAGAAAAGTTCGTGTAGCTAAGTCCGTGTCCGAACGGGAATAAGGGTTCAAGATTATTTTTATCAAAATGACGATATCCGACAAAGATACCTTCTTTATAATGAACAACACCGTCTACACCGGGATAATTACCATAAGCCGGAGAATCTTCCCATTTTTGCAGGAATGTTATTGGTAGTTTTCCGGAAGGATTCACTTTACCAAACAATACATCGGCAATAGCATTGCCTCCTTCTTGTCCGGGATACCAGACTTCTATCAATGCAGGTATTTGATTAATCCAATTGCTCATTAATACGGGAGCTCCGGTATTCAAAACTACAATGGTCTTTTTGTTGGCTTTTACTATTTCTTTAATTAATTTTTCCTGGCCGCGAGGGAGGAATAAATCATTACGGTCTCCTCCTTCGCTCTCGAGTCGGTCTGATAATCCTGCAAATACAATTGCAATATCCGACTCTTTTGCAGTCTTAACAGCTTCCTTAATTATATTTTTATCAATTATTTTCCAACGCAAGATAATTCTTGTCTCGCCGAAATGTTTATAAAATTCCACCTTAATATCTAAGGGTTTATCTTTCTTTAGTTCAACAACAATTGGTTTAGCTTGTAAAGGAGTAGTGTCCCAATTATCAAGTATAATTTCCCCATTCAAATATACTCTCGCTCCGTCATCACTAGTCATATTAAAAGCATATTTCGCTGTTCTTGGTGGGATTAGTTTGCCTGTCCATCTAATAGAAATATTATCCTTAGGCATATTGTCAGGAACCCAAGAATCCCAGTGAAAATCAAGGTGACTATCTATCCTGCGGATTAAAGGTTCTCCTTTTAGTGTTATGTTGTTGAAATATTCTCCTGACAGTCCTATCTCCTCTTTTCCTCCTTTTGTAGTACGTAAGTATTCAGACCCGATGGGAAGCATCTCATCTTCTATGAAAACTCCCAGCGAATGTTTTATTCTTATTGTTTTGCCAAATTTCTTCTGCAGAGCTTCAAGAGGGCTGACAGAATAAAACGGGTTACCTCTGGCACTGCCACCACCGCCGGTACGGAGTATTTCCGCATTGGGTCCGATAACAGCAATAGATTTTATTTTCTTAATATCAAGAGGGAGAATATTCTTTTCGTTCTTCAAGAGCACGATACTTTCTTGAGATGCTTCTAAAACAAGTTTTCTATGTTCTGGTGTATCTAGTGCGCCTAGGTCGGGTTTTTTCTGATCAAAAAACCCCATTACAAACATAGTCCTTAGCATTCTTCGGACTTTATCATTAATTTTGGATTCTTTAACCAATCCTCTTTTTACTGCTTCTAAAACTTTTTCCCGTGTCAGATAAAGGTCTTTCGGCATTTCAATGTCTAATCCGGAAAACAAGGTTGGTATTGTACTGTGCACAGCTCCCCAATCTGACATCACTAAACCTTTAAACCCCCACTCATTTTTTAATATATCTGTAAGGAGAGCAGTATGTGAACTGCAATGATAACCGTTGAGCCGGTTGTAGGCGCACATTATTGCCCAAGATTTACCTTCCTGTACTGCAGCTTTGAATGCCGGCAGATAAATTTCACGGAGAGTGCGTTCGTCTACTATTGTGTCAATGCTAAACCTGTCATTTTCCTGATTATTACATGCGAAGTGTTTGGTTGTTGCTACGACTTTCTCGCTCTGTATGCCTTTTATATACGACACGGTTATTTGTGATGTTAAGTGAGGGTCTTCGCCGAATCCTTCGAAATTTCTCCCCGCATGTGGTACTCGTTGAATATTTATGCAAGGTCCAAGTAATACGTTTCGCCCTTTAGCTTTTGTTTCACGGCCAAGTGCCTGTCCGATTCTTTTTACTAGCTCAGGATCCCAGCTTGCAGCCATGGCAATGCTTGCGGGAAATGCAGTTGCTTTGCCCCAGCGCACACTTATAGGTCCATCAGTCATATTTAATGCAGGGATGCCCAGTCGTTTATTGGGTTTGGACTCAAAACCTGTTCCACCCAGCATGTCTATTTTTTCCTCAAGAGTCATACGATGCAGTAAATCTTCTACGCGTTTTTCGATAGGAGATTTAGAATTTTTATAAATAGGTAAAGAAGACATTTTATTAGCTCCTTTTTATAAGACTAAGGTGGAAATTGATATATTGAATAGAAAATTTACTCTGATTTTTCACCAGATAGAAATAGTAGTTTTTTCCATTTCTTATCAATATCTTCCTGTATCTCAGCAAGAAGTGCTTCGTTGCCTGCCTTTAAGAGATGTTTAAACCTGTCTTGAAGTTTCAAGAATTCAATTATCGGTTTTTTCTCTTTAGGTTTGTAGGTCAGCTTATGGACTCCTTCATCTACTTCGTATAATGGCCAGAAGCATGTCTCTACAGCTATTCTTCCTGTTTGAAGTGTTTTTTCGGGAGCACATCCCCACCCAAGACGGCAAGGCGATAGAACATTGATAAAACTGGGGCCATCCTTTGATAGTGCTTTCTGAACTTTCGTTGTTAAGTCTCTCCAATCACCAACCACTGCTTGGGCAACGTATGGAATATTATGAGCAACCATAATTTCGGTTAAATCTTTGCGGGCTTGTTCTTTACCTGGCTTCACTTTTCCGGCAGGTGATGTAGTTGTAAATCCTCCCTTGGGGGTGGCGGAAGAGCGTTGAATCCCAGTATTCATATAAGCCTGGTTGTTATAACATACATAGAGCATTCTATGTCCTCTTTCTGCAGCACCTGATAATGACTGAAGCCCAATGTCGTATGTTCCGCCATCTCCGCCAAAAGTAATAAAATAAATCTTTGTATCTACCGGCAATCGTCCCTGTTTTTTTAATGATTCGTAGGCAGATTCTATACCACTGCATGTTGCGGCGGCATTTTCAAAAGCGCTGTGCATCCATGGCATTTCCCATGCAGTATAAGGGAATATTGTTGTAGCTACCTCAAGACATCCGGTTGCAGACGTTACAACTAAAGGTTTTGGTGCCGCTAAAAGTACCTGCCTTACGGCAATACTGGCACCACATCCTGCGCATAACCTATGTCCACCGGACAGCAATTCTTGTTCTTTGGCTAATTCTTTTAAAGTTGGCATTTTCTACTCCCTAACCCCTATATAATTAATAAGGTTTTCTGTTCTTCCGGTTTTTACAACTTTTTCTAAATCTTTATAAACATTTTCGATATCTTCCACAAAAATATCTCTTCCTCCTAAGCCGTATATATAGTTAAGTATTTTGGGTTTTTTCTCAGAATTAGTATATAGAGAAGAAGCAACTTCTGTGCAAACAGGACCTGCATAGGCATTTAATCCTGTAGAACGGTCTAATACAGCAACAGCTTTTAAGTTAGATAATGCTTTGCTTAGCTTTTCGGCAGGGAAAGGTCTGAAAACTCTGAGTCTTAAAAGCCCGACTTTCTTTCCCTGTTTTCTTAGATTGTTGACTGCAACTTTTGCCGTGCCTGCCGTAGAACCGATGACTACTATGGCAGTTTCTGCATCTTGCATCATATATTCTTCAAAAAGTCCGTAACTTCGCCCGAAAGTTTTATTAAATTCCTGAGCAATTTTTAGGATAACAGGTTCTACCTTATTCATAGCTTCAATCTGTGAACGTTTATGCTCAAAATAGTAATCGTTGAAGTCTATTGCTCCTATTGTAATGGGATGATTAATGTCTAATAGTGGATGAGCAGGTTTGTATTTACCGATAAAATTTTGTACATCTTTATCTTCGAAGGTCTCCACGCCTTCCATTGCATGGCTTATAATAAATCCATCTATTGTTACCATAATTGGCAAAAGACATTCTTCTGCAATTCTTACAGCCTGAATTAGACTATCATATGCTTCCTGTGCATTTTCGCAGTAAATCTGTATCCAGCCCGAATCCCTTGCTCCCATAGTGTCCGAGTGGTCGGCGTGAATATTTATCGGTGCGCTCAAACTTCGGTTGACTTCCGGCATAACAATCGGCAGGCGTAATGCCGAAGCAATGTATAACATTTCCCACATCAATGCTAAACCCTGAGATGAGGTAGCTGTCATTGCTCTTGAACCTGCGGCAGATGCGCCGATAGTCGCACTCATAGCGCTATGTTCACTTTCAACCGCTACAAATTCCGTATTAACTTCTCCGTCTGCAGCATACTGGGAAAAAATCTGGACAATTTCGGTGGCTGGAGTTATAGGATATGCAGCCACAACGTCAGGATTTATCTGTTTCATAGCATATGCTATGGCTTCATTTCCTGTTATTGCAAGTAATTTTCGCATATATTCCTCATTTCATTTGGACTGTTTTTCAGAAACCATTGTGATTGCTTTTACAGGTTTAACTGGGCATTCTTCGCTGCAGATACCACATCCCTTACAGTGGTCTAAATCTATTCCTGCAACTTTGCCGTCTTTAAGTATAATTGAAGAATCAGGGCAGTAAATCCAGCATCTCAAACATTGTATGCATTTTTCTTTATTCCATACGGGACGGATATTCCGCCAATCCCCCGTCTTATATTCTTTGGCTGTTCCGGCTTCCAGCGTTGCACCTATGGGCAGTTCCTTCCATCCTTTCTTTTTTTCCTCACTCACCTTTAACCTCCTCGTATGCTCTCTTAATTGCCTTAAGATTACCTTCTATAAGTTCGGGCTTTGTCCTGAATTTCTTTTCTAATTTTTTCTTTGTATCATCAAGGACTTTTTCTATATCCAAGAGCTTGCTTACCTTAATTAATGCCCCCAACATGGGAGTGTTTGGAATTTCTCTCCCCAGCGTGCTTTTTGATATTCCGGAAGCATCTATCGTAAAAATTTTCTTCCCCTTTATTCCCATTTCTTTTCGTATTTGGGCAGGAGATAAGGCAGTGTTTATTATAATTACTCCGTCATCTTTAACCCCAGCTGTAGTATCAACGGTTGCCATTAATGTTGGGTCGAGGATTACCACGATATCCGGAGAGGTTATGCCACAGTGAAGAGTAATCGGCTCATCACTTAATCGGTCAAAGGACTGAACTGGTGCACCCATTCTTTCGGGGCCATATTCTGGGAATGCCTGTATAAATTTACCTGAACTCATTGCTGAATCGGCAAACAAAAGAGCTGCAGTTTTTGCTCCTTGTCCGCCTCTTCCATGCCAACGTATTTCAACCATATTCTTCATTTTTTTTACTCTCTTCCTAAATTTTAGATAATAAAAAAAGAATAGAATATTTATTTTTTCTATTCTTCAATAATTGTTATTGCTTCAACAGGACAATCATCCGTTGCATCTTTTGCACAGTCTTCATGTTCTGGGGGAACTTCATCCACAATTACCTGAGCAACGTCATCTGTTAACTCAAAAACTTCGGCACAGTTATCAGAGCATAATCCGCATCCTGTACAGAGTTCTTCATCAACTTTTACTTTCATCTTTATTTTCCTCCTTTTTGCTCCGACGTAACATCGGTGTTCAAAATTTTAGAGAATTTAACAGATAGAATTCTACAAGTCAAGCCCTATAATAAAATTGATAATCGGAACATAGTTCCGATTAAAAATAATCCAGTCCCATTGTCTTCTTAACAAGACACAACGTTTTCTCGGCCTCTTCTTTGGTTTTTTTAGTTCCTTCGGCTAATATGTCTTCCACAAGACCTTTATTTTTTTCTAATTTGTTTCTCTTTTCCCTTATGGGGTCCAAAAATCCATTTAAAGCTTTGTTTAATTTATCTTTAACCTCTACATCGCCAACAGTGCCTTTCTTGTATCTTGCTTTTAGTTCCTCGACTTCCCCTTTATTTTTATTAAAGGCATCGTGATAAATAAATACGGGGTTTCCTTCTATATGGCCCGGGTCCGTTGGATGTATTCTTGTAGGGTCGGTATACATCTTCATAACTTTGCTTTTGACGGTCTCCGGCGAATCGGAAAGGTATATACAATTATCCAAGGATTTACTCATTTTTGCTTTACCATCTGTTCCGACCAAGGTGGCAACTTCACCTATCAAAGCTTCTGTCTCAGGAAAAACTTCTCCATACAGGCCGTTAAATCTTCTGGCTATCTCTCTTGTCACTTCCACATGTGATTCCTGGTCTTTGCCTACAGGTACAAGATTTGCCCGTACAATAAGAATATCTGCGGCTTGTAGCACGGGGTAACCCAACAGCCCGTAAGATGGGCTTTCTATCTTTAAGTCTCTTATCATTTCTTTTAAGGAGGGGACTCTTTCTAATCTTGAGATACTTGTCAACATGGAGAAAATCAATGCCAGTTCCGAAATCTCTGGAATCTTTGACTGTATAAAAATCGTAGATCTTTTAGGGTCTATACCCACCGAAAGATAATCAAGTACCAAATTCTTAATATTTTGGGAAACTTCACTTATGCTTTTAGAATCGGATTTTGTGGTGAGTGTGTGTAAATCGGCGACTATAAAGAAACATTCGTATTCATCCTGTAGTTTCACTCTGTTTTTTAAACTGCCTACATAATGCCCCAAATGTAGTTTTCCCGTAGGACGATCGCCTGTCAATATTCTTTTTCGCAATTTATTTTCTCCTTAAGGACTTGGATTATATCAATATGTTCTCTTTTTGCAAATATATCACATAGTAATCTATAATGAATACTAAATACAAATGATAACCCAAAAGCGATTAGCCAATTTTTACCATCAATTCGCCACACTGATTAATGCCGGCGTAAGTATAACTCCAGCATTACGGTCTTTGTGGGAATCCACCGGACATATACAATTTAAAAATATAATCTATGGTCTTCGCTCAGAAATTGAAAAAGGTGGAAGTCTTACCGAAGCGATGAAGCTTTATCCTCATGTTTTTTCTACATTGCAACTAAGCATAATAGAAATAGGAGAAAAAACAGGTAAATTAGGTGAATGTTTAGCAAGGATTGGAGACAATCTTGACCGCAACTACAAAATTCAGACAAAATTGATAACAGGTTTTTTATATCCTGTTTTTCTAATTCACGCCGCAATTTTTCTTCCTGCAGTTCCCACGCTTTTTTTGGGAAGTTTGAGCGCTTTCTTAAGAACAATAGCAATGGGCATAATTCCATTATATGGTTTGGCATTGTTAGTCCTGCTGATAGTAAAATTTTCTAATAGGAATTATGGACTAAAAAGATTTTTCCAGTATACTTTTGGCTATGTGCCTATAATAGGTCCGTTGATAAAAAGGCTTGCTATAGCTCGTTTTATGTGGAACTTAAGCGCACTCCATAGTGCTGGGGAGAATATGGTAAGGGCTGTGACTCTATCGGCACAGGGTTGCGGCAGTATCCCCACTTCAAATGCCATTTTCCAAGTTCTTCCCGATATAGAGCGGGGCGGGAGTTTAACGTCGGCATTTAAGAAAGTAAGATTTTTCCCGAGCATGGTGATTGAGATGTTATCCGCAGGTGAACAGAGCGGCAAAATTGATGAAATGCTGAACAAGATAGCAGAATACTATGAAGAGGAAAGCGATGCTGTAGTAAAAAGGATTACCATTATGCTGCCCGTTTTGGTATATCTTGCAGTGGCGTTCTATATTGGTTATATAGTTATACATTTTTATCTGGGATATTTAGGTCAGATTGATAACCTCTTTCAAGGTATGTAGGGTATGAGGTTGACATGTGCTTTAAGAGAAATTAAAATTCGCTCGCCTCGTTAGAAAGTTATTTCTAAACGGGCAACCATAAAATTTAAAATGAAGATTTTAGGAATTCAGACATCTACTTTAATATGGAGTATTGCTCTTGTGGACGGAGAAAAGATTCTCGGTGAGTACACTTTTGATTCATATGAGCACCTCTCTAAAATATTAGTCCCGGCTATTGATGAGCTTGGTAAAAAGACTGGTCTTAAGAAAGAGGAATTGGACGGGATAGCCGTTGCAAAAGGTCCCGGTTTATTCACAGGCGGGCGAATGGGCATATCTGTTGCAAAAGGTTTATCTATGGGTTTGGACATTCCAGTAGTTGGCATATCAACGTTAGAAGCACTTGCTGTTAATCTTTCTTATACTTCTTATCCAATCTGCCCTATAATTCCATCGCGTGGTCAAGATATTTATACGGCGATATATGAAGTTTCGGCAAAAGGTCTTAAAAAAATAGAAAAAGAATCCGTCTTTAATGTGGAGGATTGGCTTAAAACAATACACAAACCAACGCTATTTGTCGGAGATGGTGCTGTTAAGTATAAAGATACAATAAAGAAAAGATTAGGCAAGTCAGCCCTTTTTGTTCCGACGTCTTTAAACTATCTTAGAGCTTCAGATATTGCTTTTCAGTCAATAGGAAAAATGAAAAAGGCGAGCAAGTTGTCATATCTAAACTTGAAAGCAGAATATTTAAGACCCGCCGTAGAAATTACAAAAAAGAAAAGGAAATAATAATGAAAAATGACGTATATTCGCAGTCCATTAAATTGCATAAGAAACTGAAAGGGAAACTGGAGATAATCTCAAAAGTACCTCTTAAAACAAAAAAAGATTTGTCTCTTTTATACACGCCCGGAGTGGCGCAACCTTCCAAAGATATTGCAAAAGATAAAGACAAAGCATATATGTATACAGGCAGAGGAAATCTTGTAGCTGTAGTATCTGACGGCTCTGCAGTATTGGGACTGGGCAATATCGGCCCGGAAGGCGCTATGCCCGTAATGGAAGGTAAATGTTTACTTTTTAAAGAATTAGCCGGAGTGGATGCATTCCCTATATGTTTAGACACGCAGGATGTCGATGAAATATGCGCCTGCGTAAAACATCTTGAGCCGACATTCGGCGGGATAAACCTTGAAGATATTTCCTCGCCTCGCTGTTTCTTGGTTGAGGAAAAATTAAAAAAGATACTTAGCATTCCCGTATTCCACGACGACCAGCACGGCACTGCTGTTGTAGTATTAGCCGCGCTTATTAACGCGTTGAAACTAACAGAAAGAAAACTCTCGCAAATTAAAGCTGTTATCAACGGCACCGGTGCCGCAGGCGTAGCAATAGCCAAACTTCTATTAAGCACAGGAGTCAAAGATATTCTGATGTGCGATACCAGCGGAATTATTTATCATGGACGCAAAGACAATATGAATTTCATAAAAAAAGAAATGGCATTAATTACCAACAAGAAAGGTTTGAAAGGTAGTTTAAAAGATGCTCTTGTTTCAAGTAATATGTTCATCGGTGTATCAGCGCCTAATTGTGTTACCAAGGAAATGGTTAAGACAATGGAAAAAGACCCGATAATATTTGCCATGTCTAATCCTATTCCTGAAATAATGCCCGATGAAGCAAAAAAAGCAGGTGCAAGAATAATAGGCACAGGCAGGTCGGATTTCCCGAATCAGATAAACAATGTATTGGGCTTCCCAGGTATTTTCAAAGGGGCTTTTTCTGTAAGAGCCAGCTGCATAAACGAACCAATGAAACTTGCAGCTTCATATGCAATAGCTTCACTTGTACCCGAGAGTAAATTAAGAGAAGATTACTTTATTCCTTCACCTCTTGATAGAAAAGTCGCATTAAAAGTTGCGGAAGAAGTAGCAAAAGCGGCAATAAAATCCAAAGTTGCCAGGATAAATAAATGATAAAAATCTATTCAAAACCGAAAGTCAAAAAACCGATATTAATCGCCGCTTGGCCCGGAATGGGCGGAGTTGCTTTCAAGACCGCTTCATATCTTATGCAAAAACTACCTATGAAAGAATTTGCCGAAATCCCTTCACCTCAATATGTTCCTCCTACGGCAATAACAGCAAAGAACAATATAATCCAGTCGCCTTATTTCCCAAAGAACAAGTTCTATTATTACAGTTCCCCAAATTCTTCAAATGATATAGTCATATTCTTAGGCGAAGCCCAGCCGTCATCTTCCAAACAATATGAGCTTGCTCAGGAAATCGTAAAATTTGCAAAGAAACTTAATGTAAAACTAATCTATACCATGGCGGGAATGCTTCTTTATGAAGACAAGCAGGACAAGTTAAAAGTATGGAGCGTTGCCACGGATTCCAAGATTATCGATAAATTAAAATCATACGAAATCAAACCAAAGAAAGAAGCATACATAAGCGGATTAAACGGTCTGCTTCTTGGTGTGGCAAAAGAAGCGGGAATCTCCGGCGCGTGCCTTCTTGCAGAACTGCCTTTCTATGCAATACAGCTCGAATATATTCCGTCCTGTCTTGTTACTCTTGAAGTTTTAGTAAAGATGTTGAATCTCAAAATTAATATGAAAGAAATGGAATTATCAGCTGTTGATTGCAAAAAACAAATACAAAGCTTGATAGAACATATAAGAGAATCCATGCTGGTAGAAGACCCGGAAGAACAACAAGGTGAACTTGAACCGGAAGAAGAGGACCTTTCTAAAAAACTTGAAAAAGAATTAGGTATAAGTTCCGAAATCCCGGTTGAGGTCAGAAACAGAATAGACAAACTCTTCGACACCGCCAAAAAAGACACAACAAAAGCATTAGAACTAAAAGCACTTCTGGATAAATGGGAACTATTCAAATACTACGAAGATAGATTTTTAGATTTATTCAAGAAAGAAAATCAGTAAAAACTCACCTACTGCGCTGTCGGTCTCTGTGGCTGTTGTGCTTCGTGAGGCATGTTAGGTTCTGCCCCAAAACTATAACTGACAGTAAACCATCCTGTTGTTTTCGAGTATTCCTTCTCAGGGTCTTTATCGAGTGCATCAAAGTACTCTCCGCGTAATGCAAGAGACCAATTATCGCTTAAGTTATAAACCAGTCCCACATTATATGAATAGGTTGGACGGTTTGCCTCTGGGTCTTGGCGCTCATATCCAGTTGAGGCTTGTGCTTCAGCAAACAATTTGTGTGTAATATTTTTGCTTGCATATATACCTAAAGAATAGGAATTAATAGAATTCGGATTGAAATATCCGTTAAATTTCTGCTCTGCCCAGTCGGAATAATAATAATTGTAATAAAGTTTTATATAGGGGTCTTGTTTCAACCGGTACTCTAACTTTGAAAATATAGTATTCTGACTGTTCCCGTCGGAATATTCTCCTGTCTTGTATTGCGCCGAAAACAACCAGAACCGGTTCGGTTTTAAATCTAAAGAAAAAGAACCGCTGTTTACTATAATATTGTTATGTAAAGCCGTGATATCTTCGAACGTTTCGCGGCCGTACCCCAGGTAAAAATGCAATAAGTCACTCGGCATTAGTGTAATCCAGGTATTGGTTGTAAGAGGGGCAAAATCCGTGTCATCATAGCCACTAACATATATGTAAGAATCAGCCGCAAGGTAAGATGTGAAACGTCTGTTTATATCTATTCCGCCACGTTGAAAATTCAGTGAAGGTTTGTTTTTCTGGCGGTAAATACCGTCTTCATAGGAAGCGCCCATAACTGAGTAATCGTCAATATATTTCCCGGCGTGTAATCCGACGGATGTGATATCGAGTTTGTTACTATCAGAAGAGAAACGGTTTGACTGGTTTATGTGCACTGTCCTTATATTTTGTATCTGGCTATAAAGCTTTCTTGCAGCATGACGTTCCGGGTAAAGTGTAAATAACTTCTCAAGTGTGTTTAACGCCAAAGCGTCCTGTCCGTCCCAGTGATAAGCAAATGCTATGCCCTCAAGCGCATCGGGATTAGATGAGTTTTCTTCTAGAATATCCTGATATCTTTCTATGCCCTGTTTATAATATCCTTGCCATACACTCATACGAGCCATACCGTTTAAGGCATTAATATTTTTTGGTTCTCTTGCAAGTACCTTTTGATAAAGTACAGTTGCTTTTTCTAATTTATCATCCCAACTTAATACTTCTGCCTTGCCTAGAAGTGCATTTATAGAAGCGGGACTTAAGGCAAGCACTGCATCGTATTTATTTATTGCTTTTTTATGTTGATTGTCCCAAACTAATGCCTGAGCCAACCCAAGTGTTATCTCTATATTGTCCGGCTCTAATTTCTCGGCTGTTTGATAAGTCTCAATCGCTTTCTTAAGCTGTCCGTTCCACTTATACTGGTCGGCAAGTTCCTTAATTATTTCTTTTTCTTTCTGAGGGTAATCTTTACGAATGCGTTCGAATAATGCTATTGCTTCATTATGACGGTCGGCATAAGTATAAACTCTTGCCCATTCTATTAACATATTTGGGTCACGAGTAAGCCAATCTGAAATACTCGTATAAAGTTCAATCGCTTCTTTATATGATTTCTTATCTACTAATTGCCGTGCTTTATTTAGAACTTCGTTGTCTGTCTCTAGAGAAAAAGAGACTAAAGAAAAACAACACAAAAAACATAAGGTCAATAGAAGTGTTTTAATTCTCATTTTTTTCGCGAGTTGTTGCAATCCATTTCTTATCACCCATTATCTCATCCCTTATTGCCACCAAGTGAGCCATGCTCTTAAAGATGGTATGAGGCCATACAAATATTGCATAATTGATATACCAGAAAGCTGAAGTTCGGGGTATAGATGTATTTTTATATGAAGCTATCACTTGATAAGGTCCGCTGAATAAAGTGTAAATAAGTGCAAAAATAATATAACCGTTTAATGGAAGTTCAACTTTTGCTCTATAAAGCCAAAATGCAAATAGAACAGGGAAGATAAGCGTACTTAAGATATCGTACGTAACGCGCCAGGATAATAAAGTTGTCCATAAAAATTTTTGTGGAAAATTTAAATACTTGTTCTTCCACGTTGCTATCTGGTATTTTAATGAACACTGAAACCATCCCTGAGACCAGCGTTTGCGCTGATACCACAAATTTTTTATCGTAGTAGGGGCTTTTTCTTGTGAGACTATACTGCGGTCATGCACTATATGATATCCGCCAAGCAGAGCGCGTATAGTAGAATCTATATCTTCAGTTAACATTTCTTTATCAAACTTTATTTTCTTAATAACATCACTCTTCCAGTATCCGTTCGAACCGCCGAACAGCGTGGAATTAAACAAAATAGATTTAGCTGCGTGGTGAATAATATAAATCGTCTCAAATTCAATCTCTACCACACGGCTTATTAGCGATTCTTTACCGTTACGAATCTTACAGGTTCCCTGCACGATATCATATCCTTCATCAAGCCACCGCCATGCGCGCTGTAGACAATCCGAGGCAACCATATGGTCTGCATCAAGCAAAACTATCATCTTTCCCGAAACCATATCCAGAGCATAATTTAAATTTTCACTTTTCCCGTGCGAGCCGTAAGCATTAGCCAAAATCAACTCAGGCCACTTTAAAGCAAGTTCCCTTAACTTAAGTTCCAGCTCCTCCAGATGAGGTGTGTTATAAACCAGAATAACCTCTATACCATCCTTTGGACGCTGCACATTTTGCAGGATATTAAGCAAAGTTGTTTCTATAACGCTCACTTCATTTGGCAGATAAGCAACTACTATAAAGGTGGTCTTGGGGAGGGGAATATGTTCCGCAGTAGATAACTCCTTAAATCGTTTTCTTTTGAGGACAATAGTGGTTTGTAAATATGTCAAACTCGCCTGAAAGACCAGAATAGTAACCAAAAAAGTGTAACTTATATTAAGTACGGTGGGCCAACGCTGGGCCAACAAAAAGAAAACCAGCGTAGGTATAACGATAATAATAAGTAAGATTTCAAATATCTTGAAACATTCATTTACATCTCTCCGAGTTATATTCATAAAAGGGCACCGTTTAATTTTTACTTAAGCAGAAGCAATAACTTTTGCCAGAGCTTAACGTGTTTAAGCTCGTCCTTTGCTATTTTGCCAAACGTTTCTTTCATTGTCGGCATATCTACTTTTTCTGTTAGGTCAGAATAGATATCATAAGCATTCTTGTCTAAAGCCAATAACTGCAGCATTCTTGCTTCCAATACACGCTTACTCATCTTTTAATTCCTTTATCATTTTGCCTACGATACTTCCATGCCTGGAGC
Organism: uncultured bacterium; assembly: GCA_903821905.1. Lineage (GTDB taxonomy): Bacteria > CAIJMQ01 > CAIJMQ01 > CAIJMQ01 > CAIJMQ01 > CAIJMQ01. The sequence goes on from CAIJMQ010000103.1 coordinate 17,807, forward strand.
TATCCTTCTTTATGGAAAGTATAATATTCCGGATTTGCTTGCTTTTCTTCGGGTCTATGTCTTCAGAGAAAAGTTCGGGCTGAAGTAAATCAATAAGAGATACAACCATTTTCTCTTCCATCTCGTAAGCCCTTCGTAACCTGTCTAAAAGTTCTTCCTTATCCATATTAACCTTCCTCATGCGTATTCTATATTCTGCACCCCGCTTATGTCAAAAACAGAACAGATAAACTCTTAAAAGACAGATTTCTGGATTTATTTAAGAAAGAGAATCAGTAGAGAATTTCTTTTATTCTATCTTATCAGATTTTTTCAAATTACATTTTGCACACAATAAACGTATATTTTTTGCTGTTAGGCTTGTTCCACCTCTTGAGAATGGCAAGTCATGATCAAAATGTAAATTCTTATTCGAAGTACATAATACGCATCTACCTTTATCCCTTTGCCATACTTCTTTCTTGACTTCTGTTGGAATTAGTCTGGTATGTTCGATATCAATATATAACTTATGATTTGCGTGATTTACGCTTTGGTTCTCGGATAGTTTTAATATAAAAACAAAAACGGTTCTTCGTCCATCAAATTGAGTTTTATAATCTATTAAGTTGAAAAAACCTTTTAATGACCAAACTCCTGGCAGAATTTTTTCATATGCCTTAACTAATTCAGGGATAGATTGGCTTATTTTATATCGTTCCACAGCATTAATGAAATAACCATTTTGTGTTAATTTACCATTGCGCGTGTTTCGCGGTTGGTCTAATTCTTTAGGATTAATTTCATGCGATGTGCGAGGTTCATCATGACCTTCATATTCAATAGTAACACCATCATTAAGGATCTTGTCTCTATAAGGTGCATTCGTTCTTCTAGACATCAAAATCAAAGAGTAGTGAGGGTTTATTCTAAAATTCATTCCTTTCTGAAGAGTTTGTTTTTCTGCATTACACATCTCACTATATGAAAAAATCTGATCTAACATATATTTCTATTTATATTTTCTTCACTCTATATCTTATTATTGTCTGATAATCCGTGGGTTTTACAAGTCCCAAAAGGTCTGGACCTTTTAGATATTCTTCTTCGTGGTCGCCGATTATCCGATAACCTTTAGTTTGGATATAGTTCATTAACTTTTTAATTGTTGGCCATTCCTGGTCATACGAACCGACATGAAGAATTTCTGCGACTGTGCCGTATTCCCAGGTAACAAGTTTCACTTGGCTGTCTTTTAAAGGCGGAAGTTGTGTAACATTATCCGAAACCTGCATTGCATATTTGCCGACCAAAGTTCCCATTTTATTAAAGTCACCGGACCAACGGGCTTTGGGTAGTGGATTGGGTATGCTGTTTCCATATCCTTTTAGTTGATAAAATGCAGGGAAAAGCTCCTGCATTGCTTTGCCTGCCGTTGCGTTAGGGTTGCCTTTTAGCTCAATCTCAATAACTTTTTGATTCGGCATTTCGGTGATTCTCGGCTCTTTCAAAGATTCATATTGGCTAAGGTTAGCGACATAAGGTTTTTCAAGAAAGAATACAACCAAGGCAGCAACAATTAGGATAATCCCAATGATTACAATTAGTGCTTTTTTCATGCTCTCCTCCTTTTTTTATTTCTCCATTGCTTTTTTCCTCAGGTTCTCCGGCATTTTTTCTATGGCATAGCGTAGAGCAGTGCGTGACATAACTTTTTTGTGCTTTACAACATAATCAAAAGTTTCTTTTTGATGTTTTCTGCTTGCTTCTTTCAGGAGCCATCCGTAGCCCTTTTGTACCATATCGTCAGCGTCTAACAATAAGCTGTCAGCTATTTCAAAAACATCTTTAAGGAACATTCCTTTTCTGGCGGGCAGGATAAGTGTTACTGCCGAAGCGCGTTTCGTCCATCTGTTTTTTGATTTTGTCCAGATTTTAAGCTGTTTAATATACTGCGGGAAGGTTTCAATAAACGTTCCGATTGTGTGGTTACAAAGAGTATCGCATTCTGCCCAATTGCTGACGTTCTTATTAACCCATCTTTCAAATATCTTAAAATCCTCCGGTTCAAAATCTTTATGGAGATAATGCGACCAATTATAAGCAATAAAAGCTTCTTCTATGTAACCCGATTTTAGAAGTTCTTCGCAGAGGGCGAAGATTTCAGCTTTGGTTTTGTCTTTTATGTTTTTGAAAGATTCTTTGCCAATCTTGACGGCGACAGGTGCTGTTACGCCGTAGATTTTGATTTTTTCTTTGAAGAAGGTCTGTGCGGTTTTCTTTGTCTTTTCAGAAGCGTTTTGTTTTAGTTGTTTGCGGATTGCGTTTATTGTCTTGCTCATATATATCAAAACTCAAGTATATTCTTTTTTAACAAAATTGAGTATTCTGTGTCTAATGTTATATTTTTTGAAATATTTTTTCCA
>CAIJMQ010000104.1 GCA_903821905.1 uncultured bacterium
AAGGAATTTCTAAACAGCGAAATTCAGAAAGCAACCTTGGCAAGCAGGGCGGGGGTATATCTCACATTAAAAGAGCTTGTACGCCAAGGCCTGGTTGCGCAGGAAAGAAGAGGAAGGCTTATTTTTTATCGTATTGTCTATGACGATGTTGCCATAAGGCAATTTAAGATACTGAAAAATGTGATTGCGTTACGCGCCGTTGTGTCAAAGCTTAAACTTTCTTCGCGTAAGATTATACTTTACGGCAGCTACAGCCGCGGGGAGAATGATCCTTCTAGCGATATCGACCTTTTTATACTTTCCAAGGATCCTCAGGCAACAAAGGACACAATCTCTTCTATAAAAACCAAACAAAAGATCCAGGCTGTTGTTAAAACCTCGTCTGAATTTGCCAGCTTCAAGGAAAGCGAAAAAGTTTTTATGCAAGAAGTTGAACGAGGTGTCGTGCTTTGGGGGGAAAAAGAATGACCATAATTGATGAGCGACAATAATAATTCCCCACCCCATTCCTGTTTTTATCCAGCTTAACCCTTTTAGGTAATTTTTCTCGGGAGTGAGTATGTGGCTGACCGCATTGTTGGGGAATAAAAAAGTATATTGGGGAAATTAGATTTGCTCTATTTCTTCTAACTTTTTTGTTATTTTTTGCAGTTTGGTTTTTGCTTTCTTTGCTAAAGTTTCAAACCTTGATATTCGCCATTCCAGTTTCTCTGCTTCTTCATGGGAAATATTCTTCCCGCCCATCTCTTTCATAATATTCTCAATTTCAACGTCCAGAAAAAGATCTCGCGTTTTTACTCTTTCATAAACCATTGGGTATTTTATTTTAAGATATGCTTTGAATAAATCTTCATCGCTAAGTGCGTTAGCGACTTTTTCCATTATGGAAGGAGAGGGGAGCTTATTTTCCTTTTCAATTTTAGTTATATATGTTCTGTCAATGGCAGCCCTTTTGGCTAATTCCTCTGTTGTTAGGTTAAGTTTTTTTCTTCTAGCTCTTAACAGGCCACCAAGAGTTTGATTATTTCCCATGAACATATAATAACAAAATTGTGAAGAATCGTCAATGTGAAATATCATCACAATTTTACTTGACAAGAAACATTCTTTCATTATAATGTATTTGAAAATGTGATTAGCCTTCACAATTATCTAATTTGCTTAAATGCTGAAATTAATTAACGAAACATTATTCTTCCAGGAGGTGAGAACATGATAAAGGTGAGTCATAATTTAAAGCTACACAGGATAAAAGCCGGCCTTACACAATTAGAATTGGCAAGAAAGTTAGGAGTTAAGGAGCGCGTGATTACTTTTTGGGAGACAGGACGAAGCGATCCGCATATTGAACAAGCTGTAGATATCGCCAAGATATTAGAAACAGAACCAAAAGAAATATTTCCAAATATGTTTAGTAACTGACAGACAAGAAAAGGAAAGAGAGGATACTTATGGAGAAAGAAATTCTTACGGTTGAAGATATTGCGAGCATATTGCATATAAGGCCAAATACAATTCATAGTAAGCGATGGAAAGAAAAGACTGGTTGCCCTTTAAATAAACACGGCAAGAGATTATTATCTCTCGCTCCTGAATTTTGGAAGTGGTTTGAATCACAAAAAAACTAATGAAAAGATATATTGGCGTAAAAGAAACCAAAGCAGGAAATTACCAGGTAAACTTTCGCTTAAATAAA
>CAIJMQ010000105.1 GCA_903821905.1 uncultured bacterium
ATTCCGGCGGAGTTTTTTCTTTTTCAGTAACTTCCATTTCTCCGATATCCGCAATTGCTTTAATTTTTTCATTAATAAATTGCTGAAAACAGTTTGGCACATGGTCTTTAGCATATCTATGTAACGTAACACATTCCAAACATTTCCCATGCCATTCACATTTTACTTTTGGACAGGGACATTTTTGATTTTTAGGATCAGATGCAATCTTTCTTAGTTCCTTAACTAATTTATAAAATTCTTCTTTTGTTCTCATATATTATCCTTATACGGCATTAGAACCAAAAACCACACTTACAATAATCAACAAAATCATAGGTGCAAGTTTATAGGAATGAGGGGAGTTTGTAAACTCCATTAGAGATAGATTGCTTCGCCTTTGGCTCGCAATGACAACCTCGATATGTCATTGCGAGCGAACGTAGTGAGCGTGGCAATCTGATTCGGTTTTCCCCGAGAAATCCAAAGGATTTCCGGGACTTGGTCCCTGAAATTGCTTCGCAATTTCTAGGGGCGAGCGAACATAGTGAGCGTGGCAATCTGATGCTGTTTGTCGTTGTATTGTAGTTAATTACTTGCGAAGAGAGAAAGGGGAGAAATGGTCGCTGTCCCTATTTATAAAATACATTGAAAATATTTTAAAGTACGTTTACGAAGCGATGCAGGGTATCGTCGTAAAGCGTAACTTCTAAATTTGCTGCCTGATATGCAGTTCGAAAACACAAAGATTTAATTTTTTTACCATTGAGCTCAATAGGTTGATCAATTAATACTTGAATTAGCAAAGATATAAATCTCTTCCATTTATCTGTAGTAAAGATGTCTGTCGGCAAACTGTATTTAGAAAAGAATTTAGTCATGTTTTGCTGTAATTCTTTTTTGTAGATAAACTGCACATGAGAATTTCCAGAAGGCCAAAATTGGCCATCTGGAGATGCATGCCCCCCAAAAATACTTTCTTCTATCCCCGTCACAACTGAAGATATTACATCGAGTTGCCTACTTTTCTTTGTATGTAACGCCCAGTTGCAATAAAAACGTAAAATTTTGTATTTATCCTCTTTGCATTCTATCCTGTCCATCAGTTTTCTGATTTCAACTAAAAGATAAACTACATGGCATTCCTCTGTAACAGGATCGTGATCCGAGAGAAATTTCTTAAGTTTATTAATAAGACTATCTTCCATAGGCTATGCGAAAATTATTGATTCGGGGGACACAATACTAGTCAATTAAATGGTCGCTGCTGTCCCCATTTTTTCTACTACCGACTTGTTGCTGTTTCTTCAGTAGCTTGAATCCCACTACGCCACAGACGATTATTACCCCTAAATCAATCATAACCCATACAGCATATGGCAACCTTGCTATGACACCCAGCAAAACGATTCCTGCTACTATTAACAAAGCTATGCCCATATTTTTCATTTTTCATCCTACTAAGTTCCTAATATCTTTCTAAACCAACCTTTTGATTCTGCCTTTGCTCTAATAAGTATCGGGTTACCCTCTATAAATTTATCTATATTAGCAAAACCTGCTTCTTTTAAAATCTCCCGCTGTGTTTTTTCTCTCTCTTGATATGATTTGGTTATGGGTCCTGGTGTAGGAAAAAAAATAGACGCTATATTTAATTCAGCTTCTACAAGGAATTGCGAACCCACTCTTTGTTCTGCAACAATGTTAAAATTCTCTAAGGCAATTTTAAAAGTCCAATAAGTCTTAGCAAAATTAAGAAATAACTCATTTGCTTCTGGATAGTTTCTTGCAAGTGTTACTCCATATATCTCCTCTATTTTTTCCTCTGGAGCAAAAGTTTCCCCATCTGCTGCACAGCGAACAAAACCTGAGAGTATCGCATAATAAATTTCTGCTGCTCTTTCTCTGTTTTTTCGCACACTTTCTCGCTCTTGGCTAAACAGCATTTCCTCATCCGATATAGTTAAAGTTACTCCACCACGAGAAACCAATCTTTGAAGTAATGCCATCCAACCCGATTCCATTATAACCCCTTTTGCCCTTTTAAATAGGGACAGCTGTCCCTATTTTTTAAGACAATTTATTTCCCTATAAATTTTTCCCTAAGATTTTTAATGTGCTCCCGCTCAAATTCATCACACATTTTCTTATTTTCTGCTCGCATTTTCTTATTTTCTGCTCTATTTTTTGCTCTTATGATGGAATATACTTCTTCTACTTCTTTTCTAAATGCTTCTAACCGTGCCAACAAAGTAGTATACCATTCTTCTTGTGGTAGAAATCCTCTAACCTTAACCTGTCTAAACAATCTATCGTGGTCAATAATAGCTTCGAATACAGTAAGCTTATTACTTTTGTTGTACACATATATAGTCGTATAATATGGCGAAGAAGATTCCTTTGTCAATTCCATTGTAACTGAATAATGATCCTTGTTATGGTCAAAACTATAAACACAACCCGTCATTGAGTACTTCGTTGAGTCGTCGGTTCTGGCGCATTCAATGTCTTCTACTGATATAGTTTTATACTTCCATGACTTTGGTTTCTCAGGGTCTCTAGAAGAATTAAGAGAGATGGGTGAATCCAAACCCGAGAAGGTACGGAGTTGGGGATAAAGTCTTTTCCTGTAATATTCATCTTCTATTAATTTTAGTGTCTCGTAAATAGTTTGGGCAAGGTTTAAGTCACTTTCTAACCTTTCCCTTTCCTTAATTACTTTTTTTAAATCTTTCAGAATTCCCATTTCCTTTTGAGTCTTCCCTTTTTCTCTGCCCAAATTGTATATTACCGCAGCAGCAATCAGCGTGCCTATCAAGCCCAATAGACCTATTGCGGGCACAAAGGCTATTAATAATAAACTCACTGCAAGTGCTATTCCTACTGGTAAATTAAGCCATTTATTCATTCTTTCCTCCTGCATTTTTCTCTCAGCTTCACAATCCACACTGTAAACTGGTTACTGTAAACTTTTATCTACCCCGATTAGAGATTACGTCCGCCATTGCTACATTGGCGGACTATCTCTAACGGGGCTTATCGGTCCAACTTTATATGCAATTCTTTCAGTTGGGCGTCGTTGACAGATGATGGAGCTTTGGTGGTAAGGCAGATGCCTTTTTGTGTTTTGGGGAATGCGATTACATCCCTGATAGAAGCTTCTCCGCTCATTATTGCCATGAGCCGGTCAAAACCGAACGCAAGACCGCCATGAGGCGGAGCACCGTATTTGAATGCCTCAAGCAGAAACCCGAATTTTTCGTTTGCTTCTTCTTTGCTTATGCCGACTGTTTTGAAAACCTTTTCCTGAAGCGCACGGTTATGTATTCTTATGCTTCCGCTTGAGATTTCTGTCCCGTTTAAGACAACGTCATAAGCTTTGCTTTTTACTTTCTCAGGTTCTTTTTCCAAATACTTTATATCTTCTTCTAAAGGAGAAGTGAACGGATGATGTGCAAATTCCCATCTCTTTTCTTCTAAGGAATACTGTAGAAGCGGGAAGTCTATTACCCAGACAAAGGAGAATTGGGGAACATCTTTCAGGTAACCCAAGTCCTCTGCTAATTTCACTCTTAAACTTCCAAGCGCAGTATTTGTTATCTGCTTATTGTCAGCAACTATTAGGATTAAGTCGCCTAATTTTGTGCCGAGCACATCTTTTAATTTCTTTAACACTTCTTCCTTGAAATATTTTACTATCGGTGAATGGCAAGAATCGGCTTTAACTTCTATCCACGCCAAACCGCCGGCGCCAAAACCTTTAATATATTCTATTAAATCGTTCCTCACTTTAAGCGAAAGCTTTTCACCGCCGTTAGGAACATTGATTGCTTTAACTATTCCGCCTTTGTCTATTACCTGATGGAAGATTTTTAAGTTGGTTTGTTTCGCGATGTCGGTTATATCTTTTAATTCCAATCCAAACCTTATATCCGGTTTATCAACGCCGTAACGTGATATTGCATTGTCGTATGTGATTATCGGGAAAGGAGTTTTTATTTTATACCCTGCTGTTTCAAAAATATGTTTCATTAAACCTTCCCCTATCTCCATAACATCTTCTTTCTCGACAAAAGACATTTCCATATCAATCTGTGTAAATTCGGGCTGTCTGTCTTTCCTTAAATCCTCATCTCTGAAACAGCGGACAAGTTGGAAATATTTATCTACTCCGCCAACCATAAGCAGTTGTTTGAAAAGCTGTGGCGACTGAGTGAGAGCATAGAATGAGTAAGGGTTAAGCCGCGAAGGGATAAGATAGTCGCGGGAACCTTCCGGTGTGCTTCGGGCAAGGAACGGCGTTTCTATTTCAAGGAATCCTTTGTCAGCCAAAAACTTTCTTGCCGCTTGAGTTACTTTATGTCTTAAGAAAAGATTCTTCTGCATTTTATCTCTTCTTAAATCTATATATCTATATTTCAACCTGATTTCTTCTCCGAGATTATCCACGTCAAGTTCCAAGGGAGGAGTTTCCGATTCGTTAAGGATTTTGACCTCATTTACGACAACTTCAATTTTACCGGTAGGCATAGAAGCATTCTCTGTCCCTTGTGGTCTTGGTCTCACATTGCCTTTAATTGCGATAACAAACTCGCTCTTTAAACTTGCTCCTTTACTGTGTATTTCGGAACTAACCTGCGGGCTGAATACTATTTGTATAATACCTATCCTATCCCAAAGGTCAACAAAAACAACTCCGCCGTGGTCTCGGCTTCTTCTCACCCATCCCATCAATAAAACATCTTCGCCGATTTCTTTGGATGAAACTTCACCACAGTAATGAGTTCTCTTCCAGTCCCCTAAACTTTCCAATTTATCCATTATTTTATTAACCTTTTTTTCAGTTCACTTACTATGTTATCAGATTTTATGCTTTCTTCGTCACCCGTTTTCATGTTCTTCAGTTTCGCTGTTCTATTCTTAAGCTCATCTTCGCCTATAATGATAACGTATCGGGTTTTGAATCTGTCAGCTCTGCGGAACTGCGATTTTAAGCTGCTTTCACGATAGTCCATATCTGCAGACATTCCTCCACTTCTAATTTTTTGCAGCAGTTGGAACGCTGATTTAAAACATTCTGTACCTATATGTACTACAAAAACATCTAACTCATCTGAAATAGGAAGTTGTTTTTTCTCGTTCTTTAATGCGGCAATTATGCGTTCCATACCTCCGGCAAAACCGCAGGCTGGGACATCTTCACCTCCCAGTTCTTCTATAAGGTGATTATACCGCCCGCCACCGATTAGAGTTGCTTGAGCTCCTAAATGCGGATATATAAATTCAAATGTCGTATGTGTGTAGTAATCCAATCCTCTGACAAGATTGGGAGTGATTTCAAAGGGAACTTCCAGAAGCTTGAGCAGCTCTTCTATTTTTGCCAAATAGTTTTTGCAATATTCGCAGAGGTTTTCGGTAAAAGCAGGCACTTTTTTCAGATACTTCTTGCAAGTGTCATTTTTACAATCAAGCATTCTCAAGGGATTATCTTTATATCTTCTTTTGCAGTCGTCGCAAAGTTCGGAATAATGTTCTTTCATTTCCGCAACAATAACCTTTTCATAACCGGGTCTGCAGACAGGACAACCCACACTGCCCAAGAGCAGTTCGCAATTATCCAAACCTATACTCTTCAGAATCAGATATCCCAGATATATAATCTCCGCATCTACAGCCGGGTTCATTACACCAAGGACTTCTGCGCCGAACTGATGGAACTGGCGCTCTCTGCCTGCCTGAGGCCTTTCATATCTAAAGAAAGGCCCTTTGTAGTAGAGTTTCCAAACCTCATCTTTCGTATAAAGCTGGTTTTGCAGATATGCTCTCACGACAGGCGCGGTGCCTTCGGGCCGAAGCGTCAAGCTTCTCTCTTTTCTATCGGTGAAAGTGTACATTTCTTTATTTACGATATCTGTTGCTTGCCCGATGCTCCTTACAAAAAGTTCCGTCCGCTCGAAAATAGGAGTTCTTATTTCCTGATATCCGAATCTTCTGAATATATCGGAAATTTTATCCTCCAGATAGCTCCAAATCCTGCTCTCATCGGGAAGGATATCGTTCGTGCCTCTTAATGATTGAAATTTAGGATTCATATTATATTCAATTAAACCTTCCCGTGCTTTAGCACGGAGATTCTTTCTTCAATAAATCCCGCAACGTAAGACATCGGGAAAATTTCTTCGATATTTTCCCGATACTCTGCGGGATAATCGGGACTATGTCCCGATTAAAATACCAGCGCTGTAACTGCTTGGGCAATTAAAGCTATAGCAATAGATGCCATTCCGACAAGACCCATACCACAGCCGTAACCTGCAAGAATTATAGGCGTGTATTTTCTCCATGTTTCCTTGCCTATTTTCTTCTCAAAGAAAAATCTGCTTAAAAGCGCTCCAAAGAACATAGGAATAGTCCAATGAGGAAATCCGGACACTCCGGCTACAATACCATAGAAAAAGGACACCGGGAATTTAAAAAATGAAAGTACGGCATACAATACCAAGCTAACTCCGCCACCCCAAAAAATGAACCCTGGTTTAATTGCCTGCAACATCCATTTCGGACCACCCGGCAGAGTAGAAGTTGCCCAAAGACATTTGAATGTAGATTCCATTGGCCACATTCTGTTAACAAATGGGTAGGAAGCAGACGGTATGCCACCCATTCTCCAGATTAGATGCCAGAATATAAATGAGAATATAAGCATCACTCCCAAAGCAAGAAATTCGGCTTTAACCCACGAACCGAATTTAGTCCTGGTTAATTCCAACTCTTTAAACTTTTGGCTTGTCCATCCCTGGTTATAAAACGGAACCGGCGCAAACCAGATATTCACTCCTTTATAACCTGAAAGTATAAAAATACCTTCTTTTAAATAAGGAAAACTTATTTGGTCTGCAACACCCGTTATTCCGAACATACGGGCAGCGATATAAGATAGAAGAGGAGTAAGAATAAATCCAAATAAAATAAAAAGGAGAATAGGAAATCCAGGAACAAGGATATGGCACAATATAACATAAAGCGTCGTAGAAATAATAAAGACTACAGCTGCTTTCCAGATTGCGACATCGCCCCTACCTTCCGGAAGTTTTCGTAAAGATGTTCTTCCGCCTTTTGCTATAAGCATGGTTATAACTTTCCAAATTCCCATCAAGGCAACCAAAGCAGCCATACCGATACTTACAGAAAGCCATATATCCATATGAGTGGTAACATAGGTAGGAATTGCGGTCATCCCGGGTAGCCAACTTTTTATAATACCGTATTTATATAGAATTGGATTTAAAATGGTCTTACATCCCACGGAACCTACAAAAGTTCCCACAACTACCCAGAAAGGCACAATAAAACCAGCCAGGAAAACGCCTAAGTCGGTTGCGAAGCCCAACATCGAGGACGGCCAAAAAACACCAATCTTATCAGTGGCATCAACAAAAGGAATTGGCAGAAGCATAAACGGTTTAGTCATCATAGTTCCCGTAACAGCCGGAATTAGTATATAAAAAACACCGAAAACCACACCTATCATTGAGGAAATAGAAAAAACCTTCCAGCGCCATGTTTCTGTTTTAGAACTGCTCTCAGCTAATGCGGTAGCACCTTCAGCGGCAACAGCAGCCATAGGGAAATCGAGCTTCTCAACATCACTTGTCAGGCGGAACATAATATATCCCAAACCAAAGAAATTAAGACGGAATAGAATATGATGAATAATTATTAGAACGATAGGCAAAATCCAGACTTTACTTAAAAATGTCCTCTGTATTAATGCTTCAGAACCGGCAGGAGGAACTACCCAGACGGGAACTTTCAAACCCCAAGCCACAGCATTGGCAGACCCTGCAAGATATTGATTCCATATCAACTCAGAGAAAGCTCCTCCCTGAAGTGTTAATGTAGCGGCGCCTAAAACCAATCCTGGGGCTATCAAACTGCCTGCCAAACAATATATGATATAAATTTCCTGCTTGGTCATCTTGGTTAAAGAGCGCTTGGTAATTTCCATGAAAAGAATCAAAGTAACCCATTGAGCAGCGCCACCAATACCTGCGCCTATCATCAATCCCAGATAGATGGTACCAGGCATCATAACTATACCTATGAAAAATGCCGCAAGTATAGTTTTTATATTAAACCCTTCTTCAAAGGGTTCCTGGAGATAGTCTGCTTTTTTTAACTCAAGCTGTTCTTTTACTTCCTCGTCAGCCATTTTTATTTCTCCTCATGCTTTATCCTTAATCTGCAATTTTTTCATACCTTCGTCTGTATATTGTTTTTTTACATCAATGGGAATAGTTCTCCATATCAAGAATTGTTTTCTAATTATATTCAGGAAACTCCGGTTTAGTCTCGTCCAAGTAAGTGCTTCTCCTGTATTTCTCTTAATCGTCAATTGTATGAGATAAATACCATATTCACCCGTTGGGACAGCTCTCATATCAACTTCTTGTGAAACTCCCAAATCAAAAGGAGACAAGTAAACCACCATCTTTATAGAATATCCTTCTTCATTTTTATGCTGAAAAGAAGAAAAGCTTACCCCGGAAGTATAAAAAGTCCCTACGGAAGCTTCTGTATATGAATCAAAGAAATTGTTAAAGAATAAATAGATACCTAAAACTTCTTTACCGGCAATAGTAAACGGGAAATCAAATTCCCAAATATCCCCTTTAGGATCCGGGAGAACCCATTTTCTCGTTACATCTGGGACTGCCATCTGAGCAGCTTTCTTTGCAGGATAAATAGTAGAAAGTATAACCGTTGCCATTACTACTAATGTAGATAATACTGCAGCAGTAGAGGAATAATTCAAAGTCAAACCCGCCATAAATCCGAATTTAGTGAAAATCCACGCCACAACTTGTCCAAGAAGATATCCCATTACTGCTCCCAATACGGCATAAACACAAGCTTCTGCTATAAAGAGAGACCCGATATGCACAGGAGCAAGCCCCACAGAAGAATAAGTCCCGATTTCTCTCACCCTTTCATAAACAGAACCAAGCATTGTATTCAGCACGATTAAAGCAGCAATAATAATCGGGATAACCACGTTGCTCATACCCGAGAAAGACGTTGAGCCTATGGAACTATATACCCAAGTATTGTCTTTATCTCCGACATAGATTGTTAAACCTAAACGGGAAACGAAATCCTCTGTTTCTTTGATTACATCTATATCCGGGGTAAAGTGTAACGCTATGGATTCTATGGTCCCTCCAAAAGAATCAAGGAAATCAAAAGGTAGTATTGGAACACTTGAAACATCTGCATGGCGGTCAGCGGTTTGTATTTCAAAATGTCCTCCCGTTATTTGATTACGGGCTGTCTGCATTTCTTGCAATTGGTCAGAAGTCATACTTGAGAAAGAAACTGGTGTTATTAGTTCATCATCCAAATCCCTTATTCCGGCAACCTGTGAACTATCAATAACTCCTATAACATTCACCTCTTGTCCAAATATAGTTATGACTTCACCTTTATCCGCAGAAAAATATTTTTTCATTGTGTCTAAGCGGAATTGGCGAACAAGAGTTTTCTTTTCAGTATCCGGTAAATCTTTTTTATTGATAGCTTCTGCTGCTTCTTTTTCTTGATTTGTAGCCCACAAACTAAAAGCCAGCTCTTCGGGTAAAATGCAACTATATTTCTCACCTTCTTTAAACCATCTTCCCAACAGAAGATATTTGCTCATATGAGTTATACTATCTTCCTGCGGGCTCATACCTAGTAAACCGTAGGTATATATACCTTCCTCTCCTCTTCTGATTTTTATGCGAGTATTCTTATCAAGTGCTTTACATATAAGCCAACTACGCGGGGCTACTATAGCAATATCAGAAAACTCACCCTTTATGTACCCATATGCTGCTTCTTCCAAGGGATTCCATCCCCTATTTTTAATAAGAATACCGTTATAGAGCGGTTTATTGGGCTTCAAAATTTTATTGTATTGTATATATGTTTTGACGGAAGTAAACGAAAGCACAGTAAAGGTGAGCAGTATCAGAGTTATAGCAGTCAGCAGGGTTCTCAACTTTCTTCTTTTCATATTAGAAACACCCAAGTTAAAGGCTGTTCCGCTGGCCGCTATTCTCCCGACATCAGCTTCGTATATCATCGCCCTTTTCCGCTTCATTTCGCCCATTTGTTCTTGGAATTTACCAAAGACAAAAGAAATAACAATTACGGAAAGCGCCAATAATATGAATCCGATTAATATAACTTCTGGAGCTTCAGCTAATCTGAAAGCAGGATGCACCTGTCTCATTATCCAATAGATTAAAATAAAGATACACGAAACTCCTATTATTTGTTTGTTTATTTCGGAGAAATCAAATAATAATCTCTCAAGGAAATATGCAAAAGGAATAAGTAAAGCCATATAGAATATTATCGCTTTTATTACATCATTAGCTGTAGCTTTAACATCGGGATAACCTCTGGAAGCAATCGAGAGAGCTTTCCTTGCATTTTTTATGTGCTCATCCCACAATTTCCGTTCTTTGGCAACTTTTGCCTGGTCGAGAGCTTCTTTAGCTTCTTTGTGCAGTTCTGACAGCCTATTATTCTCTACTCCATATCTTTGGAAACTATTTATTCTATATTCGTTCAAAGCCAACATATCATGAGCACCTTGATAAGGTGTCATAGTAATGGCACTAATTCCAGTTATCGGGAAACCATAACCTGTTGCTTCCTCTGCATTAGAAGACGAAGGAGAATTAAGGAGTAGTAGTCTTCTTCCTAAAGGTCCGGCATTTCCCAAGACTTTTATTTTTTCCTTGGGATTTGCAAAAGCTACGCCTTCATGTTCAACATCGGAAGACCATATCCAACCGCCCCCTGTAATCTGACAGCCCCATGATATGGGGTAACTATTCACATCATTGAAAACATCCATACCATCAAGCTGTACTAAGTATGCGGGGTCGATTAAATCATATACGTTTACAGCCTTACACGGGAAAACAACAGACACATGAGATTGTTCTTTTGTGGTGATTTTAAACTTCATCGGATAACTTGCATCTCCATCCGAACCTTTATCCGGAGCAAAATCTATCTCTCCCGTTTCGTTATTTATATGATACCCTTGAAGTATAGGTTCAGTATTAAATTCCAGGTCAGTTGTTTCATTATCAGATAGTTTACCTTCCCAAATACCATTAATACTGGCCATCCCTTTTTCATCTGTAAGCTGTATTGCCAGACCCCTTACTCCCGTGAAATTCTTTCGGTTAACCATCCAATTGTAGACAACATAAGCTAATGCATTAGGAACCGGCTCGGATGGAACAAAAGATGTGCGTCGGTCAAAAGTTACAATTTTTGCGTTAAGGGTCATTAACTTATCGTCCAGTTTAAGGCGGGACTGCGGGAAGAAATCTTTATCATTTAAACCTCTTGATAGACTACAGGCAAGAAACTTTATTTGCTTTGACAAATTCTTATAATTTACGCGACTTTCTGTATCAAGCGGTGTATCAATGAATTTACGGAAATCATAGACAGTGGCAAAAGTCAGCGAAGGTGTGCCGGCATACAAAACCATTCTCCCGTCTACTTTAATTTCACTCGGTATCAAAGTATCCCAGGATATGCCTCTTATGGGAGAGATACCATTGATAAGCGCATTATCCGGTTCATATCCTAAAACCTTGCAGATTTCATCTCTATATTCAGTTAATTTCATTCCAAATTTAGAAAAATATTCCTGGAAATAAAATGCTCTACTGCCATGCCATACTGCCAATTCATCACTGCCGCTTGAAAGGTCAAGACCTATGAATAACTTCACGTCCAGTTTGCCGTCTACTCTTAAATTTGAATCTTTGTAAAACGGTTCTTTCATTCTCTCTATAAAAGGTTTGGTTCTTCTAAGATGTTCATCCAAGAAGTAAGTGATACCTGAAAGTCTCATGAAATGGCCTGATGTAGCTACAAAAAGCACTGATCTGGCAGGTGGATTGTTCTTCATAATACGGGCTATTTCTAATAATGCTGTTATACCGCAGGCATTATCCGCACCAGGAGAAAGGGCAGGAACAACAGACATCGAATCATAATATGAGGAAAGGATTATTACTTCTTTTTTCAACTGTGGGTCGGAACCTTCCAGATAACCCAAAATATTGGCACCTTCAATTGCCTGCCAATCCATTCTTGCTTGAAGTTTCACTCTGGTTGATTTTTCTTCTAAAACTTTCAATAAAGTGGTTGCATCATCTTTTTTAATCCAGAAACGAGGTATATTTAATGGTAGGGCAAGGAATTTTTCATCAGCTTCAAATCGTGTTGTATCCTGGGGTTCTATAAATATGACAGCTTTTGCTCCCATCATGGAGATGTCTATCCATTTCTTTCCACTATTAAAATCAAGAAGCGCAATACAGCCATCAATGTCTTTGCCATTAAAATTTTTAAGTTCGCCATTCCCTCCGTAAAGGATTTCTCCTTCCAACCCTTCAGGAGGCAATGTTGAAGTCCTGACTAAATTTGGATAAAAACAAGATAGTTCTATGATATTGGTATCTTCTATGCCTACTTCTGATACAGAAAGAGTATCGAGAATTTTTAAACTGGCACCCTTATCTACAGGCACAGTTACGGGAAATTTCTCGCCTCTTACATCTTGTAATCCTATTTTTTGAAATTCACTTATGATAAAATCCGCAGCCTTTTGGCAACCGGGATATCCGACCACTCGAGAGTTTAAAGAGGAGAAATAAGAGATATAATTTTTTAAATTTTCTTCTTTTATTTCTTCGGTAATTTTTTTGTAATCCAGGGTATTATTATTTTCCGCTTGTATTAAAACGTTTGAAAATAAGAGATGCATCCCTAAAATCGTCAATGCAAAAATAGTGGACTTTCTCATATCTTATCTCGCATTTTCCTGATTTTTTTCTAACTGCTTTATTTTATACCATGCACCCATTGTTTCAGGATTCATATTTATCTCTTTTACATACTCTGCCTGCGCTTTAACCAAATCTCCCTCTTTTTCATATATTAAACCCTCAAGATAATATAGACGCGGGAAATAAGGATTAATCCTGTAAATTTTATCCAATTCTTCCCTACATCTTCCAAGGTCTTCTTTCTTAAAA
>CAIJMQ010000106.1 GCA_903821905.1 uncultured bacterium
ATAATAATCGCTGCAGTCTTTGCGAAATACTTCCTTCCTTGCAACCAGCAAAGAAAAGTTAAAAGTAATGTTATCCAAATTAATGCTATATCTAATACGATTTCTATTATCCCTCTTTCTCCTATTGAACGAGAGGGTAGAATAAAAGCTAAAAATACATCTCGAAAATATCCTGGTGCACCCCATGTTACCAATGAACACCATACCGAAACCATCAGGAGTGTAATTGTAGCTACTCTCTACTTTTTCATATATTTTCTCTATACGAATTTAATATACGCCTTATTATTTTGAATTATTCTTTGCCGCTTCCCGCCGTTCCAGCGAGGCAAGCTATCGTATTTTTAAGAAGCATTGCGGTGGTTACGGGACCAACTCCGCCGGGAACGGGGGTTATGAAAGATGCTTTTTTTACAGCTTCATCAAATATGACATCTCCGACTATTTTATTATTGACTCTGTTTATGCCGACATCGATAACTATAGCTCCTTCTTTGAGCATATCACCTTTAATTAAACCCGCTTTACCGACTGCAACGATTAGAACATCTGCCCTTTTTGTATGAAATGCCAAATCTTTTGTTGCAATATGACATACCGTCGGAGTTGGAGATTCTAAAGAGGATTGAAGCAAAAGAAGGACTAAAGGTTTACCGACAATCTCTGAATGCCCAACGATTACAACCTCTTTACCTTTTAAGGAAACTTTTGTGCTTTTCAATATCTCCATAACTGCAAGCGCAGTGCAAGGTGCCAGTACGTTTTCACCATAAATAAGTTTACCAATATTAAAAGGATGTATTCCCTCTACATCTTTGGAAGGACAAATCTTCATCTGAACTTCCCGTCCATTTATATGAGAAGGAACAGGCATCTGAAGGATAATCCCTGTTACTTTGGGATTTTTGTTTAGTTGCAGTATGAAATCCTCAAGCTCTTTTTGCGAAGTGGATTCAGGAAGTTCATTGAGTTTGTAGGAAATACCCAATTCTTTACATGCTTTTTCCTGATTTCCTGCATATATCTTAGCCCCTTGATTCCCGCCAACCATAACCGCTTCAAGATGCGGACTTATCCCTTGGGCTTTAATCTTGTCTATTTCAGACCTTAAGTCTTGTTTAATCTTCGAGGCAATCTGATTACCATCTATAATTTTCGCCTCCATAAGATTCCCTCCGTTTAATATTTCGCGAATAAATGTTATTATAGCATTGTAAAAGTTATAAGGAAAAAGTGAAAAAATGGTTAACTTTAAAGAAATAGAAAACGGCGTAACAGCACCCTTGGGGTTTAAAGCGTCGGGTGTAGCCTGCGGCATTAAACAGAAGGGCGGAGAAGATTTGGCTCTTATATATTCCGAAGCGGATGCTTTGACTGCTGGTATGTTTACAACAAATAAATTCAAAAGTGCAGGCATAATTGTTGATTTAAAACAATTAAAACACGGAAACAATTTCAGAGCAATCGTAGTAAATAGCGGTAATGCCAATGCCTGCACGGGAGAAGAAGGAATCAAAGATGCCGAAGAAATGGTAGCTATTACTGCTGAAAATTTGGGAATAAATAAAGAAAAAGTTTTGGTGTCATCAACCGGTATTATAGGCAGGAAATTGCCGATGGATAAAGTTAAGAAAGGAATAATAGAAGCTGTGGAAAAATTAAGTTATAACGGCGGAAGTTTTGCCGCTTCAGCAATAATGACAACGGACACAAAACCTAAAGAGCTCTCTCTCGATACAGGAATAAAAGGAAGGGGCAATAAGACGATTCAAATCGGCGGGATTGCAAAAGGCGGCGGGATGATTTCTCCCAACGTTGCCACTATGCTTGTATTTCTGACGACTGACGCTTGTATATCTTTAGAAGCACTTAAAGAATCGCTAAGAATAGCAGTAAATAAATCTTTCAATAGATTAACTGTCGACGGATGTATGTCTCCTAACGATTCGATATTTATAATGGCTAATGGCTTGGCAAGAAATGAGAGGATAAAACCGAAAAGTGAAAATTTCTCTTCATTCGCGGAAGCACTTACGTTTTTATGCGAAACCCTTGCAAAGAAAATGGCTTCCGATGGTGAAGGAGCTACCAAACTTATAGAAGTGAAAGTTAAAGGAGCATGGGATGATAAAGATGCGCATAGAGCTGCAAAAGCAATTGCCAGTTCCGCTTTGGTAAAGACCGCTATGTATGGTGCCGACCCTAATTGGGGAAGAATAATTTCCGCTTTGGGTTCGGTGAAAGTGAAGTTTAATCCTGATAAGATATCTTTGAAATTACAGGGAACATCTTTGATAGAGAAAGGGAAATTTGTTGATTATAATGAAAAGAAACTTTCCGACTCTTTGAAAAACGAGAATACAGTAATTATTGATGTGGATTTGCACCACGGCGAAAAATATACGACGGTATGGAGTTGCGACCTTACCGAAGAATATGTCAAAATAAACGCTCATTATAGGACATAAAAGATTTCAGGGGATAAGATAAAAAATGAAAAATGCACTTGATAGAGCAAAAATACTTGTAGAGGCATTGCCGTATATAAGACAGTTTCAAGGAAAATTTATGATTATTAAATGCGGCGGTGAGCTTATGGCAAACGAAGAGATTAAGCATACAATCTCTCAGGACGTTGCTTTGATGAGATTTGTCGGGATAAAGCCAATTGTAGTTCACGGAGGAGGAGTGCAGGTAACGCAGCTTTTGGAAAAGCTCGGTAAAAAAGCAGAGTTTTCAGAGGGTTTAAGAAAAACCGATAAAGAGACCATAGATGTAGTTGAAATGGTTTTAGGTAAAATAAATAAAGACATTGTGAACTTAATAAATCAGTCAGGAGGCCACGCAGTCGGTCTTTCAGGAAAAGACGGTAAACTGATTAAAGCTAAAAAAACTACTTCTTCAAAAGGAGAAGATTTAGGAATGGTCGGTGAAGTGGATGAAATAAATCTTTCTATCATTAAAGCATTGGATGATGAAACACATCTCCCAAACGGACAAGGTTTCATTCCGGTTATTGCCCCTTTGGGAGTAACAGATGACGGAATGACACTCAACATTAATGCAGATATTGTAACAGCAGACATTGCGGTAGCTTTGAAAGCCGAGAAGATGATAATTCTCACAAATCAGCCGGGAATTCTAAAAGATGTAAAAGATGAGAATTCTCTTATATCTACTATTTCGGTATCTGAAATTGATTCGCTTATTAAAAAGGGAATTATTTCGGGCGGGATGCTGCCAAAAGTGAAAGCTTGTAAGAAAGCAACTTTGGGAGGAGTAAATAAAACTCACATCATAGACGGAAGAATTTCTCATAGCATTCTTCTTGAAGTATTCACTGACAAGGGTGTAGGAACGGAGATAACGAAATGAAAAATAAGGAAATAGCTGAATTAGACCAGAAATATATTATCCCCACATACGGTGGGAAAGCTATTGCGTTTTCCCACGGAAAAGGATGTAAACTTTGGGATGTAGAAGGCAAAGAATATCTTGATTTTCTTTCAGGGATTGCAGTCGATGGTTTGGGTCATTCCCATCCTAAACTTGTTAAAGCTATTCAGGAACAGGCGGCGAATTTAATTCACACGTCAAATCTTTACCTTATCCCAAACCAGATTGAGTTAGCATCCATCCTGGTGGAAAATTCTTTCCCGGGAAAATGTTTCTTCTGTAATTCCGGGGCAGAAGCAAATGAAGCAGCTATTAAGTTTGCAAGAAAATATGGAGCAGGCAGATACGAAATAATCACTATGATGGGTTCTTTTCACGGAAGAACTTATGGAGCATTAACTGCTACGGGGCAAGAAAAATTCCATAAGGGATTTGAACCGTTATTGCCAGGTTTTAAATATGCAGAGTTTAATAATATTGAATCGGTAAAAAGTTTTATAACTCCCAAAACTTGTGCAATAATGGTTGAGCCAATTCAGGGAGAAAGCGGTGTACACCCCGCAGATAAGGAATTTATTAAAGAGTTAAGATTATTATGCGATGAAAAGAATATGCTTCTAATTGCAGATGAAGTTCAATGCGGGATGGGCAGAACCGGGAAACTTTTTGCGTATGAACATTACGGCATTACGCCGGATATAGTTACTTTGGCTAAATCTTTGGGCGGAGGAATTCCGATAGGAGCTGTTATTGCAAAAGAGAAAGTATCTTCATGCATTAACCCGGGCAACCATGCAGCTACATTTGGCGGCAATCCTCTTGCAACAAAAGCTGCAGTTACAACGTTAAATATTATGTTTGAGGATAATCTCATCAAGAATGCCGAAGTGATGGGGAATTATTTTAAAGATAAATTGGAAAACTTAAAAAATAAATATACTTTTATAAAAGAAGTAAGAGGCAAAGGGCTTATGTTGGGAGTTGAAGTAAATTATTCCGCAAAGGAAATATTAAAAAAATGCATGGAGAAAGGTCTATTGATAGGGACTGCCGGTGAAAACGTTGCAAGATTTCTGCCCCCTCTTATAATACAGAAAAAAGATATTGATAAAGGAATAACCATATTTGAAGAGGTTTTGAATAATATATAGTGAGATAAAAATATGAATAAAGATTTGATTTCTATTAAAGATTTAAAAATACAGGATATCGAGATCCTCTTTCAAATGGCTTCGGATTTGAAACAGAGAAGAAAAAGAGGAGAGAAGGTTATACATCTATTGGATGGAAAAAGCTTGGGGCTACTGTTTGAGAAACCATCGACAAGAACCAGAATATCTTTTGAGATAGCCATAAGAGAACTTGGTGGCAGTTCACTCTTTTTGCAATCCGACCAGCTTCAGCTAAAAAGAGGAGAACCCATTGGCGACGCTGCGAAAATTTTCTCGCTTTATCTTGATGCTCTCGTGGTAAGAACATTCAATCACGATAACCTAATTGAACTGGCTAAAAATGCTTCAATACCCGTGATCAATGGATTGTCTGATTTTTCACATCCATGCCAGGTGTTATCTGACATGTTTACTATAAAAGAAAAAAAAGGTGACTTAAAAAATATAAAATTAACCTACATCGGTTCAGGCAATAATGTCTGCAATTCTTGGATATACGCAGCAGCAAAAGCAGATATTAACTTGGTAATTGCATCTCCTAAGGGTTATGAGCCAAAAGACAAGATATTGAAAGAGGCCCAAAAAATTAATTCGAAATGTAAAATTGAATTAATAAGAGACCCTTTTAAAGCAGTAAAAGGCACAGATGTAATCTATACAGATGTTTGGGTTTCCATGGGAGAAGAAGCAGAAAAAAAACAAAGAATAATTGACTTCAAAGGCTTTCAGGTAAATGGGAAATTAATTAAGTTAGCTAAAAAGAATGTCCTTGTTATGCACTGTCTTCCTGCTCATAGAGGAGAAGAGATAACAGGAGAGATATTGGATGGATCTAATTCTGTTGTATGGCAGCAAGCGGAAAATAAACTCCATCTACAGAAGGCATTGTTAGTTCTGCTTTTGACAGAAAAATGAGCATATGGGATTTGGAAAAGCAGATGGAGCAATATATAATGGAAGATAACAAAGGGAGATAAATGAAAATAGTACTTGCTTATTCAGGCGGTTTGGATACTTCTGTAGCTTTAAAATGGCTCCAGGAAAAATATAAAGCTAAAGTAATAACATATACTGCTACTATTGGACATGAAATTAACTCTAAAGATATTAAAGAGAAGGCAAAGAAAACAGGAGCATATAATGTATATGTAGAAGATTTAATAAAAGAATTTGCAAACGAATTTATATTACCCACATTAAAAGCAGGCGCTTTATATGAAAAAAAGTATCCTCTAGCAACAGCACTTTCAAGACCTTTGATAGCAAAAAAATTGGTAGATGTGGCTAGAAAAGAAAATGCCGATGCAGTAGCTCATGGGTGTTCAGGTAAAGGCAATGACCAGGTAAGATTTGAGCTGGTATTCTTCTCCTTTGCACCAGATTTGAAAATAATAGCTCCTTTGAGAGAATGGGAATTAAAATCAAGAGAAGAAGAAATAGAGTATGCAAAAAAACATAATATCTCCGTTTCAACTACAAAGAAAAGCCCTTACAGTATAGATGATAATATTTGGGGTACTTCCATAGAATGCGGAATTTTAGAAGATCCTGATCAAGAACCACCGGAAGACGCATGGACTATTACAAATTCAATAGAAAAAGCACCTCAAAAACCTGAATATATAAAAATATATTTTGAAGAAGGAACTCCTAAGAAGCTGAACGGCAACAAATATGAACTATCATCACTTATCATAGAACTTAATGAGATTGGCGCAAAACACGGCATAGGCAGAATTGACATGATAGAGGATAGACTTGTTGGCATAAAGAGTAGAGAATTGTATGAAGCGCCTGCAGCTGTTATTCTGCATAAAGCTTTAGGAGAAATAGAGAATCTAACCCTTGACAGAGAAACTATACACTTTAAAGAAATGATATCAAGCAAATATGCTCAGTTAGTTTATTACGGCTTGTGGTACTCTGATTTGAAAGAAGCTCTTGATGCATTTTTAAACAAGATACACCAGAATACAACGGGTGAAGTTAATTTAAAACTACATAAAGGGAACTGTGTTGTAGTAGGAAGAAAATCAGAGAACTCGCTTTACGATATGAAGATGGCAACATATTCTCCCGAAGATATTTTTAATCATAAATCTGCAAAAGGATTCATAGAACTTTTTGGGCTTTCTCTAAAAATAAAAGCGCTTAAAAAATTAGAAAGACAGAGAAAAAAGAAATCGTAGAATCATATTCCTGTTTTTAAACCCCAGAGGTAAGAATTGATTACTAAAAGAGATTATTACGAGGTTTTAGGTATAAGCCGCAGTGCTTCTGTGGAAGATATTAAAAAAGCTTACAGGAAATCCGCTCTTCAACATCATCCCGACAGGAATTCTGGTAATAAAGAAGCAGAAGAAAAATTCAAAGAAATATCTGAAGCTTATGCTGTCCTTTCTGCCCCAGAAAAGAGAGAAATGTATGACCAATTTGGACATGCTGGTATTGAAGGAAGCGGTTTTAGAGGATTTAGAACTACCGAAGATATATTTTCTTCGGATATTTTTGCGGATTTCCACAGTATTTTCGAGTCATTTTTCGGGGAAACAAACAGAAGTATTGATTTACGATATGACTTGAGAATTTCTCTGAAAGAAGCTTACACCGGAACAAGCAAAGAAATCACAATGTCCAAAAATGAAACTTGTACACTTTGTCAAGGTGAAGGAGCAGAACTAGGTAGTGGGACTCAAATATGCCCTGAATGTAAAGGTAAAGGGGAAGTTATTTTTCAACAGGGATTCATTGGTATCATTATAAGACGTACATGTCCTAACTGTGGGGGAGCAGGCAGAATTATAACAACTCCTTGCAAAGAGTGTCATGGTAGAGGTCAAGTTAAAGAATCAAAGAAAATCGTTGTCAATCTACCGAAAGGAGTAGATACAGGTTCCAGAATTAAGATAAAAGGAGAAGGAGAGGGAGGCGGAAAAGGAGTTATGTCTGGAGACCTTTATATTTTTATCCATGTTGAAGAAGACCCTTTCTTTCAAAGAAGAGATGATGATATAATCACAGAGATTCCCATTTTGATTACAACAGCATGTTTGGGGGGAGAAATCGAAATCCCGACTTTAGATGGGAAATCGAGATTGCAAATTCCTGCTGGTGTACAAAATGGCAAAATGTTTCGCTTGAGAGGAAAAGGGATGACGCATCTTCACGGTCATGGAAGTGGAGACCAGTACATCCGAATACTCATGGAAATACCCGTCAATTTAACTAAAGAACAGCAAAGATTAATACAAGAATTCAGTAAGTTGGAAACTGAAAAGAATAATCCATTTATAAAAGAGTTTCTAAATAAATTCCAAAATAGAGATAAGGAGGCCTAAAATGCCTTGTGGTAGAAAGAGAAAAAGAAAAAAGATGTCTACCCATAAGTTGAAGAAAAGAAGAAAACGGGATAGACATAAGAACAGAAAATAAAGCACACCCCCACCACAAAAATTTTGTGGTGGGGGTGAAAAAATTGAGAGAATAAAAATGAAACCAATTAAATATGTATTGGGGTTTTTGCTGTTTTTTTCCTTGATATTTTTTATAGGAGATAACCCTCGTGGCAATACTCTTGCAGAAAAAGAGGAAATTTATCCACACCTTGAATTGTTAGCAGAAGTAATGGCAACTATACAGCAAAGATATGTAAAAGAAGTAGAAGCCAAGAAACTCATAGACAGCGCCTTAGAAGGAATGGTTAGCTCTTTAGACCCATATTCACAATTTATGACACCTGATGTAAAAAAAGAATTTGATGTCGACACAAAAGGTGAATTAGAAGGTGTGGGTATGGTAATTACTCTACAAGATAATGTAATTACTGTAATATCTCCTATTGAGGATACGCCGGCTTTCAGGGCAGGGATTGAATC
Source organism: uncultured bacterium (assembly GCA_903821905.1). Classification (GTDB taxonomy): domain Bacteria; phylum CAIJMQ01; class CAIJMQ01; order CAIJMQ01; family CAIJMQ01; genus CAIJMQ01. The sequence continues at coordinate 8,444 of CAIJMQ010000106.1, forward strand.
AGGAGATAAGATCCTGGAAATTAATGGTGAATCTGCTAAAGGGTTGTCTACATGGGAAGCAGTCAAAAAGTTAAGGGGAGCACCAGGCACCAAAGTTACAATAAAAATTTGGAGAGAAGGAGAAGAAGACCTGCTCCCTTTTGAATTAGCAAGAGAAACTATTCACATAAAGAGTGTCAAGGATGTAAATATAATAAGTGAAGGAATCGGTTATGTCCGTATTACCGCTTTCAGGGAAGATACGATTAAAGGACTTGAAGAAGCAATAACTAAACTATTAAAAGATGGGGCTACTTCTGTCATATTGGATTTGAGGAATAACCCCGGCGGATTCCTTGACTCATCAATTCAAGTATCCGACCTCTTTCTGCCCAAGGGAGAATTAATTGTATATGTAAAGGGCCGAAACGGTGAGGATGAAAGAAAATTTTATGCCCAAAAAGAGCCGTTATTACCAATGAATGATGCAATTGTGGTTTTAGTAAATGAGGGAAGTGCCAGTGCTTCAGAAATAGTCGCTGGTGCACTAAAAGATTCTAAGAGAGCCACGATTATAGGAACAAAAACTTTCGGAAAGGGTTGCGTACAATCAATAATAGACCTCGATGAAGAATATGCTTTAAGACTCACCACTGCATATTATTACATCCCTGAAGGTATATGTATAGAAGGCAAAGGAATAGCTCCAGACATACAAGTGGAAATATCAAAAGGAGAGAAAAAACAAATTAGAGAATTCCTTGCAGGATATAAAAAAGAAGATATAGAAAAAGACCCCCAGTTAAAAAGAGCAGTTGAATATCTTATAGAGAAAAAGAAAAATGGATAACAAAAAGTTTTTGGTATATGGCCTTTTGGTGTTATTCATAGTAGAAATGGGCATCTGGGGAACACTTAACTATAAGAAAATATATCCTGAGAATAAAGATATATCTGTTTCTTCATTAGTAGAAGATACTCTAAACAAAGCTCTCCTCAGTGTAGGAATAACAGAGAAAAATATAGTAAAAAAATATTGGGAAGAAAAATCAACAAAGGAAAAAACCAAATCGGTAGAAGTACATGAAGAATTCTTGGTCAAACCATCCGTATCATTAAACGATGTCCTAAAGGTTATAGACCACAATATAACTCAAGCCGGCGGTAAAATATTATCTTATAATTTCTTGGATGGCGGGAAAAAACTAAAAATATCAGTAGGGCAAGGCAGCATAGCTACTCATTCCATTTATATAAGCAAAGTAAAACCTCCGCAAATATCCATAATAATTGACGATATGGGTTATGGTAGGGATATAGAGAAAGAAATATTGAAAATCCCTTATAAACTAACTATCTCTGTACTCCCGCGCCAAAAGGATTCAAAAATAATTGCTAAGCTGGCTCACGATTCTGGTTTTGAAGTTTTATTACATCAACCTCTTGAATCTCAAAACACTGAGTACAATAATATTCCAGGACTTATCACAGAAAGTATGAATAAAGAAGAAATCCAGTTGGTTGTTATGCAAAACCTGGAAACTGTCCCTTATGCAGTTGGGGTAAACAATCATGAAGGTTCAAAAGGCATGGAAGAGAAAGAAATTGTAGCCCAACTGTTGGATACCCTGAAAAACAAAAATCTTTTTTTCCTGGATAGTCTTACATCATCCGATTCGTCTACTAAAAAAATAGCAGCCGAAAAAGGAGTTCCTTATCTTGAAAGAAATACTTTTCTTGACAACAAAAAAGATGAACAATATATTAAAGAACAACTTGAAGACCTGGTTTCTCAAGCTTTATCAAATGGACAAGCTATAGGCATAGCACATCCCAGTCCTGAAACACTAAATACCCTCAAGAATATACTTCCTCAAATAGAAGCTGAAGGTATCCAAATAGTTCCAGTTTCTCAACTCCTTAAAAAATAGACGTTAAATAAAACTAATGGGTTTTCGACTTTTTGAAAATAAGAAACCAAGTTTTAATGACATTTTCCGCGATGTTATGGTGTTATTTGTCATTCTAATGTTTTTGGGGTTCATTTTCTTATTAATTCCTCCTCACGGAGATTCTCGTGTAAAAAGAATAAAAGCAGAAGCAGATATTAGCGCAATGGAAATTGCTATTGCTATGTATCAGACAGATATGGAAGGTTATTTCGGAAACTACAGTGGAATTATTGGGGATATTAGTTCACCAGATCCTTTATATATAGGGCTTGTTAGTCCAAACGACATTTTAAAAGCACAGCCGAACTTTAAGCATTGGTATGGACCATATATAAAGAATATACCTAAAGACCCTTGGGGAGAATATTACTATTATACTAATAATAAAGCCGACATTGATGGAACTAATAAACAGGTAGGAGTCCCAAGAGGAGAGCAAGTTCCTGATTCCCCCTACTATCTTTACTCTAAGGGCAAAGATAAACTAACTGGTTTAGGTCATAATAAAGACGACATAACTAGCTGGGATATGGATAAACATTGGCGACAATAAAAAAGCTATCTACCAAACCGAACGCCTAATAACTATTAATTAATATGTTAATCCTCGGAATAGAAACATCTTGCGATGAGACGTCTGCTTCAATAGTTAAAGATGGTACCATCATAGTTTCAAATATAATAACCTCTCAGGATAAAATTCATGCTCCCTTTGGCGGCGTTGTGCCGGAACTAGCTTCACGTGAACAATTGGAAAGCATAGGTTGGGTTGTAAAAGAAGCGCTCAATAAAGCTAACACTAAATTCTCAGGAATAGATGCAATAGCCGTAACTTATGGGCCGGGTCTTGCAGGTTCACTCTTGATAGGCGTTGAGTTTGCAAAAACTTTATCATATAGCTTATCCATTCCTCTTATTGGTATAAATCATATTCATGCACATCTTTATGCAAACTTCCTTGGTCAACATAATATAGAATTCCCATATATTGGTCTGGTAATCTCCGGAGGGCATACATCGCTTTTTTATGTAGAAGATTTCATGACTTATTCTTTCCTTGGACAAACTAGAGATGATGCCTGCGGAGAAGCTTTTGATAAAGGAGCACAAATTTTAAACTTGGGCTATCCCGGGGGACCTTTAATAGACAGAATAAGTAAAAAAGGAAACCTTTCGGCAATAAAATTTCCCCGCGCACACTTAGAGAACAAGTTTGATTTCAGTTTTTCAGGACTTAAAACTTCGCTCCTTAGATATGTAGAAAAAAAAGGGAAGATTTCCAAGAAAGAGCTCCCCGATATAGCTGCAAGTTTCCAGGAAGCAATAGTTGACGTTCTTGTTAAGAAAGCTATTCTTGCGGCAGAGTATAAAAAGACAGACACAATAGTTGTAGGCGGCGGTGTTTCCGCAAATTCAAGGATAAGGGGAAAATTGGAAGAAGAAGGTAAAAAGAAAAACTTAAAAATCCATTTCCCCAATGAACTCAAACTATGCACAGATAACGGTGCAATGGTTGCAGGTTTGGGTTACTGGATGTTAAAAGAGGGCAAAACCTCTTCTTTAGACCTTGATATTCAACCAAATATTTTTTAGTAAAGATTACCCAAATGGAAGAAATAGAAAGTTGGCTTTATTTTAATGCAATTCCTGGATTGGGACCAGTAAAAGGTAAAGCTTTACTTGATAGATTCGGCTCTCCTCAAGCTATATTCAAAGCAAGCGATAAGGAACTTTTCTCCACATCTGGAATCGGAACAGATTTAATAGAGAATATAAGGGATAAAGAGAAACATCTCGACCTAAAACAGGAGATTTCTCTCATCAAAAGACTCGGGATTAAACTCATCCCATTTATAGGCCCGGATTATCCTCCGCTTCTTAAAAATATTTCTTCTCCCCCACTTCTCCTATATGTAAGAGGAGAATTTAAAGAACTGGATTATAAGATGTCGGTAGCTATTGTCGGGACAAGGAAGGCATCTTATTACGGAAAAACCATAACGTTTGAGCTAGCAGATAATTTAGCCCAAGCAGGTTTTACAATAGTCAGCGGCATGGCTCGCGGCATAGATACATCCGCACACCAAGGAGCACTAAAGCAAAAAGGCAGAACTATAGCAGTTTTAGGAAGTGGCTTGAATTTTATATATCCGCGTGAGAATAAGAAATTATCAGAAGAAATAGCTCAAGCCGGAGCTTTAATTTCGGAATTCCCATTAAACACTTCACCCGACAGATTCAATTTCCCGAGAAGAAACAGAATAATATCGGGATTATCTTTAGGAATAGTTGTTGTTGAAGCAGGAGAAAAAAGCGGCGCACTTATTACTGCAAATTTTGCTTTAGAACAGGGAAGAGATATATTTGCTATCCCGGGTAAGATTGATTCTGAATATACTCAAGGGACACATAAACTCATTCAGGACGGAGCTAAACTTGTTACTGGATGGACAGATATTGCATCCGAACTTATGCCCCAGATAAACTGGGATACAAATAGAAAACCAGAAGAAAGATTCCATGAAAAATTAGAAGAAAAAGAAAGTAAAATCTATAACTTGCTTTCTTCTGAGCCAATACAAATTGAAGAGATTATCAAGGAAACCAAAATGAGTTCTCCGGAAGCATTATCTGTGCTATTATCATTGGAACTGAAGGGCATCATAAAACAACTGCCGGGAAAATTCTTCGTGAAAACAAAATAATTACTGACTACTACCAATTAACTTCTCCCCTATCTTATATACATCTCCTGCCCCGATAGTTAATACAATATCATCTGGTTGGACTGTATTTTTTAGATATGCAACCGCTTCTTCCTTCTCTTGGAAATATAATGGCAATGCACCAAGTTTTTCCAAGTGATTACAAATTAGTTCTGATGTTACTCCCGGAATTGGCTTCTCGCTGGCAGCATAAATAGGTATAAGAATAGGAATATCAACATCTTTAAGAACTTCAGCAAACTGACAAGCAAAATGTTGTGTACGAGTATATCTGTGCGGTTGAAATATGGCAATTTTTCTCTTCGGCTTTAATTCATCTGCCATTTGCAGTGTTGCTTTTATCTCGGTTGGATGATGTGCATAATCATCTACAACTAAAGCCCCTTTATATTTACCTTTTATCTGGAACCTACGACCTACCCCTTTAAACTGCGGCAAAATTTCTACCATTTGCTCCCACTTAAGTCCATAATGAAGCCCAATTACAATAGAAGGAAGGACATTTTTCACATTGTGAATTCCTAATAGGGATATTTTCATTCTACCCAGATATTTACCTTTAAAATTCACATCAAAACATTTTTTACCGTTATCTGTTTGAATATTGGATGCATAGATTGTGTTGGATGATTCTATGCCATAGGTAATCACCTGTGCTTTAATATTTTTTTTCTGCGTAAGTAACATATCTTTTACGACTTCATCATCTCCGCAAGCCAAAAGCCATCCTCTATCTTTTATATTTTGAATATATTTTAAGAAAGCATCCTTAAGATTTGCAAAAGTTTTGTAGTGGTCAAGATGTTCTGCTTCTATATTGGTAATTACCTCAAATGACGGTGATAGCAGCAGGAATGAACTATCAGATTCATCAGCTTCTGCCACAAACAGATCTTTATCGCCTATATGGGCATTACCTCCAAGATCTTCTACATCACCGCCAACAATAAATGTCGGATTAAGTCCTGCACGCAACAGGAGAAAAGATATTAAAGAAGACGTAGTCGTTTTCCCATGAGTACCACAGACTGCAATTCCTGTACTGTTGTCCATTAAATGCGCCAGCATCTGACCCCTCGAAAAAATTTTTAACCCTTTTTGTTTTGCAACGAGAAGTTCTGCGTTGTCGGGGGAAACAGCGCTGGAATAAACCACTGTCCTTGCATTTCCAACATTACCTTCTTTATGAGAGAGATATATTTTCACCCCTAATAAAGCAATCCTCTTGGTATATACATTTTCCTGTACATCAGAACCCTGCACCTTGTATCCCTTTTTAAGCAAAATATAGGCAATACCACTCATTGAACATCCGCCAATACCTATAAAATGAACTGGATCATGTAACTCAAATTTATTATTGGACATTTAGATGTTTTTTATTTTATATACTTATAGATTTCTTCACATATTCTTTCTAATGCGTCATTTTGTAATATATCCTTCATATTCTTACTCATAAGCTTTAATTTGTCAGAATCATTTAACAACTCTTTGAAGTTTTCAGGAAAATTATCTTCTTTAATATCTTCTTGTTTCAAGAGATAAACTCCACCCCTTTCTTGAAAATAACGCGCATTGTACTCTTGATGATTATCTTTTGCATAAGAATAAGGGACAATCAAAGCTGATATACCCCAAAAAGAAAGTTCAGAGAGTGAAAGGGCTCCACCCCTTGAAACTGCCAAATCAGATATTTTATAAGCACAATCAATTGGATATAAAAAAGGTAATACTACCGAGCGTATTTTAAAATTTACGTATCTATTCTTAACTCTTACATAATCACTTTTCCCAGTAATATGAATTATCTGCCAATCATTAAAATTACTAATTTCTCCCAATACGTTTATAAACCAACTATTAAGTGAAGAAGCCCCTTGTGAACCACCGAAAACAAGAAGAGTTTTTTTATTAATATCTAATTCCAATTTTTTATAGCACTCCCTTTTATCTAAATTGGATTTGTGTTTTCCCACTGGATTTCCCACTAAAACAGACTTGGAATTTGGGAAAAAAGAATTAGGAAAAGCAAGAAATATTTTTGTGGCGAATTTACCCAAGAAAACATTTGCTTTTCCAGATACTATATTCTGTTCGTGAATAAAAAGGGGTATTCTCAAAAAAAAAGCAGATACTCCAGCAGGTACACTTCCAAAACTTCCCGTAGCCATTACTATATACGGTCTATTACAACTTAAGAATAGAAAAGAATCAAAGGTAGATTTCAGCATTGCTAAATAATAGAATAAAACTTTGGCAATTATATTTGTTTGGTTAGAAGAAATAGGGAGGTTAACGAAAGGGATTTTTTCTGTTTTAAGTATAGTCTGAAATTCTTTTTTTATTGGGCCTAAAAATATAGTTTCTATATTATAGTTTTGTCTTAAATGTTCAGCTACTCTTAACCCAGGGAAAAAATGGCCGCCCGTCGAACCTACTGATATAATTATTCTTTTGGGAAATATTGTATTTCTCCTTAAGGAGAAGAGATATCATAACAATACCTTCTCCAACCTTGCTTTTACCAGTTGTTCAAGTAAATCCTGGAATTCCCCTTCTGCATCTATCTTCAAAAATTCTACACCTGTATCATGGGTATATCCTAAAGCATGTCCAAGAATTCGTTTCTTTCTCCATGCTACTTTTGCCAATATATGGAAAGGTACTTTTCTGGTAGGACTAAAAATTTCTACGAACACTTGCGTTTCGGGAGGATAATCTTTACTAGTTGTAAAACATATGCCGCCTATGGACATATTTTTGGCTATACTTATATCATTATCTTCTAATTCTTTAAAAGTAATAACATGTTGATTTTCCTTGTTAGAGCCCTCTCCATCTTTTCTAACTCTAATAAAAAAAGGATAATCAAGTCTTACGTATTTCCTTCTTTCTGGCCCCTTATATTCAAGGGTATTTGTTCTTTCACTTCTACGTTCTATTTTATCCATAATTAGAATTCCTTTTTAGGAGAAAAATTATCATAATAATACTTTCTCCAATTTTGTTTTTACAAGTTGCTCAAGTAAATTTTTAAATTCATTTTCCCCTTCTATTTTTAAAAATTCTATTCCCATTTCATATGTGCCACCAGAAGAACTGCCCAAGATTCTTTTTTTTCTCCATACAACTTTGCCCAATATATTAAATGGGGTTTTTCTAGTGGGGCTGAAAACTTCAACATTTACAAGGCTCCCTGGAAGATAGTCTCTACTTGTTACAAAACGTATTCCACCTATTGATATATCCCTAGATATACTTATATGATTGTCCTGTAACTCTTTGAAACTCATAAGAGAAGGTTTTTCTGCAATATTTGCCTCACCATCTTTTGTGACACGAATAAAAAAAGGATAGCCAAATCTCAAGTACTTTCTTCTGTCTGGCCCTTTATATTCAGAAGGTGTCGTCTTCTCGTCTTTCATGTTAATACCCCCTCTTCAATGTTTTTATTTTTACCAATATTAAGTAGAATGCCAACAGATGTCAAGTTGACTACCATGGAACTACCACCATAGGATATGAATGGAAGACATAAACCCTTAGTAGGAAGAATGCCTGTACTTACTCCCATATTTATAAATGCCTGAAGTACTATTAAAAGAATAATTCCTAATGCAAGGAAAACCGCAAAATCATCTTTGGCTTCTTTTGCCTTTAATACAATCCGAAAACCTAGAATAACAAAGACAACATATAGAAGTATTATAGTTATTGTACCTAAAAATCCTAATTCTTCTCCTATTATAGAAAAAATGAAATCATTATAAGAAGAAGGTAAGAAAAAAAGTTTCTGTCTTGAAGCGCCGAATCCTTTACCAAAAATCTTTCCTGAACCGATAGCGATAATAGATTGTATCAATTGGAAGCCTGCACCTTGAGGATCTTTGTAGGGATTTAAAAAAGCAATTATTCTTTCCTTTCGGTACCCACCTCTAAATATAAGATAATAAACCACAGGTAGTGAAAAGAAAAATAGTGAAAATATGTAAATAAGATTGCCTCCGCCAACAAAGAATAGAATCAAGGTAATGGCAGTAATAAGAGCCGCTGTGCCAAAATCTGGTTGCATAAGAAGTAGGATTACAAGTGCTGAAAGAATAAAAAGAGGAGGGCATAGTCCCTTAATAAAACTTTTAACTTTTACTTTTTTCCTTGATAGAAAATCGGATATATATACAATAAAGAAGAGTTTAGAAACTTCGGAAGGTTGAAAAAGGAAACTGCCAATCTTCACCCATCTCTTTGCACCACCTGCATGATAGCCTAAGGGACTAATAGATAATAATAGTAGAAATATCGCAGATAATATGAGAGGCTTACTTATAAACTTCCAATTAGAATATGGGAAATGGTAAGCAAAAATTAACCCCGCACTACCAATTAATAACCATATAAGTTGCTTGTAGAAAAAGAAATAACTACTTCCGAATTTATCTCTTGCATACGCTGAAGACGCGGAATAAACCATTATGATCCCAATCGATGAAAGAAGAATAACTATCAGAAGTAACATAAAATTTGTCTTATCCATAGAGTTTTTTGAGTTTATGAAAAATATCTTTAAATACTTTTCCTCTCTCTTTGTAATCTGTAAACATATCAAAAGAAGCACAAGCCGGAGAAAGTAGAATTTTATCTCCAGATTTAGCATTATTTAATGCATTATCTACGGCTTCTTCCAAGGTGCTATATTCAAAAACAGGGACTACCCCTTTAAGAACTTTTTTAATTTTTTCTTTACTTTCGCCAATTGCAAAGATAGACTTTACTTTTTCTCTGATAAGTTTTTCTACTTGAGAATAATCATTCCCTTTATCTCTTCCACCTAATATAAGAAGTAAAGGTGATTTAAGTGTAAGGAGTGCTTTTTCGACACAGTCAACATTTGTAGATTTGGAGTCATTTATAAACTCAACTCCTTTTATTTCTCCTATTTTTTCCAAGCGGTGTTCCAAATTTTTAAAACTCCTTAAACCTTTTTCTATCTCAATTTTATCCAAATCAAAAAGTTTTGCTACAGCTATTCCTGCAAGACAGTTTTCCAAATTATGGTCTCCATATAAAGGAAATA
>CAIJMQ010000107.1 GCA_903821905.1 uncultured bacterium
CTTTGTTTTGCTCAATCCAACTCTGATGACGTTTTACTTCCAATTTAATTCCGCATATAGAAGCCTTAATACAAGCTTGTTTTAGTATTTCATTATCTGTATTTTTTTGACTTACAGGAATAGATTTATAAGAAGCTAAAGTTGTAGGAAGATTATTTTTACTACAACCGGAAATACAAAGAATTGCTAAAATAAAAACAAAAACTTTTGTATATAAATTCATCTTATTTTTATTTATTGTATATCAAATCAATTTCTAAATTCCATCTATCTTTTGCTTTTTGAAGTAGAGCGTATAGCTTTTTTACAGGAAATCCCACTACATTGTAGTAATCGCCTTTCATCCATTCGATGAATTTATCGCCTTTTTCCTGAACAGCATAACTTCCTGCCTTATCTTTACCTTCCCCGCTTTTTACATAAGTTTCTATTTCTTCATCACTAATATCGTCTCTCATTTTCACATAGGTTATTTCGGAATCCACAAGACAGATATCTTTCTCTGTGCATAGCAACGCTAATCCTGTTATCACCTTCTGAACAGTTCCCCTAAGCTCTTTTAGAATTTTAACAGCTTCATCATTATCTTGGGGCTTCCCATATATTACACCTCCCATTTCAACAACTGTATCAGCTCCTATAACAAGTGCCTCAGGATATTTCTTTGCTATTATTTCTGCTTTCTTTAATGCAAGAACCTCGGCAATTTTAGATATATCGCCTTTATTAGTAACTATATTTTCATCAATATGCGCAGGAACAACCTGAAATTCTTTGAAAAGCTTCTTGAGAAGCTCTTTTCTTCGGGGAGAAGCAGATGCAAGAATTATTTCCATTTAAGGGAATTATAGCAAAGTAATTGATAGAACAGTTTAAGGGTGATAGAATCCTATTCAGAAAAAAAGGAGACAGGGCTTGATAAACAAAAATATCGGGATAATCGGTTGTGGGAATATGGGAGAAGCGTTGCTTGCCGGATTATTTAAAAAGAACGTCCTCGATAAAAAAAGCATTACAATAAGCGAAAAACAGGAAGAAAGATTCCAATGCCTTAAACGAAAATATCCTCAAATCACATTTACTAAAGACAATAAAGAGTTAATCGAAAATTCTTCCATAATAATTCTTGCAGTAAAACCACAGGATATGGAATCCTTACTTCAAGAAATATCTCAATTCGTAACTGCTTCACACCTAATAATATCAATAGCTGCAGGGATAAAAACATCATTTATAGAAAAAATAATTAAAAAATCAATACCCATAATAAGAGCTATGCCTAATTTACCTGCTTTGATAGGCGAAGGTATGTCGGTTTATTGTATATCTAAATCCGTATCAGAAGAAGATAAAAAAATAGCAGAGGAGATTTTCGGAAGTGTAGGCAAGGTTCTTAAACTTGAAGAAGATAAATTAGATGCTGTAACAGCTTTATCAGGTTCAGGACCTGCTTATGTATTCTATATGTTAGAAGCAATGGCAGAAACAGGGATTGAACTCGGGCTTAAGGAAGAGGAATCAAAAACTCTTTCAGTCCAGACGATAATTGGCGCGGCAAAAATGATAGAAAAAGGAGAATGTCCTGCTGTTTTAAGGCAAAAGGTAACTTCTCCCAAAGGAACAACTGAAGCCGCATTGAAAGTTTTGATAGATACGAAATGGAAAGAAGCTTTAATTCAGGCAATAAAAAAAGCGGAACAGAGAAGCAAAGAACTTTCGAAATAACCCTAGTCTTTAAGTGCCATCTTCCTTGGTTGATTCTTCAATAAATGGAACTTCCTCTTTATCTCCCTCATCAATTGTTATAGGTAAATCATGCTGTTTACTTATTTCTTCGATTTTACTTAAAGGTTTTTCAAGTTGCCTTCGTCTTGTTGTACTAAGGATATCGTATGCCTCATGTGCTTCTCCAATTCGTTTACCTACTAATTCCATCTTTTCGCAAAACGCATCCCATTGTTTCAAGAATGCACTTAACAATGATGATATTTCATTTGAAGCTTTCTCCAAAGCGAAATTTTTTACAGCCTCGTGAATAACCATTACAATGGCATAGAGTGTCATTGGAGAACAAAAAATTACTTTGTTTTTGAGCCCTTCCTCTATAATGGAACTATCTTGTTCATGTATAAATGCATAAACTTGTTCATTGGGAATAAACAGAAGCACATAATCAACAGTGTTCATTTCAGGATTGATATAGTCGCGGCTTTTGATTTCCTTAACGCGCGCCTTAACATCTCTCAAGAAATTACTGCGGAATTTTTCTTTGTCCGATTCAGCATGAGCTTCAAGAAACTTCATATAGTTATCTAAAGGAAATTTAACATCCATATTAAGCTTCCTATCTTTAGGTAACCAGAAAGTGAAATCCGGTATTGATCTTCCTCCCTCAACAGCTTTCTGCTTTACATAGTTAACATTCTCAATAAAACCTGCAAGCTGTAACACATCTTCAGCCATTCTTTCACCCCACTGCCCCCTCGCTTTCGTACTTGATAATGCTTCACGGAGAGTAGATGTAATTTCCGTTAAGCGTGTTGTTTGCTCTCCAGTTTTTTTAAGATGCGCGGCAAGTTCTCCAAATTTTTCCGCCCTATCTTTCTCCAGTTCCTTCATAAGTTTGGACGCATCTTCAAGCTTAGCAGTCATATTCTTAAGTTGTTGGTCAATAAGCCCTTTTTTCGTGTCTAATTCTTTAACATTTAATTCTCTTTCTTTACCCAAAATCTCTTTTGATAACTTTATGGATTGCTCTGTAGATGTCCTGAGTGCTTCAAGGGAAAGGCTTCCAAAACTTGCTTTCATGTTCTCTATAACAGCATCTACTGCAGTTTTACTCTCCTTAGCTGTTTTCACTTGTGTATACTTCAAAATAGACGCAATAATTATCCCTCCTAAAACAAAACCTACAATAAATGTAATAATTGGTAATGTGTTCATAGTTTCTTTAATTGATTAACTTGGTACTTTTCATCTTTCCCACGGTGGTATGCTTGGTAAATATTTTTCGAACTTTTCTATAAGTTCCAATTCATAAGTTCCCGCATATTTTCCATCAAAAAATATGTCTAGTGCTTCATTATAAAATCTTTCCCAACTCTCATCTTCTCTCCCAGGATTAATCGGATAAAATAGAGCTTTATTCTCTCTTGCAGCTTGCATATCACCGAGAGCATCACCAACCATAAGTGTGTGTTCTTTTTTATATTTCCCAGCAGCAAGTGCTATTTGTTCTTTCTTATTGCCAAGTTCCTGGCCACAAATTGCTCTCACATATTGCGATATGCCATGTTCTTTCCATTCTCTTTGGAGTGCTTCGTTGGGTGTAGCGGATACAACAATCACATCTGCTTTTTCTTTAGCTTTCTTTAGTGATTCTTTTACAAAAGGGAACGGTGGAATATCTTTTACTATATCAGCAACTGTTTTATTTACAGCTTCGCTCCACTGAAGGGCAATTTTAAGAACTGGGTCGCCTGTTTTCTCAACAGCTATTTTAAGTGAAGGGTTTCCGAGTTTAGCTTCTTTTTTTATCCATTCTTTTAATGATTTTATATCTGGTATTTTAACCCCCCTTTTTTTAACCTCAGGTCTATCTTTGAGAAGTTCAAACACCATTACCAGCGCAGGGAATCTGTTCATACCGCGCCACCTCGAATAAAGATTCACGAATTCCTGCGTTTCTCTAACATACTTGGAAATTGGCTGCAGGTTCCAATATTTTATTATGTTGGGAATAAAACACTCTTTCTGTTTTATTTCCATAGTGTCAAAAGTACATCCGTCGGAATCTATTCCTATGAAGAAATCCTTTTGAGGTTTCATATTCTTCAATGTATCTTGTGTCAATTCGATCATTTGTAAACCTCGTCCGGATCGAAAAGTTTCTTATCCACTATCTCTAGATTGCCTTTGGAATCAATTTTACGATAGAAGCAACTTTTGTAACCATTGTGACAACTTGCCGTTTTCTGCTCTACTTTTATAAGCAATGTATCTTCATCGCAATCTAATAATATTTCTTTTACTTTTTGCACATGCCCTGAAGTTTCACCTTTCTTCCATATTTTTTTTCTTGAACGGGAATAAAAATGTGTTTCTCCTGTTTCAATAGTCAATTTAATGGCTTCCTTGTTCATATACGCAACCATTAAGACCTTCTGATCATCATAATCCTGGATAACTACAGGTATAAGACCGTTATCTTTGAATTTTAATTTATCTATATCCATTTTAGACCCCTTAATTAAAAGCTAAAGTTATTTTAACAAACTATTATCTGGATTGACAATTAAGACAGACAAAAGATGAAAACTGAAATTTTATATATTATTTACTCTTTAGTTCTCCACCTCTCAAAAGATACGCAATGCCTCCGGGGATAGAAGCTATCAGAGTAGTAAGATAATATCCTATACTCAAAGCAAATGCATCCATTTTGGTAATTAGTCCACTAATCGTCGTAAAGAAAAAGATGAAAGCCCATTCTCTTGTCCCTATCCCAGCAACAGTTATAGGGATAGACATAATCAATTGTATTAAAGGAACAAACAGAAAGAAATATCTAATAGGTATATGTAAATTTAAAAATGGAGCTACAAAATAAGAAACCACTACTATTAGAAGTTGAACAACAATGGAAAGGGAAAAAGTATAAACAAGGATACCCTTTCTTTTTCTGTACACAATAATCGCGTTTTTAAATTTTTTTATTTTATTCCCTAAATCAAATGGCTTAATTTTGTATAACCTTCTTAATATTAATAAAATTTTGAGATTGAAGAACAAGAAAGCTGCAATTAAAAAAAGAATAAACAGACTAAAAATAAACAAAGAGATGGTTCTAATCTCCGGGATGTTAATTAAAAAAACTGCCGAAAAAACTGCTATGACAAGAAGTGCAGACATTCCTAACAAGCGGTCTAAAAAAATAGAAACGAAAGAGTCAGCGGTTCTGCGAGTATTCTTAACTGTATAATATAACTTAACTGCATCCCCTCCAACTACACCTGGCATAAAATTAGCAAAGAAGAAACTAATAAAAGTTAGTTTACATATGGGTCCAAATTTAATTTCAATATCCTGTACCTCTAATAATTTCTTCCATCTAATCGCAGTAAGTATTACCGCTATAGCCAAAATTAAAATTGATATTACTAAGAAAGGGTAAGATGCACTCCTGAGATATGTTGGGAAACCTTCAAGATTTTTTATGCCAAGCTTGTACAAAAGAAAACCTATTAAAGAAATGCTCACTATAACTCTAATAACAAGGAATAGAATTTTTCTTTTCATGTAGCTTATTCTTACAGCACTATAGCACAGGAAACCAGAGAGCTACAACCTCAAAATTTATTGAAAACAGCATACTTGAACCAGGATGAGAATTTTGAATCTATCGTATCTCAAGCTTTGATATAATTGAAAACCTGTTAAATATATAATATAAGCTCTTTAACTATAGTTTAACTGGATAATTGAGATTTACTCTATGAAAAATTGCAATGGAGAACTTATGAGCATTTCTGATTACATTGAAAATAATAGGCATATTAAACTTGAAGACAAAGAACATGATTGGGAGATCATTTTCGAGCGTATTAAAAAATTCAAAACAATTAATCATGACACTAAGATTTTGGAAATAGGAACCGGAACAGGGTGGTTGCCAATTCTATGCAAAAAAAAAGGGATTTCATGCAAAGGAATAGAAATAAGTGCACAATTAGTTGAATATGCTAAATACTTTGGTCAGAAATACGGAATTGAACCTGACATAGAATTAGGCAACATAGAAGGAACAGATATAGGTATATCAAAATACGATATCATTATTGCAACTTCCACCTTTGAGCATGTACAGTATTGGCAAAAAGTACTCAAGAAAGTCTTTGATGCACTAAAATCCGGTGGTTTATTTTATTTCTACTCCACAAATAAGTTTAGTCTAATATCAGGGGAATATAACTTTCCATTATATGGTTGGTTACCCAACAATTTTCGATATCATTTGCGGATTTATCGTCAAGGTAAAGATATCATGAAATTTGGTATTGATTTTAATCAATTTACTTATTCTCAATTGAGGTATTTTTTCAAGAAACTGGGATTTTCGACTGTTTTGGACATAGTTGATGCCTTTGACCCACACAACCTAAATAATCCTAAAAATTGGAAGAACTTCCTTCTTAACATCCTCCATCGTTTCAAAGTTCTTAAACATTTAGTCCTATTTTTTGCCCCAGGGACACATTTTATCTGTATAAAATAATGACATCTATTAGCATGTTTGTATTATTAAGCTTAAGCAAATTTTTCGACTATTTACATAACATTCTGACAGGGCTTGCTACTTTCCACCCTCTCCTTTAAAATAATCTGTGCAATCATAGTTCCTAACACAGCAAGAATTTCTTATGATGAAAACATTGAGGCTCTATATAATAAAAGAATTCGTCCCTTCTTTTCTTTTAGGTTTTTTCATATTTACTTTTGTTTTATTCGTAAGTAATTTCTTCCCTCTAGCGCGTATATTCTTTGACAAAAGAATTGGATTAGAAACCACCTGGAAATTGCTCTTTTACATAATTTGTCTTATTCTTCCCTACTCAATTTCAATGGGTTTTTTATTGGGTAGTATAAACTGTTTCAACAGATTATGTCAGGATGGGGAGGTTGTAGGATTAGAATCCTGCGGTTTAGCACCTTCTGTTGTTATCTCTCCGCTGTTAGGATTATCTCTTCTTGTAAGTCTTTTTTGTCTATATCTTCATTCAGAAGTTTCGCCTGCTGCAAATCTAGGCATTAAAACAATACAGGAAGAATTCAAAATTGAAAATATAGTTTCAACGGTGGAAGAAAAAGTTCTTATGGACAACTTTAAAAATTATAAGATTTATATAGATAAGATAAAGGGTAAGAAAATTAAAGGAATTACGGTTTTCGAACTCAAGGATAAAGGGACACCTTCGGTAATAATTGCAAAAGAAGGGGAAATAATAACTTCTAAAGAAGACAAAAAACAGAGTTTGAAACTATTGGAAGGAACTATTGATCAGACAGATGCTGAAAATCCTATAGGTTTTACAAAAGCGCATTTTGAAACATACTACATTGAACTTGAACCGATAAGAGGTGCAAAAGAAGTTAATAAGAAGCCGTGGGATATGAACATCGGGGAACTACAAGAAAGCATTAGGTATTTCAATGGACAGAAAATTGTTCCCTATCCTTTACTTACAGAAATGCATAAAAGATTTTCTCTTGCTTTTTCTCCCATATTCTTTCTTTTAACAGGTTACATATTAGGGATAAAGATAAAAAGTAAAAATAGAATAAAAGGTTTTGGACTAAGTTTACCCGTAATCATCCTTTATTATGTAGTACTTCTATTTGCCCAAATGATTGCTCAAGAGGGTTTATTCTATCCTTTCATACTAATGTGGTTACCTAATATACTTCTGGTTGGTTTTTGTATGCCTTATCTATTAAGAGAAAACACATGAAGATACTTGATAAATATCTCCTTAAACATTTTATTCCTTCATATCTTCTGTCAGTGGTTACATTCTGTTTCTTTTATTGTTTAGTTGACCTACTAGCTAATTTAAGCAAATTCATAGATAAAGGAGCGCAAATAGTTAATGTAGCACAATTCTACATGTTTTTACTCCCATCTCTTTGGATGAAATTATCACCTTTAGCTGTACTTATAGGAGTTTGGTTTTCTGTCGGACATTTAGCTGAAGACAAGGAAATCATGGCAATGAGATTGTCAGGGATCTCTGCAATAAGAATCACCATGCCGTTACTTATGTCAGGTTTAATAATCTCATTATTTTGTTTTGGAGTAAATATAACTTTATTACCTTTATGTGAAGAGAAAAAAGACGAGATATGGCACGGTAATATCCAAGGAGAAAAAGAATATTTGAGTAAAACGAAAGGAGATTTTATTTTTACCTCTAAGAATATTGTATATGTCACTAAGAATTTTAGCGAAAAAGAAGGAAAAATGAATGAAATAACTATTACATATAATTCAGCTGACGGCAAAAATGAAACAGTAATAACTGCTAAAGAAGCCTTATGGCAAAATGGCGGTTGGATATTGGTTGATGGCCTAATGAGGGTTTTTGACAAAGAAGGAAATGCGAAAGAAATAGAAAAATTCGATACAAAAAAGATATCCCTTTCTTTAACTCCACATGAACTGTGGATATATAATAGAAGCCCTTCTTTAATACCTACACCCAAGATTAAGGAATATATACTTGAATATAAGAAAACTCCCAGTTCACTTGATCCTTACTGGACAGAATTACATTCCCGATTTTCTCTGCCATTCATAAACTTTACACTTATTGTTTTATCTATCCCCTTCTGCCTTTTGTCTTTACATCAGAGCTCTGTGGCAAGAATGAGTTTATGTTTCGGGTTTTCTCTAATATATTATGTATTTTTTTCTTTAATGGTCGCTATGGCTGAAAAAGGGCAAATTTCACCTCCACTGGGAGTATGGTTGCCTAATATCCTTTTTTTAAGTATAGGTATATTCTATATCTGGAAGAAAAGATAAGAGTTTGACAGCTATAAAAGATAGCTGTTAAACTTTGTTTAAATATAGCAATGAAAACGATAAAAATAAAAGAAGAAAGATGTAAAGGATGTCAGCTTTGCATCAATTTTTGCCCAAATGGGTTACTTGTCTTATCTAAAAAAATGAATAAAAAAGGTTTTCATCCAACAGAAATTTTGCATAAAGAAAAATGTACTGGCTGTGGAATATGTTTTCTCGTATGTCCTGACGTAGCCATAGAAATTTATGAGAAACAACCCATCGAGAAACCGGAAAAGTAAAAATCACCTTCTTTCTCTGGAAGGAATACTTTTCCTATTTGTTTTGGCTTGGGCTACTTTCCTTTTTAGAAATTTATTTACCACAAACCAACCCGAAAATCTTACACCGCTATGGTTCCAATTTTTTCATATTATATGGCATATATCTGCTCTTTTATTCCTTGTATTTCTTGCTTGGGGACTGGGTAGAAAATTCTCCAGGGCTTTTAAAGTTCAATATTCAGACATTTGGGAGGAGTTCCCTTTTGCAACTTCACTTGGGTTAGGTAGTATTTCTATTTTCGTTCTTATTCTTGGTGGAATAAAACTTTTTTATCCTATAGCAATTTACGTAACAACTGGTCTTATTTTTATATTGGTAATTCGTGAACTAAGAGAAATTCTCTGTGAAATTTCGAAACCTTGGGAAAAAACTAAAAACTTTGAACTGGATATACCCCAAATTTTTCTATTATGCATATTGGGATTAACTGCATTAATACTACTTACCGGGACATTTACTCCACCTCTTTCTTATGATGGACTTTCCTATCATCTGGGTGTACCTAAAACCTATATAAAAAATCATGGAATTATTCCGTTACCCTATCATGTTTATTCAAATTTCCCTTTCAATCTTGAAATGCTTTACTCTTATGCTATCCTTTTTACAGGTAACGAAATTCTCGCCAAAATGATTCATTTCTTGACATGTATTCTTACATGTTTTGCACTTTATTCTTTTGGTAAAAAATATTTTGACGGCAAGGTTGGGCTTTTATCTGCAGTAATTTTTCTAAACATCCCTCTAGTAAGTCAGTTGTCTACATTGTGTTATAACGATTTAGGGCTAGCGTTATTTATATTTTTAGCAATTTTTTCTTTTATAAACTGGTATTCTAAACCTCCCAAAGAAAAACTAAGCTGGTTAATTTTATGCGGGATTTTCACAGGTCTTGCATTAGGAACAAAGTCTCTTGCTATTACCTTTTTATTTATATTCCTCGTACCTGCCGTAGGAATTGGCAGTATATTCATTACTCCTCAATGCAAAATCAAAAACTTAATAACCTTTATAGGTATAACATTCTTCGTATTTTTACCATGGATAGTAAAAAACCTAATTATCACTGGGAATCCTCTATTCCCTTTCATTTATCCTATATTTGGGGGTGGAAACTGGGCACCGAATCATTACGAAAGGTTTTTATATGTTCACTTAAGA
>CAIJMQ010000108.1 GCA_903821905.1 uncultured bacterium
GCATAAATAGTTTTAAAGCAAAGACAATATATAATTTTTTCGATGCAGCAGACGATAAAGCCGGTTTCCGGCGTGCGTTAGAAAGAATCTGTTTCGAAGCAGAATATGCTATTGAGAAAGGATACTCTTTTATAATACTAAGCGACCGAGGAATTAATAAAGATAATATTGCCCTACCAATGCTTTTAGCTACAAGCGCTATCCATCAACACCTTGTAAGAAAGAATATACGTTCGCAGGTTGCATTAATAGTCGAAAGCGCAGAACCCCGGGAAGTTCACCATTTTGCACTCCTGTTTGGCTATGGTGCAGACTGTATAAATCCGTATCTTGCATATGAAACCATAGAATACCTTATAAGAGAAAACGAGATGCGCTTAGATATTAAAACAGCATTTAAGAACTACAATAAAGCATTAAAAGACGGCATATTGAAAATACTATCCAAGATGGGAATATCTACTCTTAGAAGTTATAGAGGTGCACAGATATTTGAAGCTTTGGGTTTGGATAATGAGTTTATAGAAAAATTCTTTACAGGTACAGTATCACGAATAGGAGGAGTCGGTCTTGAAGGTATTGCAGATGAAACCATAGAAAGGCATAAAGTTGCTTATATCCAAAGAGGTATAGCAGAATCCTATTTAACAAGCGGTGGAGTTTACCAATGGAAAAAAGACGGAGAATTCCATCTTTGGAACCCCGAGAGTATAGCAGCTTTACAGGATGCTACACGAAACAACGACTATGCCAGATATAAAGAATTTGCAAATATGATAAACGACCAGTCAACCAATCCCACAACTCTAAGGGGTCTACTTAAATTAAAGAAAGGAAATCCAATTTCTATTGATGAAGTTGACTCTGTCAGGGATATTATGAAACGTTTCGCAACAGGAGCAATGAGTTTTGGTTCAATTTCAAGGGGTGCACACGAAACAATTGCTATTGCTATGAATAGAATCGGAGGCAAATCCAATACCGGAGAAGGCGGAGAAGATCCTAATAGATTTATAACACTGCCTAATGGGGACTCGAGAAGAAGCGCCATAAAGCAGGTTGCTTCCGGAAGATTCGGGGTTACTATAAACTATCTGGTAAATGCGGACGAGATTCAAATAAAAATAGCACAAGGGGCAAAACCTGGCGAAGGAGGTCAACTGCCGGGACACAAGGTAAGCGAAATAATTGCACGGACCAGGTATACAACCCCGGGCGTTACTTTAATATCACCGCCACCACATCATGACATATACTCAATCGAAGATCTTGCGCAACTAATATTTGATTTAAAAAATGCTAATCCTAATGCGCGCATAAGCGTAAAACTTGTATCGGAAATAGGTGTCGGAACCGTTGCAGCAGGAGTTGCAAAAGGTCATGCAGATATGATTCTTATCTCCGGAGGAGACGGAGGAACGGGCGCATCTCCGAAAAGCTCTATAAGATATGCCGGACTTCCGTGGGAATTAGGTGTTTCTGAAACACACCAGACGCTTTTACTAAACAACCTGCGTTCCAGAGTCCGCATACAAACCGATGGACAAATGCGAACCGGTAATGATATTGCGATTGCAGCATTTTTAGGAGCTGAAGAATACGGGTTCTGCACAGCCGTACTTGTTACAGTCGGCTGTGTAATGTTAAGACACTGCCATCTGAATAATTGTTCAGTCGGTGTAGCTACGCAGGATGATATTTTACAAAAAAGATTTAGAGGGAAACCAGAATATATAGTGAATTATTTTCATTTTGTAGCACAGGAACTCCGCGAGATAATGGCTGGTTTGGGAATAAGAACTATAGATGAGATGATAGGAAGGACAGACCTGCTTGAAGTCGAAAAAGATATTATTCCTTTAAAAGCAAAGGGAATAGATTATTCCAAAATTCTGTATAAACCGAACCTTCCTCGTAATGTCGGGCGATACTGTAAATCAAAACAGAAAAGTGGGCTCGACTATGTACTGGATAAAAAGCTTATAAAAATGTGTAAGAACACTTTTGAGAAAAATAAACCGACGAACATTTCGGTCGAAATTAAAAATACCGACAGAACAACAGGCGCAATGCTGAGCGGTGAAGTTTGTAAGAGATGCGGAGATGGCGTACTTCTGGAAAATACTATTAACTGCAAGTTCAAAGGTACGGCCGGGCAAAGCTTTGGTGCATTCCTCGCAAAAGGTATTACATTCGAACTGGAAGGAATGGCTAACGACTATGTGGGCAAGGGTATTTCCGGAGGAAAAATTATAATATACCCCGATAGAAAAACGGATTACAATCCCAACGAGAATGTCATTATAGGCAACACTACATTTTACGGCGCAATATCGGGTGAGGCATATATATGCGGTCTTGCAGGAGAAAGATTCTGCGTAAGAAACTCGGGGCTTTATGCTGTTGTGGAAGGTGTTGGAGATCATGGTTGTGAGTATATGACAGGAGGAAGAATAATTGTCCTGGGAAAAACCGGAAGAAATTTTGCAGCCGGGATGTCGGGTGGAATAGCGTATGTATATGATGAAGATAAAATATTCAGAGATAGATGCAATAAGGACATGGTCGAATTAGAAAAGGTAGAAGATAAGGATAAAGATACAATATACCACTTGCTTAATAATCACTTTACATATACAAAAAGCCTGAAAGCAAAAAAAATTATAGAAAATATAGATGAGGAATTGAAAAAGTTCGTCAAGGTCATACCGATAGAATATAAACGCATCTTAGAAGAAGTTAAGATCGAAAAGAAACTCGGCTTGACGGAGGAATACGATGGGTGACCCGAGAGGTTTCTTAAAAATAGCCAGGCAAACTGGGGAGTATAGAGAAATATCGGAGCGTATCCGAGATTTCAAACATGTTTCCAAGTTGCGCTCTGAAAAAAAATCACAGGAACAAGCGTCACGTTGTATGGATTGCGGGACACCATTTTGTCATTGGAACTGTCCGATAGGAAACTATATTCCGGAATGGAATGATTATATGTTCCATAACAACTGGCAAGCAGCACTCACTTTGTTAGCCGCGACAAACAACATGCCTGAGATAACAGGTAGAATATGCCCGCAGTTATGTGAATATGCATGTGTATTAGGTTTGAACGACGACGCCGTAACTATACGCGAAAATGAACTTGCAATCATAGAATTTGTTTTGAAGAACAAACTTATAAAACCAATTATTCCTAAACAAAGAACAGGCAAAAAAATAGCCGTTATTGGTTCGGGGCCGGCAGGTTTATCTTGTGCAGCGCAACTTAACAGAGCAGGTCACAATGTAGTTGTTTTTGAACGCGACAAGAAACCGGGTGGAATTTTGCGTTATGGTATCCCCGATTTCAAACTCGAAAAAAATATTATAGACAGACGTATTGATATATGGAAAAAAGAAGGTATTATTTTCAAGACAGGCATAGACGTCGGCAAAGATTATCCTACTAATAAACTTTTAAAGGAATTCGATGCTGTATGCCTGGCGGGCGGCTGCCGAACTCCCAACAACCTCAACATTGAAGGAAGAAATCTAAAAGGTATACACTTTGCAATGGATTACCTGACTCAGGCAAATAAGATAGCATCAGGCGAAAAAATAATGCCAAACGAATTTATAAATGCCAAAGGAAAGAAAGTCATTGTTATAGGCGGAGGAGATACAGGTGCAGATTGTGTCGGGACAGCACATAGACAATCGGCTTCGCATGTAGTGCAAATAGAAGTCATGCCAAAACCTCCACAATGCCGCAGCGAAGACTATCCTTGGCCAATTTATCCTTTAATATTAAAAACATCATCCAGCCATGAAGAAGGATGCGAGCGCCATTGGGAAGTACTTACAAAACGTTTTATTGGAAACAAGGGTTTTGTAAAGAAGCTTTCATGTGTAAAGGTTGAATTTGCTAAGACGAAAAACAAGAGTTGCCCCGTGATGAAGGAAATTCCAAAAAGTAATTTTGAAATTGAAGCAGACATTGTTATTTTAGCTGTCGGATTTTCACATCCCGAGCATTCAGGTCTGCTCAGCGAACTCAATGTAGAACTTAATAAACGCGGAAATGTAAAAACTAACGATAATTATATGACTTCCGTTGAAAAGGTATTTGCTGCAGGCGACACGAGAAGAGGCCAGTCGCTTGTAGTCTGGGCTATATCCGAAGGTCGACGTTCGGCCCATTCTATCGATAAGTATCTGATGGGTGAAAGCAATCTGGCTTCTATATAATATAAAGGGTTATTAAAATGATAAGCACAGGTATAAAAGGTTTGGATAGTGTAATTACAGGTTTAAGAGAAGGTGATAATGTAGTCTGGCAGATAGACGATATAAAAGACTATGCTGAGCTGGTGAAACCTTTTGTGGAACAGGCTCTGAAGGAGAAAAGAAAAGTTGTATACATGAGATTTGCTTCGCATAAAGAGCTGCTTAAGCCCTCCCTAAAGATAAAGCGATACGAACTCAACGCATATGCCGGATTTGAATCTTTTGCCACAAAAGTAAACAACATCATTACACAGGAAGGTGAAGGTACATATTATGTATTCGACTGCCTGTCAGAACTTCTTTCGGCATGGGCCACCGACCTTATGATAGGGAACTTTTTTATGGTTACATGTCCTTATCTTTATGAACTCAAAACTGTCACATATTTCTCGATATTAAGATATAACCATTCTTTTAAATCAGTAGCCAGAATACGCGAGACAACACAGTTATTGATAGATGTATACCACTGCGAAGGTTGTTTTTATATACATCCTTTAAAAGTGTGGAACCGTTATTCTCCCACCATGTTTCTTCCTCACCAGAGAGAAAACGATAAATTTATACCTATTACAGACAGCGTTAATGCCGTAAAATTACTTTCTTATATACACGAAAAGGGAGCCGAGAGCGCAAAAAGAAACTTGGATTACTGGGATCTCTTATTTATCGAGGCAGAGGAACTTGCCAGAAATAATACCTCCGAGAATAAAACAAAAAATATGGTAAAAAAACTTTGCAACATAATGTTAACAAAAAATAAAAAGATACTATCCTTGGCAATGCAACATTTCTCTTTAGAAGAACTTATAGAAATCAAATCCAGATTGATAGGAACAGGGTATATTGGCGGAAAAAGCATAGGCATGCTTCTTGCCAGAAAAATCCTATCGGAAGACACGCCGCTTAATTGGCAAAAGCTTTCCGAATCCCATGATTCATTTTATATAGGGTCGGATATATTCTATTCGTACATAGTGCAGAACCAATTATGGAAATTGCATATGCAACAAAAAACAGAGGGTGAATATTTCAGAGTAGCGAAAATTATTAAAGAAAAGATGCTTTATGAACGTTCCCGGAAGAAATCATGGAACACTTTCAGCAGATTATAGAATATTTTGGCTCATCACCTATTATAATACGCTCCAGTTCACTTCTGGAAGATAATTTTGGAAATGCATTTGCTGGAAAATATGAAAGCATATTTTTGGCTAACCAAGGAAGCCCCGAACAAAGATATATTCAATTTGCTGAAGCTGTAAAAAAGGTATACTCAAGCACTATGAACGAAGATGCCCTTGCATATAGGAAACAGAGAGGTTTAGATAAATCGGATGAACAGATGGCGCTTTTGGTGCAAAGAGTTTCTGGAGCACCTCACAAAAATTATTTCTTCCCCGACCTTGCAGGAGTTGGTTTATCTCATAATATATACATGTGGAATGAAAATATGAATCCAAAAGAAGGGATGCTCAGGTTAGTGTTTGGGCTTGGCACAAGAGCAGTTAACCGTGTTGAAGGTGATTATCCAAGGATGGTTGCACTTGAGAATCCTTTACAAAGACCATACTCAGAGAAAGATGATTTAAGGAAATTTTCACAGCATGAAGTAGACCTTATAGACACAAAAGAAAATATACTTAAAACTATTTCCTTTGAAAATCTTATAAATGAAAAATCTTATATGGACATAGACCGGGTAGCTGTAAAAGATGATGAGGCTATGCGCATGATGAGTAAGAATAATACCGAAGATAAAGAATATTGGATATTGACACTTGATAACATATTTGGCGATGATACATTGATAGATACATTTAAAAATATATTAAAATCGCTTGAGAAGAGTTACAGTTATCCTGTTGAAATAGAATTTACGGTAAACTTTGCAGAGGATAACACCTTCAAAATAAATCTACTGCAATGCAGGCCACTCCAGACAGTAGGACTAGGGAATAGAGTTGAGATACCTAATCTTGTAAAGAAAGAAAATATACTCTTCGAGTCGCAAGGATATTTTTTGGGAGGCAACATTTCACAGGGAATCCAAAGAATAATATATGTTGCCCCGGGGAAATATAGCAAGCTCGTATTATCGGACAAATATGAAATTGCCCATATAGTAGGTAAATTAAATAGCCATATAGAAAACCGGGAGAAGTTGCCGACACTTCTGATGGGACCAGGCAGATGGGGAACTACAACACCGTCTTTAGGCATACCGGTAAAATTCGCAGAAATAAATAATATAGCAGTCCTTGTGGAGATTGCTTTCCCGGAAGGTAATCTTATGCCTGAGCTGTCTTTCGGAACACATTTTTTCCAGGACCTGGTGGAAACAAATATATTCTATATTGCATTGTTTCCTGAAAAGAAAGATGTTATATTCAACGATAATTTTTTTAAAAAAGAGAAGAATTTACTTACAAAACTTATACCTCAATCAGCTAAGTATAAAAATGTTATTGGTGTATATGATATAAGTAGCGAAGGTTTAAAAATAATGTCGGATATAATATCGCAAAAAATTATATGTTTTTCGGATTCAAAAAGGACATCTAAATGAAAGCGAAACTTGTTCTTGAAGACGGAACAATATGGGAAGGTTCCTGTTTCGGCGCAACAGGCGAAAGCTATGGCGAAATAGTTTTCAACACTAGTATGGCCGGCTACCAGGAAATCCTCACAGACCCTTCTTACAAGGGGCAGATTGTTGCTATGACATATCCTCTTATCGGTAATTACGGGATAAATTCCGAAGACGTGGAATCAAGAAAACCATTTGTAGAAGGGTTTATAGTAAAAGAATACTCTAGAATTGCCAGCAATTGGCGTTCACAAAAAAGTCTGGATGAATACCTTAAAGAAAATAATATTATAGGCATTGAAGGAATAGATACACGTGCTCTTACCAAACATATCAGATTAAAGGGAGCAATGAGAGCGGTAATATCAACAAAAGATTTAAATGAGGACTCATTAATTAAAAAAGCGAAAGAATCTCCTGGATTAATAGGAAAAGATTTAGTTAAAGATGTCACTTCTAAAAAATTACAGGTCTGGAATGAAAAGGGGAAATATAAAGTTATCGTGTTGGATTGCGGGGTTAAATTTAATATCTTAAGAGAATTAGCCAATAACGACTGCAAAGTAACTTTCCTGCCGGCTAAAACCGATGCAAAAACTATATTGGGTTTGAAACCTGACGGGCTCCTGCTTTCAAACGGTCCCGGAGACCCGGAAGGCGTTCCATATGTAGTGGAAACCGTAAAAGAATTATTAGGAAAGTTACCAATCTTCGGCATATGCTTGGGACAACAAATGTTGGGGTTGGCTCTGGGCGGAAAAACATATAAATTAAAGTTTGGTCATCACGGAGCAAATCATCCAGTCAAAGATTTAAAAACAGGTAAAATTTACATAACCGTACAAAACCACGGATTCTGTGTAGATATGGATTCTTTAAAAAAGGAAGACATTGAAATCACGCACGTAAATTTGAACGATAATACTTTAGAAGGATTTAAACACAAGAAATTCCCCGTCTTTTGCGTGCAATTTCATCCGGAAGCATCTCCCGGACCGCACGATGCACAGTATTTGTTTGGGGAATTTGTCAATCTAATGCAAAAAACAAAAGCAAAGAGTTGAAAGTTTATGCCTAAAAGAACTGATATACATAAAATATTAATAATTGGCTCCGGTCCTATTGTAATCAGCCAAGCATGTGAATTCGATTACTCCGGAACACAGGCCTGTAAAGTTCTTAAGAGCGAAGGATTCGAAGTGATTTTACTCAACAGTAATCCTGCAACAATTATGACAGACCCGCTAATAGCTGATAAAACTTACATTGAACCGATTACTCCCGAAATTGTGGAAAGGATTATTGAAAGAGAGAGACCGGATGCTATTCTGCCGACACTCGGCGGCCAAACTGCGCTGAATGTTACAGTGCAAGCAGCAGAGGCAGGAACATTTGATAAATATAACGTTAAGGTAATAGGCGCAAATATTAAAGCCATAAAGAAAGCAGAGGATAGAGAATTATTCAAGAAAGCAATGCAGAAAATCGGATTGGATTTACCAAGAAGCGGCAAAGCCCATACTTTGAAAGAAGCTTTTGAAGTCGTTGAAAAAATAGGAGTTCCTGTAATCATAAGACCAAGTTTTACACTGGGCGGCACAGGCGGAGGAGTAGCATATAATATAGAAGAATTTAAGGAATTGGCCAAGACGGGACTTGAATCAAGTATGATTAGCCAGATACTGATTGAAGAATCAGTCATCGGCTGGAAAGAATTTGAGCTGGAAGTAATGAGAGATACAAGAGACAATGTTGTTATTATATGTTCTATTGAAAATTTCGACCCGATGGGTGTTCATACCGGGGATTCTATTACTGTTGCACCGGCACAAACTTTAACCGACAAGGAATACCAAAAAATGCGTGATGCTGCAATCGCCTGCATCAGAGAAATAGGCGTAGAAACAGGCGGTTCCAATATTCAATTCGCGGTCAATCCGGATAATGGCAGAATGGTAGTTATTGAAATGAATCCAAGAGTATCAAGAAGTTCTGCCTTGGCATCAAAAGCTACGGGCTTCCCTATCGCAAAGATAGCCGCTAAACTTGCAGTAGGATATACTTTAGACGAAATTCCGAATGACATCACAAAAGAAACTCCTGCTTGTTTTGAGCCAACTATAGATTACTGCGTAGTAAAAATTCCGCGCTTCACATTCGAGAAATTCCCTGAGGCAGACACTACATTAACCGTTTCAATGAAATCCGTAGGCGAGGCAATGGCAATCGGCAGAACCTTCAAAGAAGCGTTACAGAAAGGTTTACGTTCATTGGAAATAGGAGTAGATGGTCTTGCAGATTTAAAACACGAGGTCTCGGAAAGCAAACTTATAGAGAAATTACGAACTCCAAATGCAGAGAGAATTTTTTACATTAAACATGCTCTAAAGAACGGTTTAGATATAGACGAGATTTATAAACACACCCAAATAGACAGATGGTTTTTACATAACATCAAAGAGATTGTAGAATTAGAGCAAAAGATAATAGAAGTCGGGAATAATAAGAAATTATCTTCCGAACTTTTATTGAAAGCGAAACAGTTCGGGTTCAGCGACAAACAACTTGCGAAGATACTGAAAACAGAGGAAGAAGTTATTAGAAAGTTGCGCACAAAGTTTGGTATAAAAGCGGTATACAAATTAGTAGACACCTGTGGGGCTGAATTTGAAGCTTATACCCCATATTACTATTCTACCTATGAAAAAGAGAACGAAAGTTGTAACTAAAGAGTGGGTTGCGATTCTTGATTTTGGTTCACAATACACCCAACTAATTGCCAGGCGTGTAAGAGAATGCAAAAGCTATTCTGAGATTTTCCCATTTAACGTCCCCATTCAGAAAATTATTGAAAACAAACCCAAAGCAATTATTCTATCCGGCGGGCCGGCAACAGTAACTTCAAATAAAAGCCCAACCATATCAAAACAGATATTTGAATTAGGCATCCCTGTATTGGGCATATGCTACGGCATGCAACTTATGGCAAAAGTGCTGGGAGGAAAAGTTAAAAGTTCTCCAAACCGCGAATATGGTGATTCCAAACTAAGCGTGAAAAAAGCTGATAACATTTTCAGCGGAATAAACCGCAACTTGATTGTCTGGATGAGCCACGGTGACCGTGTACTCAAACTCCCTGCGGGTTTCGAGATAATCGCCAACACCTCGAATTCTCCGATAGCGGCAATGAGGAACAAAGAGAAAAAACTATACGGAGTCCAATTCCATCCGGAAGTAATCCACACTCCTCAAGGCATAAAAATCATGGACAACTTCCTGAAGAAAATTTCCGGATGCTCCGCCAGTTGGACAATAAGTTCTTTCATTAAAGATTCAATAGAAGACATAAGAGAAAAAGTTAAAAATGAGCGTGTACTTTGCGCCTTGAGCGGAGGAGTAGATTCTTCGGTTTTAGCTATGCTCCTTCATAAAGCAATAGGCAAGAAACTCTCATGTGTCTTTGTTGATAATGGTCTGCTGCGAAAAGATGAAGCAGCACAGATTGTCCAGAGATTCAAACACCGTTACCATATAAATTTAATCTACATCAATGCTAAAGATATCTTCCTTAAAGAATTAAAAGGTGTCCTTGACCCGGAGAAAAAAAGGAGAATTATCGGCAAAGAATTTATTAGAGTATTTGAAACCCAAGCCAAAAAATTAGGGACAATAAAATTTCTGGCTCAAGGAACTCTTTATCCGGACGTTATAGAATCAAGGTCAACATTCGGCGGGCCTTCTGCTACAATCAAAACACATCACAACGTCGGAGGTCTTCCAAAGAAAATGAATTTCAAATTGATTGAACCTTTCAGGTTTCTATTTAAAGATGAAGTAAGAAAAGTCGGCAAAGAACTTGGACTTGCAGAGAGTATAATATGGAGACAACCTTTCCCCGGTCCGGGACTAGCAGTCAGAATCGTAGGAGAAGTAACCGAAGAGCGTCTTAAGATTTTAAGAGAAGCTGATGCGCGAATTCAGGAAGAGATTAGAGCAAAAGGTCTTTACAGAGAAATCTGGCAATCTTTCGGAGTTCTTCTCCCTATTAAAACTGTCGGCGTTATGGGCGATGAAAGAACTTATGAAAACGTTGTGGCGCTTAGGGCCGTAACCAGCCTCGACGGCATGACAGCCGATTGGGCGAAGATACCCCATGAAGTGCTCGGCAA
>CAIJMQ010000109.1 GCA_903821905.1 uncultured bacterium
ATTTCTTTTAAAAAACAAAAAGGTAGTTTTACTCTTTCTTCTTCGGGTAAATCTGCAAGTCAAAATTCAAAGTATGCTATTGAAAAGAACGCCTGACTTTAAACAATTTATTAAGGTTTTAAGACGGGAAGGTAAACCTCATTATCTTCCTTTTTATGAACATATTGCTAGCTCGGGTTTCATTGCGCGTCGCACAGGAACAAAGTTCGACGAGATGTCGATTAATGATGAGGATTACTGGAAAATATATGTTGATTTCTGGCTCGGTATGGGCTTTGACTGTATCCCGATGGAAATTCCGTTAAACTGTCCGCTACCGAATATTGCTCATCAAGGAGCTAAGTCCCGCGGCAGTGAAGCTTCTGTGATGATAAAGAACA
This sequence comes from uncultured bacterium, assembly GCA_903821905.1. Classification (GTDB taxonomy): domain Bacteria; phylum CAIJMQ01; class CAIJMQ01; order CAIJMQ01; family CAIJMQ01; genus CAIJMQ01. The sequence continues at coordinate 381 of CAIJMQ010000109.1, forward strand.
GAGAAGACTTTGATAAATATCCTTGGCCTTCTTTGTCTTCTCCTATAGATTTCAGATATTTTGAGATTGTGGCTAAATTGATACCCGATGGAGTCAAGATTGTCGGAGGCGTATGTGCGGGACCCTACGAATGGGTTTCTCAACTGATGGGAGTAATGGGTTTGTCATATGCTCTTGTTGATGACCCTGAGTTGGTAAATAATATGTTTGAAAAAATTGGGGCTCTGCATCATAGTGCTGTGAGGCAACTGTCAACTATTGATGCAATCGGAGCGCTTCGCCAAGGTGACGACCTTGGGTTCAAGACGTCGACATTTCTTAGTCCCGAGCAACTACGAAAATATGTTTTTCCAATATATACTAAAATGGTAGCTGAAGCCCACAAGTGTGGAAAACCTTTTATCCTTCATTCCTGCGGAAATCTGAAGGATATATATGAAGACTTAATAGACGACTGTAAAATTGATGCCAAGCATTCATTTGAAGATATCATATTACCTGTCCAGGATTTCAAGAAACAATATGGAAGCCGTGTTACTGCATTGGGTGGACTGGACGTAGATTTCATATGTCGCAGAAGCAAAGAAGAACTACGCTCTTATACCCGCAAGAAAATCGAAGAATGTTTTTACGATGGTTATTGGGCACTGGGAACAGGCAACTCGCTTACCGATTATATGCCTGTTGAAAACTATATTACTGTTCTTGAGGAAGGTATTGATGTTACAAAGGGCTCCACAAATTTCTAACAAAATTTAAAAGAATTAAAAATGAGTGATGTCTATATATATGGAATGACGGTACTTTCAACTATTCACTTGTTGAAGGACAAGTTTCCCAACCCTGATAGTTACCAGGAAATCCAAGATACTTTTATTATGCCCGGCGGGGAAGCTGCAAACTGTGCTGTTGTCTTGAGCAATTTAGGAATACAGGTTTCTCTTGATGGTTGCTATCTGGGGGCAGAGACAGAAAAACCTTTACTTAAATATTTGGAGAGCAGAAATATTGACTGTTCTAAGATGAAACGTGAGGATAATTTTGATGGTTGGCGGGATATTGTATTTTGTGACGGGAACAATCGCACAGTATTCGGATGGTTTGTAGCCAATCTATTTGGTGGGCGAAGGCTTTGGACAATTCCCAGTGAAACAGCAATTAAAAAGGCACAGTGTGTCGCTCTTGACCCGTTTTTTGGTAAGGAATCTTTATTGGCTGCGGAATTATGTCGCAAACATAACAAGGATTACGTTACCATTGATTGCCGTTGGGATAACTTTATTGCTCAGCACGCGAAAGTCATTGTGTGTTCTCAGGAATTCCTTGACCGCGAATATCCGAATGGTGACTACAAAAAACTTTTAGACAAGTATCGAGATGCTTGTGGTGGGCTCATCATCTTTACGTTTGGCAGTAAAGACATCTTGTATTCTTCTCCAAAGAAGGGGCATCAATTGATGTTCACTCCATTTGTTGTCAAGGTGTTAGATACTCTGGGTGCTGGTGATACATTTAGAGCCGGCGTGGTTTACGGAGTTCTGAAGCAAATGCCGGACGATGAAATTGTTCGCTTCGCTGCGGCTTGTGCTGCTATCAGCTGTACTCGGTTTCCCTCAGTATATCAGCCTCCCAAGATGGAGGAAGTTCTCGAATTGCTAAACTTAAGAAGGTAGTATGCTGTAATATTAGAGTGTTCATTGACGCAATAGGTAGTATAGTTTGCAATGTTTTTCCCCACGCCATAGTATTTTTCCCATGTCTTTGATAAAATAAACTCAAATATTTTTGGACTTGCATATTACTAAAAAATGGAACTTAAAAGTTTAAAGATTTTCGGATTCAAGTCATTCCCCGATGAAACCAAGTTTGAATTTGAACCCGGTATTACTGCAATAGTCGGTCCAAACGGGTGCGGAAAAAGTAATATTGTTGAAGCTATCCGCTGGACTTTGGGTGAACAAAACATCCACACTCTCCGTGCAGGTCAATTAGAACAACTCATTTTTAACGGCAGCCAAACACGCAAACCTCTCGGTTTAGCTGAGGTATCGCTGACATTTTCCAACCCCAGTAATTATTCCCAACCTTCTGTTGGAGACGGAGAAAAGGCACGTCTAACATTTTCTGAAATCACTGTTACCCGCAGAGTTTTCCGCTCGGGTGAAAGTGAATACTTTATTAATAAAGCTCCCTGTAGACTAAAAGATATTGCCGAAGTTTTTATGGATACGGGTCTTGGCGTAAACGCTTATTCTATTATGAGTCAACACCAGGTGGATATGATACTTAGTGCTAAGCCCGAAGAACGCAGGTATATTTTCGAAGAAGCTGCAGGGATTACTAAGTATAGCAAAAAAAGGAATGAAGCTTTAAGAAAATTGGAACTTACCAAACAAAACTTGTTAAGAATTCAGGATATCGTCGCCGAACTTGAACGTCAGAGTAATGCGTTAAAAAGACAGGTGTTCAAAGCTAAACGATATAAGAATTTAAGGGAAGAACTTAAGAATCTTCAGGTTCTGGAAGCGTTCTATCAATACAAAAAGATTAAAGAAGAAAAGGTAAAAGTTGATACTAGCATAGAAAACTTCGGTAAAGAGAAAAGCGGTATAGTTGACGTTTTTAAAAAGGAAGAAGAAGCATTTAAGAATCTGCAGGATGAATTGGCAAAACTTGAAATAGAGCTAGAAGAAAAAAGAGAAGGGCAATTGCAGTTGGCCGGTGAGATAGAAAGAGGTAATTCTACGATTGCTGTTAATGAAGAAAGAGTTAAAAATTTGAGTTTGAAGTTGGAAGAAGGAAGCGTCGAAAAATCAAAACTTGACCAGGAGCTTGTCATTGTTTCGGGGGAAGTCGAAGCGCATACAAAAACAATGCAAACAACTCAAACAGAAGAAGAAGAGTTGAGCATATTAGTAGCGGAAGTTTCCGGGAAAATCCAAGGAATATTAAATAAAGGAAAAGAAAAACAGAAAGAACTGGAAGAAAAGAATTCTCAGCTGATAGAGTATTTCTCGGAGCAGTCACGGCTTAAAAATACTTTGGAGAATTCCAGAATAAATGTCCATAATTTAGAAGTCAGGTTAAAGAAATTAGTAAGTGAAAAAGAAGACATTGTTACTCAAAATCTCTCATTGGAAAATGAATTTAACGCTAAAAGACAGGAGCTTGATAACAACAAAGAAGTTGTGCGCAAAACAGAATCAAGAATTAAATCATTAGAAAAGAACTTGGGTAAACTTGAGGGTTCTGTTGCAGCCATAGAAGACCAAATACTTGCTATTAAAGCCGAACTGCATACTAAAAAATCACATCTTTCTACATTAAGAGAGATGCATTCAAAAGATGAAGGGCTTCAGGATTCTGTTAAATTTATTATGGAGTCAGAGGATAAATCTCATACCCACGATCTTATATTCAATGTGTTGGAAGTGCCTGAAGAATTTCAGAAAGCTATTGAAGTTGCATTAATGGATAATGTCCAAGGGCTGTTGGTAAAAGATAATAATGCTGTTTCGAAGTTTATCGGATTATTGAAAGAAAAAGAAAAAGGTAGAGCTACTTTTCTGCCTGTTGAAGATATAAAGAGAATAAGAAGAGAAGCTGGCGATGAGAAATATGAGTTTGCCATAGACAAAGTAAAATTTCCGGAACAATTTGCAGGTGTATTTGCCTATCTTCTTGATAGGGTTGTTGTTGCTAAAGATTGGGACGAGGCAATGCAATTATATTCTTCCCTGCCGGAGGACTATAAGATAGTGACCCGTGACGGGGAGCTTCTACATCCCAGAGGTTTTATACAAGGCGGTTCCAGAAAAGAGATGCAAGCGTTGATAGGCAGAAGAGAAAGAATAGATAGGATGGATAAGGAAGTAAACTCTATTGAAGAACGATTGAATGAAGTGGAATTAAAGAAAACGGAGGAGCTTTCTGCAATTAAGAAAATAGAGCAGGATTTAAAAGAGATAAGAGATGAACTTGCCGGTCAGAATGAAAAAAGTTCATTATTGGAAAAAGAAATCGGCTCAATTACGGAAAAGCTCAACGAGCTGCAAAAAAGAGACAAGTTCTTAGCCGATGAACGGAAGAACTTGGAAAGTGAAAAGAAACTCGCAGAAGAAAAACACAAGGAACATAATAAGAAACTTAAGGCAATAGAAATAAAGATTAACGAGCACAATCTGGGAATTGATTCTCTTAAGAAATCTTCCGAATTATTGAAGGAAGAAGAGAAAAAAATAAACGTATCATTGGAAGAGAAAAAAATAAAACTGTTCAGTTTAAAGCAATCCCATAGCGTAGCCGAAGAGACACTCAAAAATTTGGAAGCTAAAAAGAAAACATTACTTGAGAAAATTCCTAATATAAGCGTTGAAACAGAAGAAGCCAACCAAAGAATGGAACAATTAAAGAAAGAACTGGAAGAAAGTAAAGAAAAACTAATCCAGCAGAAACAGACAATAGAATCCTTAAAAGAAAAATTGGAAGAGTTGAAAGGGAAAAGAACTATTCTGGGCGAGCAATGCAAAGAGAAGGAAAAATTCATAAGAGAAAAAGGAACAGAACTCGAAAGCAGGAAAGATTCATTAACGTCTTTGGAAATAGAGAAGACAAAGATTGAAACAGAAATGAAAGATTTAAAAGAAAACATTTCTGCCAGCCATGGAATATCCTTGGATGATTTTTCTCTGCCTGAAGTTGAGACGGTTGAAGAAAATTTAAAAGACAGAGTTGAAGACCTAAAAAACAAACTTGATACAATGGGTAACGTAAACCTTGCTGCGATCGAAGAGGAAGAAGAACTTAACGAAAGATATACTTTCTATCAGACTCAACAAAAAGACTTGCTCGATTCGGAGCAGTCTCTTAAAGATACAATAAATAAAATCAATTCTACTGCACGCAGTTTGTTTAGAAGCACACTGGAAACCGTGAGAAAAGAATTCAGGGAAGTTTTTATAAGGCTTTTCCAAGGGGGAGAAGCAGATTTAAAACTTGTCGGTTCAGAGGATGTTTTGGAAGCTGGAGTAGAAATAGTCGTATCTCCTCCCGGGAAGAGACTTGCATCAATGAGTCTTTTGTCGGGTGGAGAAAAAGCTTTAACTTCTATTGCATTGCTTTTTTCACTTTTCAAAGTCAGACCTTCCCCGTTCTGTATTCTTGATGAGATAGATGCGCCTTTGGATGAAATAAATATAGGCAGATTCACCAACTTCCTAAAAGATTTGGTCAAAGATACGCAGTTTATAATGATTTCGCATAATAAGAGAACTATAGCTATTTCGGAAATATTGTATGGAATAACAATGGAAGAACCGGGTGTTTCTAAAGTGGTGTCTGTAAAATTCAAAGATAAACCTACCGTCCCAGTAGTGGGACCAAGCAGTTCTCCTATTTCTCCGGAAGCCAATGATACCGCTAACTCTGCTGTAATATCGCAGGCGGAAGGCGGGGTAAAAGCTAAAAATGTTGCAAAAAACTAAAGGGATTAAGTTAGGCCTTTTTAAAACCAGAACTTCTGTTCTAGAAAAAATATCTAATCTATTTAAGAAAGAAACTGAAGGCGAGAATCTTTGGGATGAACTGGAGCAGATTTTAATTGAAGCTGACATGGGCGTGGGAGTAACCAAAGATGTGTTAGAAAACTTGAGAAAACATGTAAGAATGATAGCTGATAAAGAGGAAATACTAAATAGTTTAGAAAAAGAACTCCTCGGAAATTTTCTACACGATGGAAGGAGTTTGAATTCTTCTACTACGCCTCCTGCAGTTGTATTGATGTTAGGAGTAAACGGTGTTGGAAAGACGCTTACTACAAGTAAGCTCGCCTATAAACTAAAGAAAGAAGGTAGTAAAATTCTATTAGCTGCCAGTGATACTTTTAGGGCGGCTGCCATTGAACAGCTTGGTATTTTAAGCAAGAAAATAGAAGTCGACATGATAAAACATAGTTATGGTGCTGACCCGGCAGCTGTTTGTTATGATGCCGTGGAAGCGGCAAAAGCAAGAGGAGTAGATTTTTTGATTATTGATACGGCTGGAAGGTCACATATTGACAAGAATTTGATGGAGAGTCTAAAGAAAATAAGAAGAGTGATAGATAGCCGTTTCCCGGGCATGTTGAAAGAAATACTTCTTGTATTAGATGCTACTACAGGTCAAAATGCGCTCTCTCAAGCCAAGACTTTTGTGGATTCTCTTGGTGTTACCGGTATTGTCATGACAAAATTAGACGGGACAGCTAAAGGCGGTATAATAGTGGCAATAGAAAAAGAATTGAAGATTCCCATCAAATTTATTGGGACAGGAGAAAACCTGGAGGATTTCGAAGTTTTTGACCCGAAAGTTTTTGTTTCTTCACTTTTTGAGGAATGATTCTGATAATGAACTTTTAAGATTATGAAAAAAATAATCATAATAGAAGACATAGTAATTATTCTATCTGTTTTTTCGCTCTGGCCAATGATATTAAGATTGCCTGGTAAAGGATATAAGTATTTCATGTATTTTTGCCTTTTACTTCTATTTATAATATTGATTAACAGAATAAAACGCATAATTGCTCTTGGCAAAGGGAATAAAAAGTATACTGACAGAGTCCTTTAAAGTTTTAATTATGAGGCAGGAATAAATTGGAAAATATGACACACGATAACTGGAAATTAGACGTCCTTTGGGCTATTTTAAAAAGTCCTTGGTTATTAAGTATGTTCATTGTATTTGTTTTAACAGTAATCGCTTTTAGCTTTTTAGCTTTTGTTAGTACGGATAAAACTTCTCCAAGTTATACATATGAAAAAGATGGGGACACATTTTATAGAGAAGCTAAATATGAAGAGGCTGTTTCTTCTTGGCAGAAAACCTTGAATATCGAACCTCGAAATACAAGAATCATAAACAAAATAGGGATAGCTTATCTGGAAAGCAATAATATAGGCAAAGCATACGAATATTATGCAGAAAAATGCGAGGCCTATCCCAAAAATTTGGATTTAAGGTATAATTTCGCAATTGCTTGTTTTAAGAAAGAAGACCTTG
>CAIJMQ010000110.1 GCA_903821905.1 uncultured bacterium
AAAAGAAATTAAGGAAAACTTATCAAGGTTATTTTTGGTGCCTAAAAGCGCCATTTTCCTAATACTACTAATTAATGCGTTGGGCGTCACAAAAGAATTTCTGGTTAGAAAATCGGCCAAAGTCTCACGTTCACGCATACACTGTGCGATTATTTGCCAATTAATTGTTCTTAAAATAAATAAAAACGCTACGGTCAAACCAAAAGAAAGTAAAATATCTTTTCCCAAAACAATAGCGAATCCGGTCTTAATTAAAGATAGCGCGCTAAAGAAAAAAGATAAACAAAGGCAGATTAATCCTAACGAAAAAGAATGTGTATAACAAAAGTTTTTGATCCAAAGAGGGAAAAAATGATCATTGTTTATAATGTGGCTTATTTCATGAAAAAATATTGCTTTAATCTCCTCTTTGTTTAGCTCACCGCTCTTATAAAAATCTACGAAGTCTTTGGTTAAAATTAAAGTCACATCTTCTTGGCTGTTGCCTACTATTGCACAATTAGAAATACCCGGTAATTTTTTAATAATCCTTTCATCTATAACAAGTAATCTGATCGACTTTGTAACTCCGGCAGTCTTTAAACAAATATCAAGGATGTCTTTTAAGTCCTTAATCTCATTTTGTGCCTTAGTCATCACTCCTTTCTTGATAATTGAATGAAATAATCTATATGGTAACAGAAAATTCAAAAATATAATCACTATGGGAATAACAGTGCCGAAGATGATAAACAAATAAGAAAGGCACAATAGGATTATTCTTATATTGGAAAAATTGTCGGAAATCTTTCTAATAGCGATAATTTCTTTGCTTATAGCAAACCACCCGAAAAAGAGAGCCAATAAATAAAAGACGATCAGTATGATAAACGCTAACCATATTCTAAAATTATTTTCTAGCGAACCTTGAGAGGATTGTTTTTTTGAAAAACTCTGATAGAAGAAAGCAATAAGCGAAATAGCGAATGCGAAAGAAAACGTTACTACAACTTCCATATTTTATCCTATCCCGCTACAATCAGCACTTCACTACTATTTGCTTAACGGGGTTAACCCACCAGAAATCTTTCTTCTTTTCAACGAGCTGTTGAAAACAGTTGTGGGTGCCGCCCTTGTTGCCATCCCATACAACGATGGCGGCATCACATGTTTCAACCATATAGCTATTTCTGACGTTCTTTCTTTCGATGGCAGTTTTAATCAATGCATCTCGAAGAATTATATCATCGTCTTCCATGTAGTCTGCTTGTTCCTCAAATGGGATGCACGCAACGTAAGGGATATCCCATTCCTTGCAAATCTCACAGAACCATAGATCAACCCCGCTCGCCATTCCGGAATAACCTTTAACATATCCCTTTTCGCTCTTTAGATCAAACAATATGCCCCGAATTGCTTCTTTTATCCACTCGGGGTCATAGGATGATAGCTTCTCTTTTCTATGGCCAGATATCATTACGTTCATGGAGAGCTCTCCTAACGCCTAATCATACCATATTCCCATATAGCCAAAAACAAGTAAAAATACGGCTCTTTACAGCAGGAAACCGTTTACGTCGCTTACCAGCCTGCTTTCATATTCCGGCATGTACTCGATGACAATAGGACCGGAGAAACCGACTTCTTCCAGGTGCCTCATAAATTGTTTATACGGAACCTTGCCCGTACCTAATGGCTGGTGCTGGTTTTCGCCGTCCTGATCGCTCAGGTGAATAACAGCTACCTTATCAGCCACCGCTTCAAATTCGTCAACACAACTTTTTGGGTCATCCAGATGGCTTGTGTCAAAAGTAATCTTTAAAAACGATAAATCAAACTTTACATACATTTCCTGAGCCAAATGAATCCATTTTCTCCTGCCGATGCGAGATGGAAAATTTTCGTATGCCAAGGTTACACCTAAATTGTCAATCACAGAGGCATACTCCCCGAACTTCGCCAGGGCAATTACGTCATCGCCTTTTTGCGGATGTATTGTTATGAGACTAACTTTATAGAAATCCTTTATCATCTTGATAATATCAAAAAACTCGTGATTAAAGATATCCACAGTAGGTGCATGAACTGTCGGTATCACTATATTGAAAGAATCGCTTATTTTCTTTATCTTTCTATGGTCCATCTGAAGGAAATCATTTTTTTGAAAAAAAGACAGCTGAATCATCATATTGCGAAAAGGAGATAACGTAGCCTCCATATTGACTACATCTGCTGGATATATAAATTTCGAAGCAAGTATCTGCATTGCATTTCCTCAGCTTGTCTCATTTTACCACCACTTGCTTGACAATAAAATCAGTTTGTTGATAGAAAATCAAATAGATAAATTACTTCCCAAAGAGCTACTAACAAGACAAATTCTACCACCAATTAATCTTCCACTTCGCTTCGGAATAATCCAGAAATCGCCTTATCTTCTCAACTGCTAATCTTGCCTCTTCCTCTGTCTTGGCTTTAACCTGCAATCCGTATTCATACTCATCGCCCGCAATCTCAACCCCAAACTCTCGTGCCTTTGCTTGAACATCGCTTAATTCTACCCCCTTGGGCAGGGATTGGTAAGCATTACACAGCATCCGTCACTTTTGCCGACTTACATTCTTGGGAATTCACGGACATTGATTTTTCTTGCATTGCAGCATCAGGATGACGTAGAGGCTGC
>CAIJMQ010000111.1 GCA_903821905.1 uncultured bacterium
ACCGTCCCTCGAAGTAGCACACTGGCCAGAGTCTCCAACTGCTACAAATATACTACCGTTTGAACAGACAGCTCTTTTGGGTTTTGGTTTTGGAGGTACGCTATTGGCTTTATTTATGCGTGTCGGTGGAGGTATCTATACTAAAGCAGCTGATGTTGGCGCTGATTTGGTTGGAAAAGTAGAGAAAAACATTCCTGAAGATGATCCCAGAAATGCTGCGGTTATTGCTGACTTAGTAGGTGATAATGTCGGCGATTGCGCAGGTATGGCTGCTGATATTTTTGAATCCTACGAGGTTACGATTGTTTCCGGCTTGATATTAGGTCTTGCGCTTGTTGCGATAACACACGAGATAAAATGGATTATTTTTCCTCTTCTTGTACGCGGTATAGGTGTTATATCTTCTATTATCGGAACTTATTTGGTGAAAGGTCAAGAAGGAGAAAAAAGAGGAGATGCTTTTGTAAGTATCAATCGCGGTTTCTATGCTTCTGCTGCAATTTCCTTGGTAGCATTTATGTTCTTGGCACATTTCTATATGCACGAATGGAGGGCTTTTTTCTCGGTAGCGGCAGGTATTCTATTAGCTATTGTTATAGATGAAATAACGAAGTATTTTACTCATACATCTCATGCACCGGTAAAAGAAATCGCCGAAGCTTCTAAAACAGGTCCAGCTACTTTGATTTTACGCGGGCTTTCAGTCGGCTTTGAAGCTTCTACCTGGCAGTTTGTAGTTATTGCCGTAACAATCCTTGTTGCAAATTTACTTTATTGGGGACAGCCAGTAGTCTTTATACTTTATGGTGTAGCTATGACCGGCATAGGGATGCTTACTTTGACCGGCAATAACGTAGCTATGGATTCTTTTGGTCCTATTGTTGATAATGCCAACGGGATAGGAGAGATGACTCATCTTGAACCTGAAGCGCGCCAGATTATGGCTGACCTTGATGCCGTAGGCAATACCACAAAAGCTATTACCAAGGGAGTAGCAATCGGTTCTGCCGTAATAGCAGCAGTATCTCTGTTTGGTTCATTTCTTGCGGATGTGACTAAAGTTCAGATACAGATGAATGTTGCCGAGAATTTACGACTTCTTGTTACCGGCATACGTGTTTCTGAACCTATAGTCTTTGTAGGACTGCTTCTCGGCGGAGCAATTCCTTGTTTATTTTCATCTTTGACCATTAATGCTGTAGCTAAAGCAGCTTCTTTGATTGTAGAAGAAGTGCGTCGCCAATTCCATATACCTGGAATAATGGAAGGCAAAGTTAAACCTGACTACAAAAAAGTAGTTAGTATTTGCACTATTTCCGCGCAGAAAGAGTTGGTTGGTCTGGCGTTAATTGCTGTCGTAAGTCCGCTTTTAATAGGTATGCTCATAGGAGTAGAAGCTTTGGGCGGATTTTTAGCTGGAGTAATTCTTTCCGGTCAGCTTTTAGCGGTATTTATGTCAACGGCTGGCGGTGCTTGGGATAATGCTAAGAAAACCATTGAAGATGGTTTGTACGGTGGCAAAGGTTCTGATGCACATAAAGCATCAGTTGTCGGAGATACCGTAGGAGATCCACTAAAGGATACTTCTGGACCGGCTCTAAACCCGATGATTAAAGTTATTAACTTAGTTTCTCTTTTAGCTGCGCCTATTTTGATACACTACAAACGAACAGATATTAGTGTAATCTTCGCTATCGTGATATGCGCTCTTTTGATCTTTGGAGCAATACTATATTCTAAAAACGGAGCGTTGAGTTTTAAGAAAGTAAAGACAGGTTCTATTTCTTAACTTTCGATGGAAGAACAATCTTTAAGGCAGCGTATAAAAAATTTAGTTATCGGTGTTTCCCGCAATCCGCAAGATACTAGTATTTTCCATAAGATTTCCTTGATAGCTTTTTTCGCATGGATTGGATTAGGTGCTGATGGTTTATCTTCTTCCTGTTACGGTCCTCAAGAAGCTTTCCTGGCATTGAACAGTCATATCTATTTAAGCATATTTGTTGCGCTGGGAACAGTCATTACGATTTTCCTCATAACTGCCAGCTATTCACAGATTGTGGAACTTTTCCCGCACGGAGGAGGAGGATATCTCGTTGCCAGTAAATTGTTATCTCCTACCGTAGGTATGGTTTCCGGCTGTGCTCTTCTTATTGACTACGTACTTACTATTACCGTATCTATTGCCAGTGGTGCAGATGCTATATTCAGTCTTCTACCAATGCAATGGCATTCTTACAGACTTACATTTGCTATCTTAGTACTTCTGGTGCTAATGCTATTGAACATGAGAGGAGTAAAAGAATCAGTTTTGTTTCTTATGCCTATTTTCCTTATTTTTATCGTCACACATTTTTTTATAATTACATACGCTTTATTCAAACACCTTCCAGCCTTATCAGATATAGTTACTTCCACTAAGGTTGACCTTCATGATACTGCATCTCAATTGGGTATTTTCGGAATGCTGTTTCTGATGATGCGCGCTTACAGTATGGGAGCCGGAACATATACAGGTATAGAAGCAGTAAGTAATGGCATACCTGTTTTAAGGGAACCAAGAGTACAGACTGCCAAACATACAATGCGCTATATGGCTATCTCGCTGGCATTTGTGGTTATGGGTTTAATGTTAGCTTATATCTTTTATGGTGTCGGACACGAAGCAGGTAAAACTTTAAATTCAATTCTTTTCCAACGGGCTACTGAAAACTGGAACAGTCAACTAAGTTATACTTTTGTTCTTATAGCATTAATTTCGGAAGCTGCTCTACTTTTTGTTGCGGCCCAAACTGGTTTTATAGATGGACCCAGAGTATTGTCGAACATGGCAGTTGACCGGTGGTTTCCCACAAGATTCTCTATGCTTAGTGATAGATTAGTCACACAAAATGGAATTTTTATAATGAGTGGTATGGCATTTGCCTTGATGCTTTTAACTAAAGGTTCTGTTCGGTTCCTTGTTGTGCTTTACAGTATAAACGTTTTTATTACCTTTTCTTTTTCTCAACTAGGTATGGTTCGTCATTGGTGGAATTATCGTATGAAAGTTAAAAGTTGGTTGAAAAAATTGTTTGTCAGCGGCGCAGGATTACTTCTGACTTCTTTCATACTCATAGCAATGATTATTTTTAAATTTAATGAAGGAGGATGGATAACCTTACTTATTACCAGTACCCTGGTGATTCTATCTATTCTGGTGAAACAACACTATTTAAGTACCCAATTGCTTTTAAGTAGGCTTGATAGTTTAGTAGAAGCAGTTGAAACTTCGGATGGGAATATTTTAGAGGGGGGAAAAGCAGGAGTAAAGCATATGCCTAAATTGGATTCCAAAGCTAAAACCGCGGTTTTAGTGGTAAGTGGTTTTAACGGTATAGGGTTGCATACGCTTTTAGGGATTATAAGATTATTCGGGGGAACTTTTAAAAATTTTATTTTCCTTCAGGTGGGTGTGGTGGATGCCGGTAATTTTAAAGGTATTCAAGAGGTTGAACACTTGGAATTTGATGTAAAACATAGTATAGACCGCTATGTAAAATTTATGAAAAACCAAGGCTATTATGCCGAAGGATTCCATGTCCTTGGCATTGATGTGGTGGAAGAAGTTACAAAAATAACTCCTCAAATACTAAAACGTTTTCCAGGAGCTGTATTTTTTGGAGGACAGTTGATTTTCCCGCAAGATTCATTTGTTACACGCCTTCTTCATAACTACACGGTTTTTACACTCCAGAAAAAGTTATATCGTCAAGGTGTCCCCTTCGTTATTTTACCTATCAGAGTATAGTGTTTGAAAGACAAATCCAATAGAAAGGAATCTCTGTTTTGGTATAATTTTATATCAAAGATAATGCTATTTTTGGAGAACCTTTGCTAATTGTTGTAAAATAGAAAAATACCATGGAATTTATTCGCACTATTATCGGATTCATTTTTCATATCGATAAATATATCCCCGGGATTATCCAGAATTGTGGAACTTGGTCATATGCAGTTCTCTTCCTGATTATCTTTATAGAAACCGGACTTGTAGTAATGCCGTTTCTGCCGGGGGATTCTTTGCTTTTTGCCGTGGGTACTTTTGCTGCGCAAGGCTGGTTTAATATATTTTGGCTTTTTGTTACTTTGTCTTTAGCGGCGATAATCGGCGATAGTGTTAATTATGCAGTTGGTAAATACTTCGGAGAAAAATTATTTCGGAACGAGAAATCACGGATTTTTAAGAGAGAATATTTAGAACGCACACATAAATTTTATGAGAAACACGGGGGTAAAACCATTGTTATTGCACGCTTTGTTCCCATAATCCGCACCTTTGCCCCGTTTGTTGCCGGGATAGGGAAGATGAGTTATTTTCATTTTATCCTTTACAATATTAGCGGTGGTTTATTGTGGGTAGCAATTTTTGTCTTCGGCGGATTTTATTTTGGTAATATTCCTCTTATTAAAAATAATTTTACGCTGGCAATATTTGTTATAATATTCCTATCAATACTGCCAGGAATATTCGAATTTATAAAAGAATATAAGCACAATACCTGTTTTAAAAAATGAATATATTACTTTTGGTAGTTTTGGGTATAATTTTGCTTCTCTCCGGTTATTTTTTATACGGATTTATCTTAAGTAAATTGCTTCGCTTGAATCCAAATGTTGAAACACCTGCCTATAAGTTTAAGAACGATGTTGATTTCACGCCGACAAATAAAATCTATCTTTTGGGCCAGCATCTTTCTGCTATTGCCGCTGCAGGACCTATCGTAGGTCCCATTCTTGCAGGAATGTGGTTTGGTTGGCTTCCCACTTTTTTATGGATTATTATCGGCGGCATATTTATTGGCGGTGTACATGATATGGTTGCTCTCGTCGCATCAATACGGCACAAGGCGAAATCCATAGCCGAAGTTATCAAAGAAAATATGAGCAATAAAGCGTTCATATTATTTCTATTATTCCTCTGGTTTTCGCTGATTTACATTGTTACTGCGTTTACGGATATAACCGCAGGCACGTTTGTAGAAGCAACAAGAGGAGCTTCCGTTGCTTCTTCCTCTATGATGTATTTACTGCTGGCGTTGGTTATGGGTATAGTTTTAAAAGTTTTTAAAACCCCGCTGTTACTTTCCACCTTGATATTTTTGCCGCTTGTTTTTGTATGTATATGGCTTGGTCAGATTTTCCCGTTGCAACTTGTGCCTCTTTTGGGAATGGATATTCGTATGACATGGGATATTGCATTACTAGTTTATTGTTTTTTCGCGGCGGTTATTCCCGTCTGGTTACTTTTACAGCCAAGGGGATACTTGGGAGGTTTCTTCCTTACTGTTACTGTAGGTTTAAGTTTTGTAGGTATAGTTATAGGAAGCTTTACTCAGAAATTTGCGATTCAATATCCCGCATTTGTTGGGTGGGTTAATCCTGAAGGATTACCGCTTTTCCCGCTTCTTTTTACCACAGTTGCATGCGGGGCGGTTTCAGGTTTTCATGCTATTGTTTCTTCCGGAACTACTTCCAAACAAATAGCAAAAGAAACCGATGCTAAACTTATTGGTTACGGGGGCATGCTTTTGGAGAGTTTTGTTGCCATCATTGCCTTAGCAACGCTTTTATTAGTAAGTTCAACCCAAACCCAACAGTTAAAAGACCCTAATTTGATTTATGCTAATGGCATTGCCACCTTTTTAAATTCCATGGGAATAAATAAGGAATTTGCTTTTAATTTTGCACTCCTGGCTTTTGCAACATTTGTATATGATACTTTAGATGTGGCCACCAGGTTAGGACGTTATATTTTCGAAGAACTTACCGGCTGGCGCAGCAGATTTAGCCAATACATTGCATCCCTGGCAACGTTAATAATTCCTGCAATTTTGGTTACCAGAAAAATAGTCGATTCACAGGGCAATGTTGTTCCCGCATGGAAAGCTTTCTGGACTATTTTCGGTTCGAGTAATCAACTTTTGGCTGCTATGGTGCTTTTGGGTTTAAGTGTTTGGTTATTTAAAAAGAAAACAAAATATTTATTTACGTTATTACCGGCAGTCTTTATGATATTCGTTGCCATATTCTCTCTTTATCTTATTTTACAACCCATATTTTTGAAAATGTTATTGCAAGGAAAGCTTTATTTTGATCCATTTATAATAACAAGTTTAATATTATTGTTATTGGCTTTCTTGTTAATATTTGAAGTGTTTAGCATACTTGAAAAAGGTCGAAAATGAAGAACTGGTGGCACCTAAGTACTAAAGAAATAGAAGAATCTCTAAAGACAAACTTATCCGGCGGTATTTCTTCTGTTGAAGCAGGGCTAAGATTGCAGAAGTATGGTCCAAATCAGCTAAAAGAAAAAAAAGGCCGTTCTCCTCTGTCTATATTTTGGGAACAATTTAATGATTTTATTATTTGGGTTTTAATAGCTGCAGCTTTAGTTTCCGGTTTCCTGCAGGAATGGATAGATGCCTTTGCGATTATAGCGATTGTTATATTAAATTCAATTTTAGGATTTATTCAAGAATATCGTGCCGAGAAATCTCTCGCCGCTTTAAAAAAACTTTCCAGTCCCAGTTCCAAAGTTATCCGTAATCACCAGCATAATATTATCCCGTCCTCCGAATTAGTACCGGGTGATTTAATTGAGCTTGAAGCGGGGGACAGTATACCTGCCGATAGCCGTCTGGTATGGGTTAGTTCCAATTTTAATGTTCAGGAAGCGAGTCTTACCGGAGAATCTCTCCCTGTAGCTAAGACTGTATTGGTTTTGGATAAAAAAGAAGTTTCTCTGGCTGACAGAATCAATATGGTATATATGGGCACTTTTGTTGCTTCCGGAAAAGCAAAGGCGATAATCGCCGAAACCGGCATGCAAACAGAGCTTGGCAAGATTGCCGATATGGTTCAGGAGATCGAACAGGAAGATACTCCATTACAGAAGAAACTAAACCAATTTGGGAAATGGATTGTATATTTGTGTTTTGGTTTGGTGGGATTAGTATTTTTACTGGAATGGATTAGAGGCGGAAAGCTTATAGATGTATTTTTGACAGCAGTTAGCCTTGCAGTTGCCGCTATACCTGAAGGGTTACCCGCAGTAGTTACAATTGCCTTAGCGCTCGGTGTTCACAGAATGGTCAAGAGGCATGCTCTCATCAGAAAATTGCCGTCAGTGGAAACGTTGGGTTGTACAACAGTGATTTGTTCGGATAAGACAGGCACCTTAACTAAAAACGAGATGACGGTTAAGGTAATTTTTGCCGGCGGAAAACTTTTTGATGTAACCGGAGTTGGCTATACTCCTAAGGGCGAATTTTTATTTAATAAAGAACGGATCAATCCTTTAGAAGAGCCGGATTTAAAAGAAACACTGCGTTGTGCTGTCTTGTGTAATGCGGCGCAACTGACAGCAACCGGAGATACTTACAAAGTAATTGGCGACCCGACTGAAGGAGCGCTCTTGACTGCTGCCGCCAAAGCTAATATCTGGAAAGAAGGATTGAGTAAAGAATTTTCTTTTATTGACGAGATACCTTTTGATTCCGACCGCAAGAAGATGACCATAATCCGACAAAACAATAATAAAGTTATAGCTTTTGTAAAAGGCGCGCCGGATGTTCTTTTACACGACTGTACCAATATAGAAGAAAAAGGTGTCAGCAGAACTTTGACAGGTCAGGATAAAACCAATATACAAAAAATTAATGATGATTTGGCTTACAAAGCAATGCGCGTATTGGCAGTTGCATATAGGATTCTTGATAAAACTTCGGATAAATATCATGCAAAAGAAATAGAACAAGGACTTACTTTTGTAGGTCTTATCGCTATGATAGACCCTCCCAGGGAAGAAGTGAAAAAGGCGATAGAAGAATGTAAGACAGCCGGCATAAAAACAGTAATGATTACAGGCGACCACAAAAATACTGCGATAGCTATTGCGCGGGAACTAGGGTTTTTTAACGACGATTCCTTGGCATTAAGCGGCGAAGAACTGGATAATCTAACTGATAATGCGCTTTACGACGGAGTACAGCGTGTTGCCGTATATGCCCGCGTTTCGCCGGAACACAAGTTAAGAATTGTACGCGCCTGGCGAGGCCATGGTGAAATCGTAGCCATGACAGGGGACGGTGTCAATGATGCCCCTGCAGTCAAAGAAGCAGATATCGGTATAGCTATGGGTATCACCGGTACGGACGTTACCAAAGAAGTTTCGGATATGGTGATTACCGATGATAATTTTGCTTCGATAGTTGCCGCGGTTGAAGAAGGGCGGGGCATCTACGATAACATCAAAAAATTCATTCATTATCTTTTATCCTGTAACAGCGGTGAAATATTGGTGATGTTTGTTTCTTCGTTAATAGGATTCCCAGTACCATTACTACCTGTACAAATTCTCTGGGTTAATATCGTAACCGATGGTCTGCCTGCACTTGCTTTAGGAGTTGACCCTATTGATCCCAATGTCATGCATAGGCCTCCTTATAAATCCAATGAAGGAGTTATAACAAAAGAGAGGGGACTCCTGATGTTGCTTCAAGGTTCCTTTATTGCTTTCTGTTGTTTGCTTGCTTTTGTTTTTGTTCTATTTATCGAGAAAAGCGGCATTGTACGTGCAAGGACAGCGGCATTTATCGTTCTTTCATGCAGCGAGTTGTTTCATTCTTTCAACTGCAGAAGCATGACCAAGTCTCTGTTTAAAATAGGAATATTTACAAACAAAAAATTAATCCTCGCGAATCTTATTTCCTTTCTCCTGCAAATGGCGGTAGTGTATATACCTTTTGCGCAGAAGATATTCAAAACCGAAGCATTGGGCTTTACTGATTGGCTGCTTGTAATAGGTATTTCCTCGCTTCCTTTATGGGCAATGGAAATTTGGAAAGCTGTAAATAAAAAAGTCAAAATGATAAAATCAGAATAATTCAAGGAGGTATTATAATGTTTAATTTTCTTCCCAAAGGATTCAATTTCTTCGACCTTTTTGATAAACAGGTTGACTATGCCGTTGAAGCAGCAAAATGTTTTAAGGAATTAGTGGCAAAGGGAAACATAGATGATGCATCTTTGAAGAAAATAGAAGACATCGAACATCAGGGAGACGAAGTCGCTCACGACATCTTCTTGCATTTGAATCAAACATTTATTACACCTTTTGACAGAGAAGATATCCACGCCTTAGCCAAAGAACTGGACAATATCACCGATATGATTAATACCATCGTCAGCCGCTTAGTAATTTATAAACTCACCGCTGTAGATAAGAACCTTATAGAATTTGCTGTGGTAATCGAAGAATCAGTCAGTGCCGTCTCCTGTGCAGTTAAGGGCTTGCGTCAAATGAAACATTCCCAATCTATTATGAATTCCTGCGTAGAGATTAACCGTCTTGAAAATGTAGGCGATGCAATGAGAGACAAAGTGCTGGCAGAACTTTTCGAAACGGAAAAAAATCCCATTACCGTAATTAAACTAAAAGAAATATATCAGGATGCCGAAACAATTCTTGATGTATGTGAAGACGTAACCCATGTGGTAGGAGCAATTCTCTTAAAGCAGGCATAGTTATAATATGACCAGTATATTAGTTTTAATAGCCCTTGCGCTTCTCTTTGATTTTTTAAACGGATTTCACGATTCCGCAAATTCCATTGCCACGGTCGTTTCAACCCGCGTACTATCACCCCGCCTCGCCGTTATCTGGGCTGCTTTTTTCAATTTCATTGCGTTCCTCGTCTTCGGACTGCATGTCGCAAACACAATCGGCAAAGGAATCATAGATATAGCCATTATAGATAAAAGCATAATCTTCGGAACTCTTATCGGTGCCTGCGGCTGGAATATCATCACCTGGTATTTAGGACTACCTACGAGCTCTTCCCACGCATTAATCGGCGGTATGATAGGTGCTGCTCTCGTAAAAGTCGGGCCAAGCGCTCTGGTATGGAAAGGCATTTTAAAAACCGTCACATTCATATTTGTTTCACCTGTCATGGGGCTTATCCTTGGATTGGGGTTTGGCATTGCAGTATATTGGATATTTCAAAAAAGTGCTCCGTTAAAAGTAGACCATATCTTTAGAAAAGGTCAATTAGTTTCAGCGGCATTCTATAGTTTAGGCCATGGCGGTAACGATGCGCAAAAAACAATGGGTATTATCGCCAGTCTTCTTTTCAGCGCGGGACTATTGGGTAAAACATTCCATATTCCTCTTTGGGTCGTGCTCGCGTGTCACGCTGCTATCGCATTAGGTACAATGTTCGGCGGTTGGCGCATAGTCAAAACAATGGGGCAGAAAGTTGCCAAGCTCAAGCCCGTTGACGGCTTCTGCGCCGAATCCGGCGCAGCTATTACATTATTCATCTCTTCTGCATTCGGTATCCCCGTAAGCACTACACATACCATCACCGGTGCTATCATGGGCGTTGGTTCTATTAGACGTATTAGCGCAGTCCGATGGGGAGTTGCAGGTCAAATCCTCTGGGCTTGGGTTCTAACAATTCCCTGTTCCGCAATAATATCTGCAGTAGCGTATATCTTAGTAAGACAGTTAGCCCGTTAGCGGGTATACCAGTTCAATGATTCACTACTAACACGTTTACTCGCTGACCCGTTAACCTTTTTACTCTGTTGCCAATTCATAGTTGGGGGAATATAATGAATTTTAGTAGAAGCGGATTATTGGAAGAGTTGACATCATTTAGCATTAAAATACTAATTAAGAGAATCGGTTTACTTTTTAAGGAGTTAGAGCAATGTCACGAGAAGAAACAAAGTTGAAAGCGATTGAATTAATTTGTGGAAAACTTTTAGAAAGGAATGCTGTATTATTTTTGGGTGCAGGTATAAATGCTGGGATTAAAAATAATAAGCATGAAAATGCTCCTCTTGGACAAGAACTTAGTAATTGGATTGCGAAAGATTTATTGGGAAGTAATTCTCTGAATGTTACTTTAGATGAAGCAGCAGAAATGGCACGTCATCGAGTTGGAGAAGAGGAATTAAACAGATATTTATTCCAATTGTTTAACTCTTTCAAACCTGGAACAGCGCATTTAACTCTAGTACAGTTGCCATGGGATATTATATATACGACAAACTTTGATTTACTAGTTGAAGAGGCATCAAAAAATAAATCAATTACTTCTGCTGGCACTATTCGATCAATATTCTCTAATAGCACCATCCTTTCGCCTTTTAGCGAAAACGATATACTTTATTATAAATTACATGGAAGTATCGATTATGCAAACAACGATGGCAAGTTAATTCTTACGAAAGAAGACTATAGACACTATACGATATATAGAAAACCTTTGTTCAAAAGACTTGAGCGAGATCTTTTGAACCGAACTTTTGTATTTGTGGGGTATGCATTAAAAGACCCAAATTTTAGGGAAATTTTAGAAGATTGTAGAGAAATTCTTGGAATGAAAACCTTCCCTATTAGTTTTGCAATAAAAGATAACTTCGAAGATGTCGAAGCGACTTTTTGGAAAGACAAATATAATGTTCAGTTGATAGAGGCAGATGCGAGCGAGTTTCTCCAGCTTCTCAAGAAAACTTGGACTGAACAAAATTTACAAGTTATTCCATTTGACACGCGTAAAGAAAGGAAATATATGCAGATTGGTCATGGCACAAGATTTCCCAAAGTTGGAGAATCGTTTTACCGTATTGATACCCATGTAACTACAGAGAAAAGTGATCCGAGCTTATTTTTTCGCGGAGCTGAGCCAAGTTGGGGTGATATCTTTGAAAAAATTGCTCCTGAACGAGATAGATATTGGACACTCTTTGAAACGATTTTTCCAGAATTGTCTACCCCTGCCAACACCCCCAGTGTTTATATTATTACTGGTGCAGCTGGAACAGGAAAAACTACTCTTATTTACTCCTTAGGATACGATATAGCAAAAGGATTTGAATTGCCCGTTCTTGTTCATATTCCCAGTACTCCTTTAGATATAAATTTAATAAGTCCACTCATAGACCAAAAGAATCCCAAAAGAATAATAATTTTAATAAAACATGCAGCAGAATGCATATCTTATATAGAAAATTTCCTTGTTGAGGCAAAACAGAAAGCTTTACCAGTAACTTTGATTCTAGAAGAACGTAAAAATCAATGGGAGTCAGCAATAGCAACTACAAAACGTCATCTTTCTCCACCGGAATTTGAATTAAGTACGCTTTCTACTCAAGAGATTGAAAAAATATTAGATGCTTTAAGTAAATATAATATGTTAGGAAAGTTAACTGGATGTGAAAGAGAATATCAAACGAGACATTTTGTTGCTCTCGCAGATAAAGAATTACTTGTTGCACTTAGAGAGCTTACGAGCGATGGGAAATTTGACGATATAGTTCGCGATGAATTTAATAAAATTCCATCAGATATTGCAAAAAAAGTTTATCTTTATGTCTCTGCCCTTAGTCAAATTGATCTGCCAATTCGTTATGAGACGATTATTCGTATTCTTCATTTAAAGATTGAACAGCTTAAAGAAGTATTTTTAACAACAAAAGGAGTTTTGATTTCTGGAGAAGAAATGGGTACTTCCCGACATAATTCTGGATTTAGACTATCAACTAGGCATCCAATTATT
Source organism: uncultured bacterium (assembly GCA_903821905.1). Classification (GTDB taxonomy): domain Bacteria; phylum CAIJMQ01; class CAIJMQ01; order CAIJMQ01; family CAIJMQ01; genus CAIJMQ01. The sequence continues at coordinate 12,612 of CAIJMQ010000111.1, forward strand.
GCCTCAATAATTTTTTCGTCAGAGGCTTCCGATGATGATTCAAAGTTTAAGATTTTTAATGATATTATTTCAACTTTAGATCCGGGGTACAATGAAGATAGAAGATTACTTCAGGAGATTACACGAAATAGGCAGTTGGTAGGGGTTTTTGTTTCTCCTGAAAAAAGGCGTGCTATATATGAACGACTCGAATCGGTTCTTCCGGATAACCCTTATGTACTTCAACACCGATCTCTTTTAGAAAAAGATCTTGATAGTCCAAAGCTTGCTGTGGAGTATGCCCGTAAGGCTGTAGCTTTAGATACCCAAAATATAGCGTTACTAAATACACTCGGAATAGTTTTAGAATATGCAGCAAGAGATACTACAGACCCGCTAAAATATAAATCTTTAGTTACAGAAGCTTCAGATATATTTGAGATTGGTATTAAAGCTGATCCTGCGGATCCATATGGTTATATTGGAAAAGTATTGATTTTAAGACAACAAATTTTTAAACAAGCCAATGAGGAACAAAAAGCAATATTGCAAGCAACTGCTCTTTCTTTTCTTGAAGAAGCTTACGAAAAAACTCAAAAATCTACAATAATAGCTGGAGAATTAGCTGTGCAACGAGATCAACTTGGGGATCCAAAGAATGCGATTCAAATACTAAAAATTGCCATAAATAAACGCCCAGATGATGAACGATTGCGAGACATTTTAATTCGGCTCGAATTAAAAAATGATTCTCCATCTGCAATTAGAACTGCTGAAGATGGCGTAAAGTTAATGCCTACTTCTTGGAGAATGCAGCTTCATGTAGCTCGTATAAAACGTAAGGCAGGAAAACCTCTCGATAGTGTGAAAGGTCATTATGAGGCAGCTATCCGAAACCATAGGGGTGATATAGATATAATGGTTGAATTAGCAGCTTATCTTTTTATGAATGGAAAGAAACCCGAAGCGAATACAATATTTAATGATACTCGTCAGTTACCCATAGCTAGTTATGAAAAACAAAAACCCCGTCAGTCTTGGAGAAATGATAAACATCAAAATATTTTATTTTCAGGACAGATAAAAAGAATAGTTGGCGCAAGTGCACATGTAATAGCAATTCCTCAGAATTTTGAAGCGTTTTTCTATAGAACATCAGATGCCTTGGCAAAACTAAAAGAACGAGATAGTGTTAAGTTTTATGTGAGCTTTAATGCTTATGGTCCAGTGGCAAAGATTATTAACTAGAAAAGGTAGGGGCACAGATCATTGCGATTGTAGTGTCTGAACTTGCCCTTTTTAGTTAACCAGTTACCAGTATTCGTTCACCTTTCTCTATCCTATCCTGAAAAATTCACCGATTCTCTTTGACACGATTTTGGAAGCAATTGCAAAAGATATTCCCGATAAGGTCATCGGTTATTCTTTCGATTCTATTATTTGAATCATTTCAGAGGATAAACTATTCAAACGTTCTACTTCTTTTACGATAGTCTTTATTAACTTTTCGCGTTTTGGTTTATTATCGGAGTTCTCGGGTTTTAATAAATCCGATGTGGCTTCTGAAATAGCCCGCAGTGGTTCGGGGAGGTCTAAAGAAAACGTGGTTAACAGCATATTGCGTAGGCGTTCGCTTCCTATCTTTGCTTCTGCGTCAAGGGTAGCTGCAGCAAGTTGTGCTCCTTCCACAGCCAAAGCCGTCTGGCTGACAAACATTTCCAACATATGAAACTGCTCCGGGTCAACAAACTGTTTGTCCTCGCTGGAGAAAATCCCGATTACGCCCACTGTCTTTTCTGTAGCGACAAAAGGCAAATAAATTCCGCTTGACCCCGGCAAAGTATCGGTATCCTTACCGGCAACTTTTTCATTTTCATATACCCACTGAGCAACTGCAATCTCGTTATCAGAAAGCTCCTCTTTAGTATATCCCAATCTGGCATTGAGTTTATTGTTGGGGTCCGGAACAAAAACAATAACCTGACACTTAAAAAATTCCTGAATGTGTCGGATTGCAATCTTAAATAGCTCATCAGGATAAGAACTTTTTGATAAGTCACGGCTTAGAGCATAAAGGATTTGTGTTTTACTTTCCCTGATGCGTGTTGTAGTGGTTTGGCGGCGGAGCTGACCGGTAAGATTTGCTATAGCTAATCCTACTGTAAGCATTACTGCAAATGTTACCAGATGCTGAACGTCTGCCACCGCAAAAGTATAATACGGGTGGGTAAAGAAAAAATCAAAAAGCATTACACTAAGGAATGAAGCCATAATTGACATTCCGCGTCCATAACGAAAAGCAACCCACGTTACTCCGATTAGATAAATCATTGCCAAATTTGCAAGGGCTAAATGCCGGAATAAAAGTGAGTCTATAACGGTGCACAAAATGACTATGGTTATAGTGTTAAAGAAAAATTTCTTGGGGAAAGGAGCCACATCGGGCGTGGTAACCTTAACAGGTTCTTCCTGGGATTCTCCGCTTAAGAGATACAAATCTATTTCCTTACATTTATGGGCTAATTTGTCTATCACGGAACCAAAAATAAACTCATACCATTTGGGCTTTTCCGGCTTACCTACAATTATTTTCGTAATATTATTTGAGCGGGCATATGAAATTAAGGTTTCTGCAATATCTTGGCCGCTAAGTGTAACAATTTCGGCGCCCAGCTTTTCAGCAATACGCATCATTTCGGATAATCTGGTCCTGTCTTTTTTAGCTAACTGCAGAGAAGTTTCTACATGTGCAACACTCCACTTGACCCCCAGGTCCGAAGCTATGCGTTTCCCTGCGTGAATTAAACGAACGGAATTTGGGCTTTCGCTTATGCAAACCAAAAATTTATCTCTGGCTCCTAATATTTTGAAAGTAGCATGTGTCTGTTTGTAGGAAAGTAATTTTTCATCTACGTTATGTGCTGTATAACGCAGTGCCAGCTGTCTCAGTGCAATCAAATTCCCGGGTTGGAAGAAATTTTGTTCTGCATGTTTGGCCATTTCTCCAAGATAAACTTTGCCTTCTTTAAGACGTTTCAGGAGAGTTTCTGTTGGAAGGTCAACGAGTTCTATCTCGTCTGCTTTTTCAACAAGGGTATCAGGTACTGTTTCGCGGACGATTATCCCGGTAACTTGTGCTACTACATCGGTTGCGCTTTCACAATGCTGGACATTGAGAGTTGTATAAACATCGATACCTTTATCCAGAAGCTCTTCTACATCCTGCCATCTCTTCGGATGACGTGAGCCGGGTGCATTTGTATGTGCTAATTCATCAACCAGAATCAGTGTCGGTTTTTTATTCAATGCGGCATCAATATCAAATTCGCTAAGTTCTATATTTTTATATTTAATAATCTTAGGGGGAAGAATTGGAAGCCCTTCTAAGAGCGCTTCCGTTTCCACACGTTTGTGAGTTTCGACCCAGCCGATAATGACATCAATGCCTTCTTTTTTCTGCAGTCTTGCGGATTCAAGCATTGCATAGGTTTTGCCAACGCCTGCGGCTGCGCCAAAGAAAATCTTAAGTTTGCCACGGTGTGATTCTTGTGCTTTAGCGTTTGCTAAAATCTGTTCTATATCTGATTTCTCTTCCATTTTTATCTCATAATATACTATCTCTTATAAGTATCCAACTCTAAATTTACCTGTAATACATTTACAACCGGTTCGCCGATTAAACCCAACAAACGGCTGCGAGTGTTTTTAATAATAATTTCTTTGACTTCTTTCTGCTCTAATTTTCTAAGTTGCGCAATGCGCGGAACCTGGTAATACGCAGCTGCTAAACTGATATGCGGGTCTAATCCGCTGGCTGAAGAAGTAACTAAATCTACAGGGACAGGTTTGGAATTATCGGGCTCGGATGTTTTTAATGCGTTAAGACGTGTCTTTACCATCTCGATTAACGCAGGATTTAAAGGTCCCATATTAGAACCGGATGAAGATGCCGCATTAAAAGAAACCGGAGATGTTGCAGAAAGTCTGCCCCAAAGATATTTTGGGTCATCGAACGTCTGGCCGATAAGAGTTGAACCTACCGGCTTGCCGTTTTGAAAAATTATACTTCCATTTGCCTGGTTTTTAAAAAATAGCTGCGCAACCACAGTAACAAAAAGCGGATAAATGATGCCGGTAATAAGTGTTAATGCTGTGAAACACAAAACTGCCGGTTTAATTTGTTCCCGATTCATCTTATTCCTTTACCTTACTAAATTTAAAGCAACCAAAATCATATCAATCAATTTTATACCTATAAACGGCGCAATAATACCTCCTACGCCGTAAACCAAGAGATTATCCCTTAAAAGACGATTTGCCGGCATTGGTTTATATTTTACTCCGCGTAACGCCAGAGGTATTAAAAATACGATAATAAGTGCGTTAAAAATGACTGCTGACAAAACTGCACTTTCCGGCGTAGCCAGATGCATAATGTTGAGGACCTTTAATGCCGGATAGGTTCCGGCAAAAGCTGCCGGGATAATTGCAAAGTATTTCGATATGTCGTTAGATATGCTAAAGGTGGTGAGTGAGCCGCGAGTTATGAGAAGCTGTTTACCTATTTTTACGACTTCGATAAGTTTAGTGGGATTGGAATCAAGGTCAATCATGTTGCCGGCTTCTTTGGCAGCTTGTGTTCCCGTGTTCATAGCAACTGCAACATCTGCCTGTGCCAGTGCCGGTGCATCATTTGTGCCGTCGCCGGTCATAGCAACAAGCCTGCCGCCTGTTTGCATGTCGCGGATAAGTTTAAGTTTGGTTTCGGGTGTAGCTTGGGCTAAAAAATCATCCATACCTGCTTCAACGGCAATAGCTGCAGCAGTCAAAGGATTGTCTCCGGTAATCATTATGGTTTTAATCCCCATACTGCGCAGTTCCGCAAAACGTTCTTTAATGCCACCTTTTACAACATCTTTTAATTGAATAACACCGAGGACATTCTTCTGTTCTGTCACCACTAAAGGAGTGCCTCCATTCCTGGCTATAGATGCGATTTCAGTTTTTAAATCCTCGGGGAATGAGCCATCGAGTTTTTTTACATATTCCTCAATGGCATCGCTTGAGCCTTTTCTGATTTGTCTGCCGTCTCCCAAGTCCACTCCGCTCATTCGTGTTTGTGCGCTGAATGGAATAAATCTTGCATTAAGTTCATGAATCTGCCGTTCACGGATTCCGTATTTCTCTTTAGCTAATATGACCACACTTCTTCCTTCAGGAGTTTCGTCGGACAAGGAAGCAAGTTGTGCTGCGTCTGCTAATGCTTTAACGCTTATGTTTTTGGTTGGAATAAAACTAACAGCTTGTCTGTTACCAAGAGTAACTGTTCCGGTCTTATCCAAAAGTAAAACATCTACGTCTCCGGCTGCTTCTACAGCACGGCCGCTTGTTGCAATAACATTGGCTTGAATCATTCTGTCCATGCCTGCGATACCGATAGCCGGCAGTAAACCCCCTATGGTGGTTGGAATAAGACATACGAGTAATGCGACCAATACAGTGACTGTAACTTGTGCTCCATGGCCTGCCGATGTGATGCTATAGATAGAAAATGGTAAAAGTGTTACGGTTGCCAAAAGAAATATAAGTGTAAAGACTGCCAAGAGAATACTAAGGGCGATTTCGTTTGGGGTCTTCTGGCGTTTAGCTCCCTCTACCATAGCAATCATATGGTCCAGAAATGTTTCGCCGGGATTTGCACTTACACGCACAATTATCCAGTCAGAAAGCACGCGCGTTCCGCCGGTAACAGCGCTGCGGTCTCCGCCACTTTCGCGTATAACAGGAGCGCTTTCTCCGGTAATGGCGCTTTCGTCAACAGAAGCGATTCCTTCTATAATCTCTCCGTCCATCGGAATAATATCTCCTGCTTCAACAATGACTATATCCTGTTTACGGAGTTTTGAAGCTGGAATTTTTTCATAGGCAGAACCATGCTCCGGTTTTGACAATTTTTTTGCCAAGATGTCTTTTCGGGCCTTTCTTAAAGAAGCTGCTTGAGCTTTGCCTCGTCCTTCAGCCATAGCTTCGGAAAAATTGGCAAAAATAAGCGTAAACCATAGCCATAAAGTTATACTTAAAATAAAGCTAGCCGGTGCTTCTCCGTGTCCTAATAAAGCTTGAATATATAAGCCGGTTGTAAAAATACTGCCGACCAGGACTACAAACATTACCGGGTTCTTAATATGATGCCTCGGGTCTAATTTTTTTATCGAATCAATAATCGCCGGTCCAACAATAGAAGGCTCAAATAAAGATTTCGATTTATGTAGTGTATCCATAGTAAATATATTAAGTTCCTACCAACATGAGATGCTCAACAATCGGTCCTAAAGCCAATGCCGGTAAAAAAGTCAGTGCGCCTACAATCAAAACAATCATAACCAGGAATATGATAAAAAGCAGTGTATGTGTGGGTAGCGTTCCTTGCGTTGCGGGCACAAGTTTTTTCTTGGAAAGTGAGCCTGCGATGGCAAGTGTAGGTATTGCAAGCCAATATCGCGCAAAAAACATTGCTATTCCCAAAGCAATGTTGTAAAAAATATTGTTTGTTGAGAGTCCCGCGAATGCGCTTCCGTTATTATTTCCTGCCGAAGAAAAGGCATAAAGCACTTCGCTAAAACCGTGTGGTCCGGGATTTAAAATTGCTTGTCGACCCTGTGTCAAAATAACTGCGGTTGCTGTTCCTACAAGTACTATGATCGGAGGAATTAAAATCATAAGAGAAGCCATCTTCATTTCATAGGATTCTATTTTCTTGACTAAATATTCCGGAGTACGGCCGATCATAAGACCGGCGATAAATACGGCAATTATCACGAAAGCAATCATACCGTATAATCCGGAGCCCACCCCTCCGAAAATAACTTCTCCTAATTGCATAAGCCACATCGGGATCATGCCGCCTAAAGGCATATAAGAGTCGTGCATAGAATTAACCGAGCCGTTTGATGCTGCGGTTGTAGCAGTTGCCCAAATTGCAGAGCTTGCTATTCCAAATCTGGATTCTTTGCCTTCCATATTGCCGCCTGATTGCAAAGCACTTGTTTTTTGGTTAATCCCTAAATTGTTTAAGAGAGGATTTCCGTTTTGTTCCATATGTATGCAAAACAATAAACACGGAATAAAAATTATAAGCATTGCGGCTAACAAAGCCCAGCCCTGGCGTTTATCTCTAACTATGACTCCAAAGGTATAACACAACGCAGCCGATATGAGCAGTATTGCCAGAACCTCTAAGAAATTCGATAAAGCAGTTGGATTTTCAAATGGATGCGCAGAATTTACATTAAAGAACCCGCCGCCGTTTGTACCTAATTGTTTTATTGCAACCTGTGAAGCAGCAGGTCCGAGCGCAAGGACTTGTTCCTCAATCATATTACCGTTACTATCTTTTACTGGTTGCAGAACTGTTACTTTTGTATAAGGTTTAAATGTTTGAACCACGCCTTGAGAAACCAAAACAAGGGATAGAATAAGTGCAAGCGGTATTAATATATATAAAGTTGACCGGACCAAATCAACCCAAAAATTTCCTATTGTTTCAACTTGTTTCTGAACAAATCCTCTGATTAATGCCACCAGAACAGCCATTCCGGTTGCAGCGGATACAAAATTTTGTACTGTAAGACCCACCATTTGGCTGAAATAACTTAAAGTTGTTTCACCGCCATAACTTTGCCAGTTCGTATTCGTAGCAAAACTCACCGCAGTATTGAATGCTAAGTCCGGCGCAACTGAAGATATGGACATTGGATTTAACGGCAAAATGGACTGAAGACGCTGGAGGACATAGACGACTAATATACCGAACATGTTGAAGAACATCATTGCCACGGCATATGTTTTCCATGACATGCTTATTTCGGGGTTAATATTTGCAAAACGGTAAATCCATCTTTCTAACCATCCAAACCATGTGTTAATGCCTGCGGGTTTGCCTTCGTATATGCGTGCCATATAAATCCCAAGCGGTTTGGCAGCTAAAACCAAAACAAACAAGAAAATACCGCTCTGGATTATGTTGTTTGAGATCATGAAAACTTCTCCGGCTTAAGTAGTGCGATTACCAGATAAACAAAGAGAAGAAATGAAATAATACCTCCAACCCAATAAATAACCGTCATATTTCCCCCTCTTACAACTTGTCACATAACATTATGAAAACAAAGGAGACAAGTCCAAGTATTCCTATAATTCCTATAAATAAGATATCTGTCATTGTTTTACTAATATTTATTTTTATTAAGTATACTATAAAAATAGTTAATGCATAAGTACATAAAAGTAGAAAAGCCTCTTCTTTGGTAACTTTATTTATATATGTTCATTTTTACAAAATATTTATGCATTGACAATTTCTATCCTATCCTGAAAAATTCACCGATTCTCTTTGATACGATTTTGGAAGCAATTGCAAAAGAGATTCCTATAAGAATCATACCTAAAACTCCCAAGGCGCTGGCAACATAAGGTCCGTCGGTTATTCTTCCTGCAAGTGTATAGATTACTTTTGAGATGGGGAAGAATTTCTCTTTATAAGCAAGGATAAGGGTGCTGCTTACCTCAAGCATTGAAAATGCAAAGACGAGAATTCCTCCTGCAAATAAACCTGGACTTATGAGGGGTAGGGTTATTCTCCTGAATGTTGTGAAGTGGTTTGCTCCGAGATTATACGATGCCTCTTCCAGATTTTCATTTAATTGCTGGAAACTGGAATATGTAGTTCTTACAAGATACGGAAGCCGTCTGATGCTGTAACTAATAATCAACAGAAGTATAGGGTTATACCTTGGATCAAGTATTGTATTTGAGAAAGAAAATGTTCTCCCTAAAAAGGAGAACGTTATACCTGAAAAAGCCGTGAAGTAGCCGAAAGCGATTATAATCCCCGGAATAACAAGAGGCAGCATTGAAAGAATATCAAGAAGCCCTCTCCCCTTGAACTTTGTCCGTGCCAGAACAAATCCTATTGAAAATCCTAAACATATAGTTAAAAGGGTGCTTAATGTGCTGTAAAAAAGACTGTTGAAGATTCCAGTTTTTGTAAGTGGGTGTGTGAATACTGTTTGATAAAACCTGGTTGAATAGTCCTGCGGGAGAATCGAGAAGAACCACTTTTCCGAAAAAGATGTAAGAATAATACTGATATGCGGGATGAGACTTAAAAACAAAAGGAAAAACATTCCTGCATATGCAAGAATTAATTTTTTCCCTTGCAGCTGGGTTATCTGGAATCTTAAAGACGACTTCTGGGTTACATAGGGTGTTTTCTCGATGTATCTTTTTGTGAATGTAAAAAGAACCAAGGTCAAAACTATTACAATGATTACCAGACCATACCCCATGGGATTTATATTGATGTTGGTCAGGGCTTGGAAAATCTGCACGGAAATTAGTTTGGGAAATTCAAAAACAAGAGGTGTTCCAAGGTCAGTCAATGCCCATATGAATATTATAGAGCTTGCCGCAAAATATCCGGGCAGAAGCAGAGGAAAAGTGATTTTCCTGAATGTCTGCCAGAAGGTTGCGCCTAAACTATAAGATGCTTCTTCGCAGCTTGTATCAAAATTATTAAGTGTTGCTGAAATATTTAAGAACATAATCGGGTAAAGATGAAGAGTTTCAAGTATCAAAATACCCCAGAATCCTGAGCCCAACCAGGATACGGGATAATGCAGAATACCAAGTTTCATTAGTATGAGATTGACAGATCCAAAGCGGGAGAGTATCTGCCTCATACCGATTGCTCCGACAAAGGGGCTTACAATCATCGGCAAAAAGAACAAAATTCTTAGTGCGTTTTTGGCGGGGAACTCGTATCTGTAAAACAGAAATGCAAGCGGAAAACCTATTATTGTTGTAAATATGACAGCAAGAAATCCCAGCAGGAAACTATTTGTAACGGATTCTCTTATCAGGTAATTGGATGCCAGACTTTTGAAAATCTGAAGTGAGAATACACCTTTGGCGGAGAAACCGTGCGAAAATATATAGCCCAGAGGAAAGATTAGAAATATCGCAAGAAAAACAAAGGATATGATGAATAATGTTCTTTTCATTTTTTGAAAATGACGATATCTGACGAAGATATCGAAAAGGTTATCGTATCTGCGCGCTTCAAGCCCTTTTCTTTACCCGCGAGAATATTAACTATGAAAGAATTGTTTTTGGTGGTGTTGATTTTTAACTTGACTATTTCTCCTCCGTATTCGATTTCCGAGATTTTCCCTGTTATATTATTAACGTTTCCTTCTTTGATAACCGGTATCTCAGGACGGAAGCCGATTTCAATTTCGTCCCCTTTTTTAACACCTTCTTTTTTAGAACTTAGCATTTTGCCTTCAGAGGTATCCAGTTCTATGGAATCATTTTTCACATCTGTCACTTTTGCTTTTAAGAAGTTCATCGTTCCTATGAAGCTGGCTACGAACCTGTTTTTTGGCTCAAAATAAAGATTGAATGGAGTGCCTGTTTGAATAATCTCACCGTTATCAATAACAGCTATTCTGTTCCCAAGGGTTAGCGCTTCTTTCTGGTCGTGAGTTACATAAATCATAGTAATTCCGATTGCCTTCTGGATTTTCTTTATTTCCTCTCTCATCTGGTCCCTAAGCTTGGCATCGAGATTACTCAAAGGTTCATCCAGAAGCAGGATTTTTGGCTCGGTTACAAGAGCCCTTGATAATGCCACTCTCTGCTGTTGTCCTCCCGAAAGCTGGTTTGGAAACTTATCTTTATGGGATAGGAGTTGAGTTATATTAAGTATCTTCTCAACGCTTTCTTGAATATTTTTTCCCGATGCTTTCCTTACTTTCAACCCATATGCTACATTTTCCCAGACATTCATATGAGGCCAGAGAGCGTAATTCTGGAAGACCATCCCGATATTTCTCTTGTTAGCCGAAAGGTCTGTTATGTCTTTTCCGTCAAGTATTATTTTGCCTTTATCGGGCTCGCAGAAACCGCTTAGGATTCGTAGTAGTGTTGTTTTACCACATCCCGAGGGACCGAGAAGAAAGAATATTTCTCCTTCCTGAACTTCAAAATTGATATTTTTTAGAACTTCTGTGCTGCCGAAACTTTTCCATATATTTTCACAGACCAAAATCGTTTTACTCATAAGATTCAATTCTCCTTGTAAATTTCCTTAAATTTATTTCTTGAAAAATTCAGCCACTTATTTGTATGCTCATTCCTATAAATAGGGTCTTTCCAGCTTTCCCATATCTGTTTCTGCATATTCTCCTCAAAGGGTAGTTCAAAAAACTTTTGTTTTAAATTATCTTCTTCGGGCAAATCTTTTATCCGGCTCCAAGCTTTCTTTAATTCACCGTGACAATCAATGATACAGGAACCTATTATATCGTTTAGGATTTCCCAGCGTTTGGATGCAAGTTCGGAATTATAGGGAAGCGTATCTTTGGACTCGTAGGGATTTACTTTTTTAAAGAGGATTTCAGGGTTGTCATAAACATCAGGCCTTATGCTTAATCTGTTTAAAGGGAACTGGGTCGGCCCATACTTTGCTCCTTTGGGCAACATCCAGATTAGCTGACTGTCATAAGAAAGAAGGAAATCGATAAACTTTTGCGCATTATCCAGATTGGAAGCTCCTTTTAGGATTCCTATCGCATCAGGATTTATTACAGTTGCGCCTTTGGGCATAATAAACCCCATATTTTCTTCGCCATTTACCTGTATTTGTGCAAGCGCATAAGAATCAATACACAGGGAAAGAGCAACTTCTCCGATTGAAGTATCTTTTGCAACCTGGCTGGCGCTTGCCGAGAAATATTTCGTGTTTCCTGCAAGAGAAAATATTGCTTTCCATCCTTTTTCCCATCCGTATGCCTGCAAGATAATTTCATACATCATATGCATACTTCCGCTGTGGCTGGGGTCTGCTGTCCCTACCCAAGAAAAATAACCGCTATTTCCTAAATCCGCCCAACTTTCAGGGTAGGGGAGTTTAAGATAATCAAGCGCTTTCTTATTATATAAAACACCGAAACCGCTAAGCACGACACCATACCAGTAAAATTCCTTGTCATAGTTGGGTATTCCCCCGCATAAGGCAGGGATTTTTTCTAAAATCTCTTTTGGGACTTCATATTTCTGTAAAAGCCCTTTATCTTTCAATCTAAGATATGGGTCCATTCCTCCACCAAAGAAAAGGTCGATATCAATACCTTTAGGAGTTTTGGCAAATAGGGATTCTACGAACCTTAAATCATCCGAAGTTCCGCCTTGGTCAATCCATTCAAGATTAATTTCTTTGCCGTAGTTTTTTAAGTACCACTCCTTAAAAGATTTGGTTAATTCTGTCTGAACCCCTTCCCAATGCGGGGAGATGATAATGAGTTCTTCTTTGGAGTAGGCGAGAGGAGATGAAATAGGGGGAAATGATATTAACAATAGAAGAATGGCAAAAATTCTTATCTTCATCGGTGCCTTTTCAGTGGAATTATATCATCTTTTGACAGCGGTTTTCCCCTTATCTATAATCAACAAAGAATAATAGGAGAGCGAATATGAAATTGACTTTGAAGGTTTTAGTTGTACTGCAAATCCTTACCTGTTTTTGGAATGAAGGAGCATTTGCAGGAGTTGGAGAAAAAGTTCAATCTGAAAATCTTTCTAAAAGCCAGGGAATAATTACCAAAGCTGATAGCTTCAATTCTTCGATTCAGCTTTTAGATAAAAAGATGACAAAGATTATCTTTAAGGAAACAACTATTAACGGGAAAGATATTCCTTCTTCTGAAATTGTATCTGTGACTATTTATAGGCTGGGAGATAGATATGCAAGGGTAGAAACCAGCGTTCCTTCTTTAAAATTTCCTTTGGTTATGATTATTAAGGAGCCCGATGGATGGATGGTTGACCTTTATAATAAAAAAGCTCTACATATGGTTGATCCAGATCTTACGGCTAAAGTACAATTCCCGATAACATATGCTTTTTCAGAACTTGAATTTGGAAATGAATTTGATTTTATGAAAGCTAAAAAAGCGGCTAAGTCATCTATTAAATTAGAGGCAAAAGAATATGATTTGCTTTCTGTAGAGATGTATGGTGTTAAGATAGAATTAATTTGCGAAAAGGACAAACAACTTCCTCACTTAATAAGATTCTTAGAAGCAGGCAAAATTGTTAGTTCATTCCTTTATGATGAATATAAGTTGGACTTAGAACCCGATTTGTCTCTTTTGGAAGTTTCCCAAGACCTTACTACAACTGAAGCCTCTTCTTCAGAACCCATAGAAAACATGACATCAGCAAAACACCAGAAAGATAAAGTATCAACTGAAGCAAAAGCATGGGCTTTGGGTTGTGCGGCGGTACCGACTGAAACAACTAACGAGCGACATGATTTGCTAGCATCATGCAAGATAGACGAAAAAAATATAGAGAACGATAGAGAATCTCTGGAGGACTGGTGGGGGATATCTGGACGATTGAGTTTTTTTGAGCAAATTGATGGGCTTGATAAGGGGGGGCATAGTAAAGCATTCTACAATTGGGCAGAAAAAATTGCGTATTTGAGTGAACAAGGATATGAAAAACTTCTGGAAGACAATAAAGATAAAGCACAAACACTTAACGAGATAAAAGTTGTGAAGGAATATTACAAAGAGATAGGAGAAAAGTATCTCCTTGGGTGGGATTATGCTAGGTATATTAATCTTTGCAGAATGGCATATGTTGTTGGCTATATTACTGAAGAGGAAGCGTGGCAAATGATAATGCCTATTGCAGAAATGCTCCAGAAGACTTTTGATTCATGGGAAGATTTGGGGAAAAACTATATTATCGGACGAAAATTTTGGTCGCGTGAACAAACTGAAAAAAATGGCTATATGTATGAAGATGCTTATCAAAGATTGATTGATATGCCTTCAAGTCCATGGAATAAATATCAATGGAATATGGATTTGCGTGGAACCATAGTTTCTGACACTGGAATAAAGGTGCAATCAAAACAATAATAAAACATAGGATAAAGTGTGAATAAATTCAGAGCAATAATCCCTTGCATAATAATGACAGCTTTAATTTTGGGTTTTTTCCTTGATTCACAGGCAGCAAACGAACTAATTGTGCCTGATCAGTATAATACTATTCAGCAAGCTATTGACCAAGCAATGGCAGGAGATACAGTGTTTGTTAAAAGTGGTTTTTACAATGAATCCCTTCGTCTCAAGGATGGTATTGGACTTATCGGCGAGGGAATGGATGTAGTAACAATTCAAGGTCATTATGGTGAAAATGTAATCTTTGCCCAAAATTGTAATAGCAGCTCTATCTCTGGTTTTACATTGGAACAAGAGGAGAATGCAGATACTCAATCGCGACTATCAGGTGTAAGTGTTGAAGGAGGAGCCGTAAAAGTTACAGAATGTAAAATTAGAAATATCACTGGTTATGGTATAGTTTTTTATCGTGGTGCAAGAGGTGCAATAGAAAATAATATTTGTGAGGGCAATAAAAAAGGTGGTATTTATATAAGCGAAGAAGGAACAAATATAACGGTGAAAAATAATCAGTGTCACAATAATGGAGAAAATGAATATAGCGGTATATGTTTTTACAATGGAGCCTGTGGGACAGTTTTTGATAATGTATGCGAAAGAAATGGAGGTGGAATCAGAGTGGCTGGGCAGGGAACAAATGTTACAGTAAAGAATAACCGTTGTATAGAAAACAAAGTAAATGGAATATGGATTGCCGACAAATCAATAGGAATAGTAGAAAAGAATACATGCGAAGGAAATGGGAATAATGGTATAACTGTAATTGATGCAGGTACAAGCGCAGTTATAACAGAAAACCAGTGCAAGATGAACAAGGGAACAGGAATATTCTTTCAGTATGATGTGCTCAATATTCTTGCGGATGGGAATATATGCGAGCAGAATCAAAATTCTGGAATTTCTGTATATAAAACGAAGAGTTTAGTGAGTCTCAGTAACAATATATGTCAAGATAATTATTCTTATGGTATTAAAATTGACCAGACAGGAGAAGTTATAGCAGAAAATAATACTTGTGAGGAAAATGGAAAAAGTGGCATATTAGTATGGGGAGGGAGTAATGCGGTGAACTTGAAAAACAATACTTGCAATGACAATTGTACTTATGGAATATGGTTTTATGGAGATGCGAAAGGTATGGCTGAAAAGAATGTGTGTGAACGAAATAGTTATCCTGGGATTTCTGTTGAAGGTAAAGAGGTAATAGTTACGGTAAAGAATAATAAATGCAGTGGGAACTATCCTTCAGGAATAGTTTTCAGTCAAGGAGCTGGAGGTAAAGCAGAGAATAACATATGTGAAAATAATCCTTGGAGTGGAATCGCAATACGTGGAGAAGGTACTAATCCCGCATTGACTGCTAATTATTGTGACAACAATGGTGTTTGGGGAATTATCTATTGGGCTGGAGCGGAACCGAGTATAACAGAAGGTAATATAACTCAAGGGAATGGTAAAGAGGGAATAAAGAAAAGAGATTAGCAAAATTAAAAATCGAAAATGTCAAATCTTAATAAAACAATTTCTTTCTCTTAACTCTCAACTGCTATATTAATTCAACTTGTTATTTTTCACCTCTCTTGTTAGAATTGCCCCTTAGAAAAACAGGAAGGGAAAACCATGGAAGAATTAAAACATTTTCAGCAAGGCGCTAATTTGAACTTTAGGAATACAGACCAGATATGACCGAATATAGCTATCAACCCCAACAGAGCCACGAAGAATATATAGTCGACATCAGGTATGAACAAATAATAAAATCTGG
>CAIJMQ010000112.1 GCA_903821905.1 uncultured bacterium
CTAAGTATTAAACAATAAACCAAAATCCAAGGGGTATAGGGACAAGCTTCATCTAAGGTCTATAGGCCCGAACGTTCTATGGCTAACAAATAACGCTATGGAATAGTTTGGGCCTTTTCTTTTTTATAGGCCCAACAGAAAGGATGAAACCAATGCCTTTTGAGAAAGAGTTTTTCTGTACCGGCGCTTTATAAAGCCCGTTGTTTCCCCTTCAATCTAAATTACCTTCCTTTATCCATTCAAAAGATAAAGATAATTTCTATTTCTACTTATTTAAGTTTTATCTCCCGCCTTAACGCTCTTTTTGGCTTTGGCTAGTTTCTTTCTGGTTTTTTTGATTGTTGTTTTTTCAAAAACCAGAAAGGGGTGCCAAATGGCGCTTTGTAAAATATGCAGGAAAAGGAAAATTTGCAGGGAAATATGTCCACAGCTGAAGAAAGAGATTTCCGCCCGGGGTATTTCACCTCGCATGAAAGATAAAACCTACACCGTAGATTTTAATCTTTTGGAAAGTAACCAATCTCTTAATGACTTCCAGCTAGAAGTAAGACGAAAAACTATCCAAGACACATTTCTTAAAGAAATCACAGGAATTGACCTGCAGGAGCTGATACAAAAACGTCTGACCGGAAGAGAAAAGCTCGCTGTTCAATTTTTACTGGATGGTTACTGCCAAAAGGAAATTGCCGGAAGGATGAAAATTTCCCAAAGGAGGGTAAGTGCCTTGCTTGGGCGGTCCGTTGCTAAATTAAAACTATTTTTTGTAGGGGGGTTCTAAAAAAGGCTGAAACTCGGTACTATCTATGGGAGGGTGTAACTCAACAATAAAATGCTGAAAACAAGACCCTTTAACGTCAAGCTGCAAAGCCGGATCCGCGAGCTCGGATTTAAGAACTGCGAAATTGCCTTTGCCTGTCAGATACATGAGACCGATTTCAGCCGGATAGTAAATGGCCGCAAAAGGCCAACCGAGGAACAAAAGAAAAAGATTCACGAATTTCTTAAATCCTCATCTGCGGAATTGGATTTATGAATAAGATGAATCATTTGGAAAAACTAATTCTTCGCATCTTAAAAAGACATAGAGGAAGGAATAATCCGGTTACTTGCCGGCAATTAGAGAAAATCACTGGTTTCAGTTCTCGTAATATACGAAAGACAATCGCTAATCTGGTAATACGCCATCGCATTCCCATCGCCTCATCCGTGCACTGCCCTTATGGATTCTATTTAATTACCAATAAACAAGAAGCAGAAACTTGCCTTAGGCAGTACTACTCAAGGGCAGGAGGGGTGCTTAACCGGGCAAGAATTTTAAATGAAGTGGTTAAAGAGAAATTTGGCGTAAGCTATCAGGAGGAATTCGACTTTGTCAGGAAGCGCAAGCCCTCAACTTGAGAATGGCTATACCAGGATTGCCAATGAACTTTTAGAAGCAATCATAAAATATCCTTTTTGCGCCACCGAGTACAAGATAGTTTGGCTTGTTATTAGAAATACCTACGGATGGAACAAGAAAGAAGCGCTCATGAGTTACGGCATGATAGCTAAAGAGATCAATGTAAGTATTTCATATGTAAAGAAGATCATGAAAAATCTTATAAAAAATATGGTGATATTGAGGGCAAAACAGAAAAATCGAAACTTGCTGGTTTTGAATAAAACATATACGTCATGGGGCTGTGGATAAATAAGAATGCCGGTATACAAAATGCGACTATAGCAGTCGCCAATTGTATACCGCTTTGGTCTATAATTGTATCCTAGAAACAGGGGGTCAGGAGTACCCCCTTATCAAAGACATAAAGAAATATAAATACAGTAGTAGAGAAACGGCTGTTAATTCTGTGGATAAATTAATTAAGGTATATAAAAAATCAGCATGCATAACGGACTAAATAATATTCAAAAAGCGTATAGTACGATTGATAGCGTTATAGAAGAAGTGTGCTTATCCGAAGATATAACAATTCAGAATATTTGTATACTGTTAGAAAGAGAAAACATTAAGATTGA
>CAIJMQ010000113.1 GCA_903821905.1 uncultured bacterium
CCGAATTTGACACTAAGAGTGCTTGTTTTTCTTTTTTAAACCAATTAATCATATTAATTATTTTTTATTAATTAAATTATATCATACAGTGCAAATCTAGTATCCAAAAAATACTTTGTCAGGGTTTTGTTATCTGGTAAAATAGAGAAACAATGGGAAAAATTCAAATTCCTCCTGAAGATACTATTAAGCGTATAGCTGCAGGTGAAGTAATTGAAAGGCCATCCTCAGTCGTCAAAGAATTAATAGAAAATTCACTGGATGCCCAAGCTAAAAAAATAGTCATTGAACTTGAAGAAGGCGGGAAAAAACTTATAAGAGTAAAAGACAACGGCGAAGGGATGGCAAGAGATGATGCAGAACTTTGTTTAAAACGCCATTCTACAAGTAAAATTAGAGACTTTAACGATTTATTGAAACTTACTACTTTGGGATTTCGCGGCGAAGCATTACCTTCTATTGCCACAGTATCTCAACTTTCAATTTTAACTAAGTCAAAAGAAGAGTTGACGGGCACTTTAGTTGAAGCAGAAGATGGAAAAATAAAAAAAATAATCGAACAAGCAAGTCCTGAAGGGACTATGGTAACAGTAAAAAACCTTTTTTCCCATATACCGGCAAGAAAAAAATTCCTTAAAACCGACAGCGTAGAATTAAGACATATACTGAATATTGTAACCCGGGAAGCATTAGCACACCCTCGAGTTTTCTTTCAACTTTCTCACAATGGAAAACAGATAATAAATACACCACATAGAGACAACATCTTAGATAAGATTATGGATTTTTGGGGAAAGGATTTCGCTTTAGAACTTATTCCTATTAATGCAAACAATTCTATTTTTCAGCTGGAAGGATTTATATGCAAACCTTTCTTTGCAAGGAGAAAATTTGGTTTACAATACCTATTTGTAAATGGACGAGCCATTTCAAGCAGCTTAATCGCTGCTGCCTGCAAAAGGGGATATCAACCGGTAATACCTGAAGAACGGCATCCTCAAGTTTTTCTTTTCTTTACAATAGACCCTAAAGAAATTGATGTTAATATACATCCTTCCAAAGATATAATTAAATTCCCCAAAGAGAACGAAATTTTTGAAGCTATTTCTGAAGAAGTAAGAAAATGCCTAAAGGACGTGAAACTTCTACCTGAAATATTCTTTAGAAAACCTAATGTAAAAATAAAAACTTTACCAAAATCCTATACCAGTACTAATCTAACTCAAAAAGATAAAAACATTCCCATAGAATTTACTGAATCCACAAAAACACCTGTAAAAGAAAAAGAAGAAGAGTACGTACTAGTTTCTGAAAAACTGAATATTAAGGCTCAGATTAACAACACCTATCTTTTGGGAGAAGATTCTGAAGGGTTTTTCCTGCTTGACCAGCATGCTGTCCACGAGAGAGTCCTTTACGAAAAACTCAAAAAAGAGATGAAATCTTCAAGTGTTCAAGTCCAGAATCTTTTGATACCGGAAACAATAGAATTAAGTAAAAATGAAACTTATATAATTAATGAAAATTTAAATATCCTCCAAAATTTAGGATTTAATATGGAAGCTTTTGGGCAAAATACTTTTCTTGTAAGGTCGGTACCCAAAACAATCAAAAAAGCATCTCCATCTATCCTAATCCTTGATATCGCCGAAGAGATAGAAAATATGGAGAAAAATAGCTCTATAGAAGAATGCACTGAGAAAATTCTTACTTTAGTAGCGTGCAAATCAGCTATCAAGGCAGGAGATAAACTCACTAATGAGGAAATAAAATCTTTAATTAGTCAATGGGAAAATACCGATTATCATAACTGGTGCCCACACGGAAGGCCTGCAGTAATAAGATTTAGCTGGAAGGATATAGAAAAGAAATTCAACAGAAAAGAATAAAATCCTCAAAGTAAAATGTTGCAGTGCAAGACCTGGCCCCTATTCACTCTCTCAACAAGTATTTACTTTGGTCCATCAAGTGAATTCACCGCGTCAATGAACATTTTATTAGTGAATATATTGAATTCTGCTTCAGAATCTGGATTGAATAAACGGTAATTTCCCTCTTCTTTTTTCAAACCGACATAGTATATTGGATTTGCTGCCTGCTTTTTTATAAGTTCAGTTGTATCAACATTACCAGGAAGAAAAAACAGCTTCTTTTTATAATAAACAACGTCTCCTGATGAAGTTGGCATCGAAAATAGTACAGTAGGAGTTTCGCTAAAAGGTGATATTTTCTGGTCTGGCCATTTGCTGGAATTCTTACGTTCAATCTCTTCTTTAACTCCTTCTTTCGACTTTTCAGACCATAACTGCAAAATATCAGTATCAGTGCCTAACTCATATTTAGTAACGGCTGACTCAAAAAATTGCGTCTCTTCCGTCAATCCCTCTTGCTGCTTGCCAGCTTCCATCTTAATATTGATCGGTACACACTTAACGTATACCTTGAGATAATTTTCGGAGAATGACTGAGGGATTTTAGAAATCCCTTCAGTAGAAAATACTTTTAGGTTTTCTTTATTTTCTGGGGGAGAGTTAACATCAACATCCAACGCAAACCAATCCATATCTTTTGTATTCGGATTAAGGGAAATATTCTCTTTCTTCAGAAACTTTCTGGCCCCATATGTTCTGACTATTGCATCAAAAAGGTGGGTCATGTAAATCTCGTTTGTGAGCATATAACGGTTACCAACACGCTTAAAATAACTATACCCAGGGATACCCCTCATTCCTTTTGTACTTCCAGAGGCGGATACCTCACTCATAATCCAAGAGATCCGTACATAAGGGCCAAAATAATTTTTATAAAGAAAAAGTATTCTTGTAAATGGTTTCATTATAGACTGTATTTTTTCGGTTGATTGAGTTTGTAATACCCTTTCTCTATCTTGGCTGTAACCGGGTTCATAATATGAAATTGCTTCTTCCTTATTTCCTGCCTTCCATGCTTGAAAATTTTTTATTATTATGTATTCTGGGTATTGCCAACGTTCTTCTTCAGAGAGGTTGTTGAATTTTTTCATAAGGTCATCTGAATTCAAAAAATCATCTGGGTCTTTGAAATTTTCCACATATGCGCCATACATAAAAGAAGCTGCGCATGTTACCTTGCCGTTTTTCTCTGCCAAGGGGACAGTTATTCTAGACACCTTACAATCTACAACAGGTTCACCTGCCCAAGATGTTGTAACAGCAACAAAGAAAACTATACTTAATAACCATATCATTTTTCTAATGCTCATTTTTTAATGCCTCCATTAAAACCTTTTTGTATCCTATGGGTTTATAATGATCAACTTCAACAAGGTAAGATTTATTTTAGCAGTTTTGTTCTAATCTCTTTCAATTTCTTTTTTTCTTCTGATACGAGATTCTTGTAGATATCAATTTGTTTCTTATTATCGTCTAAAGAAAGATTCCCGGTTGCACCTTTATATTTTTTCTCTTTTATGTTTTTATAAGGGTCAACTTTATTCAATTTATTTAAATCTTTGGCAACCATTTTATAAGCTTCACGGAACGGGATTCCTTTTTTTGCAAGTTTTGTGGCTTCATCGGCAGCAAATACTTCTTTGCTGAACCCTTTAACAAGATTATTCTCGTTTACTTTTAATTTCCCCATCACTATATTCATAACTTTTAAGGAAATATGAGTAATATTGAAACTCTTAATAAGAGCTTCTTTTGTAAGTTGAAGGTCGCCGTTATAGCCGGAAGGCAGTCCTTTTAAGATATTCAGAACCATAAAAAGATAGGACTCAACCTGCACATATCTTGCTCTGGTTTGTTCCAATACATCCGGATTCTTTTTTTGAGGCATAATCGACGAACCCAAAAGCACTTCATTTGGTAGTGTAAAGTATTCAAATTCTTCCCTTGTAAATAGAATCAGGTCTTCCGACAACTTAGCCAAATCAAGCATAACCTGTACCAAGGCAAAAATTATTATTGATTCGATTTTACCTCTGGAATTATTAACATAGAGGAGATTGTTTTGTATTTTCTCAAAACCCAATAATTTCCTTAAGAGTTCCCTGTCTATATCTAAATTAACACCGTATGAGGCAGCTGAACCCAAAGCAGACCTGTTATTCAGAATATAAGCTGTTCTTAAGATTCTTAAATTATCTACAAGAGATTCCGCAAAAGCACCTGCCCATAAACCAACAGATGAAGGCATAGCTTTGCGGGAATGCGTATATCCCACCATTGGAATATCTTTATACTTATCTGCAAATTTTAGCAGTGTTTCGATTAAAACAAGAAGAGGTTCTCCTACAAGTAGAAGTTTTTCTTTGGAATAAAGCCGTAAATCCGAAATTATCTGATCGTTTCTCGAACGCCCAAGATGAATCTTTTTGCCAACTGCACCGCATAAGGAACAGCAATCTTGCTGGCATCCGATAAATCCAACGGCAGCAAAATTCTCTGGAACACCCCTCTTTCAGGAACGCTTTGTCCGTCTTTTACCCTGACC
>CAIJMQ010000114.1 GCA_903821905.1 uncultured bacterium
TTAAAAACTCAGACAAAAAATGCTTGAATAAAATCTATGATAGAGCAGTAAACAAGATAGATGCTGTAGTGAAAAAACTAAAAACGGAATATTTACCTTTAAAACAAAAGAAGAAAAATAAAAGACCGGCTACTTGGAAAAGCAACTTTGCCCTTCAAGATTTTTTAAAAGCTGTAGATAAAGCAAAAAAATATATTAAGGCAGGAGATATTTTGCAGGTTGTACCGTCTCAGAGATGGACAAAAAAGACAAATGCGGAACCTTTAAATATATACCGGGCTATCAGGTCTATTAATCCCTCACCCTACATGTTTTACTTAGATTTTGGTAATTTTAAGATTATAGGCTCTTCCCCGGAAATTATGGTACGAAAAGAAAAGGATAAAATAATCTTAAGACCCATTGCAGGAACAAGACATAGAGGAAAAAACGAGGAGGAAGATAATATACTGATAAAGGAATTATTAAGCGACCCAAAAGAAAGGGCAGAACATATCATGTTGGTTGATTTAGGCAGAAATGATGTAGGTAGAGTAGCAACTATTGGAAGCGTGAAAGTTACGGAACTTATGTCTATCGAAAAATATTCTCATGTTATGCATATAGTATCCAATGTGGAAGGAAACTTAAAAAAGGGATGTGATGAATATGATGTCCTGAGAGCCTCTTTTCCTGCAGGAACTGTAAGCGGAGCACCCAAAATAAGAGCAATGGAGATAATAGAGGAATTGGAACCTAATCAACGTGGTCCTTATGCAGGAACCGTAGGTTATTTTTCCTTCTCAGGCAATTTAGATTCCTGTATCACTATAAGAACTATAATCTTAAAAGATGATACCGCATATATCCAAGCTGGAGGCGGTGTAGTTGCTGATTCAGTTGGGAAAAAAGAATATAAGGAGACTTTAAATAAAGCCCGAGCTTTGATGGAAGCTGTAGAACTTGCAGAAGGAGGGCTGGAAGAATGATTCTCGTAATAGATAACTATGATTCTTTCGTCTATAACTTGGTCCAATATCTCGGTGAACTGGGTGCAGATTTAAAAGTTTACAGAAATAATAAAATAACAATTAAAGATATAAAAAAATTAAAACCAAAGAAGATAGTCATATCACCAGGTCCAGGTAGGCCAGAAGATGCAGGTATCTCCTGCGAAATTTTAAAAAGTTTATCCCCGCAAATACCTATCCTGGGAGTATGTTTAGGTCATCAGGCGCTTGGCTATGCATTCGGAGGAAAAATTATTGGGGCAAGTGAACTTATGCATGGAAAAACTTCCATGATTTATCATAATGGTGAGGGGATTTTTAAAAATATACCTTCCCCATTGGAAGCTACAAGATATCATTCTCTCATAGTAGAAAAAAAGTCCATCCCCTCTTGTTTTAAAATAACTGCTTGGACTAAAAAAAACAACGGGATAGACGAAATAATGGCGATACAACATCTTAAATATCCTTCTTTTGGAGTCCAATTTCATCCCGAATCAATACTAACACAAGCAGGGAAACTAATACTTAAAAATTTTCTGGATATCAAATAAGGAGGAAAAGTCATGCAAAAGATAATCAAAGATATAGAAAAGAACGCAACAAATAAAATAAGGGTCAGCATAACGGAATTCAAAGGAAATAATTACATTGATGTGCGTGTTTATTACGAAGACGAGGCAGGCGAATATAAACCGACGAAAAAAGGAGTGACTTTTAGACCCGACCAGATATCTCAAGTCATAGACGGACTGCTTCAGGCTGAAAAAGAAGTTAAAAACGCTCCGGCCCCAAAAGAAGTTCCAACTAAGGAAGAAGAATGATTAAAGAAGCAATTTCAAACCTTATAGATAGAAAAAATCTCACCAAAGAAGAAGCAAAGATGAGTATGAGTGAGATTATGGAAGGCAAAACTACTCCTTCTCAAATTTCAGCATTCATAACAGCTTTAAGAATGAAAGGCGAAGTTATTGATGAAATAACCGGATGTGCTGAAGCTATGCGAAATGCATCAATACGTTTGAAAATTGATGCTGATACTATTGTAGATACTTGTGGAACGGGTGGAGATAAAAGTAATACATTCAACATTTCTACAGCAGTAGCTCTTATAGCAGCAGGTGGTGGATTAATAGTAGCAAAACATGGAAACCGCTCAGCATCAAGCCAATGTGGTAGTGCGGACGTGCTTGAACATTTAGGTGTTAATATAAACACTAAACCGGAAAAAGTAAAAGAATGTATTGATAATATAGGAATAGGTTTTCTTTTTGCACCAATTTATCATCCTGCGATGAAATATGCGTTACCTACAAGAAAAGAGATTGGTATCCGCACGATTTTTAATATATTAGGGCCTCTAACTAACCCTGCCGGTGCTAACGTGCAACTCCTTGGTGTTCCTTCACCTGATTTGACTAAAATGTTAGCGAATGTACTAAAGAATTTGGGAACAAAAGCAGCCCTTATAGTACACGGAGAAGGATTTGACGAGATATCCACTACTGGAAAAACTTTGGTCTGCGAACTGAAAAAAGGACAAATCAAAACTTACTATATACAACCAGAAGAATTTGGTATAAAAAAAGTTACCAAGAATGATCTATTGGGTGCAGATGTTGATAAGAATGCAAAAATTTTAATAAGAGTTTTAAAA
>CAIJMQ010000115.1 GCA_903821905.1 uncultured bacterium
CCAACTAATGCAATCACTATCATTCACCTCCACTTAAAATTGTTACTTTCTAAGATTTATAAATGTAGACCGAATATATTAACCAAATTACCATATCCTGTCAAGTAACTCCTTGTCAGAATACCTTTTTTAAATTATAAATATTTATAATACAAAACCGCATCTTCTCCATCTGGATAATATGAATTTAGAATGCTTTTATATATAAAACCCATTCCCTCATAAAACAATATAGCCTTTTTATTACTTACACGTACTTGAAGTTCTACCACTTTAATTTTATCTCTTATTTTTTCTATGAAATGATTAGCTAATTTAGTAGCTATACCTTTTCTTCTATAGTTTTCTTTTACTGCAATCGAAGCGATGATTATTTTCCTGAAACCTTTTACTCCAATTATATAACCCACAATTTCCTTGCCTTTTTCTGCAACAAAAAATGTTTTCCCGTAATTGAGATACAATTGCAGGAACTGTTTCTTGGAAAAAGGACAAAGAAAGGATTCTTCCTCTATAGCTTGAATTTCGTCAAGATCTCCTTGCTCTACATCTCTAACTCTATAATCCATACAATACCTTATCTTTTAATATTTTATTTGCTTTATTTGTGGCGGTTATGGATATGATAAAGGGAACTATTTTCCTATGATTTCAACAGTTTTCCCTTTTACTTTCAATTGTCCATTTTGAAAGAGATATATTGCTTTTATAATAACTCTTTGCTCAGCTTCCTGAACCTTTTCTTTAAGAGACTGGGGGGTATCGTTTCCTTCCACTTTAACTGACTCTTGTAGAACAATAGGTCCCGTATCAGTACCCTCGTCGATAAAATGCAGGGTACAGCCAGTGACTTTTCTCCCTTGTTCTATCACTAACTTGTGAACATTTAAGTCCATACCTCCAGCAAAAGCAGGAAGAAGAGAAGGATGAATATTCATGATTCTGTATTTAAATCTGCTGACAAAATATGGGGATAAAATTCTCATATAACCAAGAAGTAGAATCAGGTCTATTTTTTTCTCGTCCAGTTTTTCGATTACCTTTTTGTCAAAATCTTCCCTATCTTTAAAATCCTTAGGATTAATATAAATAGCGGGAATTTTATGGTTCTTTGCCCTTTCCAGAATATATGCATCTTTCTTGTCAGAGATTACTATTTCAATGTGGGCGTTCAATTTTCCTTTTAGTATAGCCGTAGCTACTCCCTCCATATCCGTACCCCTGGTAGAACCCAAAATAGCAATGCGTATTTTCTGAGTCATTTTTTACCTCTATCTTGTTTATAATAACGTTTTTAGGAAGGTTTGACAAATATATTAGGCATAGAATATCAAAAAAGAAGTGAAGGAAGCATCCTACATTGACGAGGGGGCAAAAACATACCTTTCCTTCATTGAACAAGGTCATATGCCGGAATATAATACAAAATACAAAAAATTAACAGATCCTATCTGGGAACGGGAATATTTACAGAAAAAAATACCTTCGTGATACAATCATAAATCAATTCTTTTTATCACTATTTTGAACTATATCGGTAAATTATGATAAACTAACCATTGAAAGATTTTAAAAGGGCGATTAGCTTAGCGGGAGAGCGCCTCCCTTACACGGAGGAAGTCAGGGGTTCAAATCCTCTATCGCCCACCGAAGTAACTTTGATATTTGGATTGTTGCTTTATTATATATAGGGGTCGTAGTTCAGTTGGTTAGAACGCCTGCCTGTCACGCAGGAGGTCGCGAGTTCGAGCCTCGTCGACCCCGCCATATCACAAGATAATTTCAAAATTAATATTTTGCCCACCCCCAACCCATATTTTATACAATAGGAGGAAATTATGGCTAATTTTAGAAGATTCATAATATATTTATTACGATGGCAATTAAGTACTCCTATTTTATGGCTTGTAATAAGGAAATTAGGAGCAGGCATTGGTGCTACAATCATAGCTAATTTAATTGGAGGAGCAATTTTCTTCTGGGTTGATAGATTTATATTTACCAGCTATGCGATAGAGGTATGGCAGTTTAAAGACAAAGGTAAATGCGATAACTGTGGAAAAGAGGAAAGTTTATGGCGATTAGTCAAAGCTCCCAATTATGACAAAAGCAACACAAGCCCGGTATTCCTCTGTATGGAATGCTCAAAAATCAAAACCGACGAATTAAGGGCAAAAGGGGTTAAAATCAGAGGTAAGAGCAAATAGAACCTTTCTTTATAATCTGTAAATATATTTGCAAGTTTTGAGACAACTATTTTTCTTCAAATGGAGACTGAAGTTTTATTGTGAAGGCATCGTGGAAATCTTTTTTTAAGCTTGAGAGGGTCTCTTTCCCTTTTGCGGAATTTTCAAATTTTCCAACACATACTTCAAATAACTTCCCTTTTGTTTTTATATATAAAGGAGAAAACTTATTCCCTTTCAATTTTTTTACTAAACTTTCAGCGCTATTTTTGTCTTTAAAAGTAGCTACTTGAATTGTATAAAATTCAGAAACAACAGCAGAGGGTTGAGTTTGTTTGTTTTGAACAGTTTCTGTAGTTTTTACAGGTATACTCTTAACCGAACTTTTTGAACTACTAGGGGATTGTTTAGCAATGTCTTTTGAGGTAACAATTTTTGCATCAATCCCACCCATCTTGGAAACTGCAACAGGTCCAGTGTCTACAGTTGCCAATTCCACAGTATTCCCACTTTCTGTAACCAGTGTGTGTATTATACGAAACAAGAAGAAACCACCAATTACAACCGAGATAGAAAAAACTATTATCGGGAGCTTGGATGCAGTTTTTTCAAAGTAAAGTTTATGTCTTCTTCTGATCATTTTTTATTGGTTTCATATTAACAAATAAATTTTAGAATGTAAATCCCTAATTAGATAACTGTTTTCTATAGATTCCTCTTATCGTGTTGAAAACATCTATAGAAGTATCTATTTTATAGTCTGGATATGTCCAAGATAATTGCTGGAAACTCCTTCCCTTGAAAAATAGTGTAACTTCCGCATAAATTCCTTTGCCTACATAGATTCTATGATAGTAATCCTTAGTAGATGCCAATACAAGTTTGGAATTATCGATATATCCAGAGTCTATATTCACTATTCGTTTATCTTTATTAGAGTATTTACCCTCTAATTTATTAGTAAAAAGTTTAATTGAATTAAGCTTCCCCGGGTCTATCAAATCCTTGAAGCTTATGAATTTTTTCTTCAAGTTAAAACCCATTTCTTCCTGATAATAATCGGTATGATTAAAACCAAATACAGGACCTTTGCAATCAATTTTACCGTATTGTTTTTCAAGCACTATTTCTATTTCTGGAAAAAGTTCTAAATTACCAGTGAAAATGGCCATAATTAATTTTACAGGTAAAGGAGATTTTATTTTTCCCATAGGATTAATTTTATATAAAACTTGAAAAAATTTGCAAATAGCTACTGAATATCATATAATTTCCCTCAAATGTCCAGAATATGTGAAATATGTGGAAAGGGTCCTGTAACTGGTAACCGTGTTAGCCACTCTAATAGACACACAAAAAGAAGATGGCTGCCTAATCTGCAATATGTAAGAGCAATAACCAAAGAAGGTGCAAAGAGAATCCGGGTTTGCACGTCTTGTATCCGTTCCAATAAAGTCAAAAAAGCAGCTTGATAATCATTAAATCCTGATAGAAATATCTAAATCAATTTCAAATCTTTTAGTATTCTAACCAGTTTCTCTTTGCTTTCATCTCCCATTCTACAAAGAGGCAATCTTAAGTTTGGCTGAATTTTACCCATTAGAGCAAGAGATTCTTTTACCGGGATAGGATTCGTTTCATAGAACAGAGCTTCGAATAGAGGATATAGTTCATAATGAATTTCCCTCGCTTCTTCAAGTTTACCTTCTTTGAAATTGTGAACAAGGTCGTGTATTTTCCTGGGAACCACATTGGCAACCACAGAAATAACGCCTTTACCACCAACAGAAAGAATGGGTAAAGTTACCGAATCATTGCCCGAAAGAACCGTTATGTCACAAAGTGAAATTATTTTGCTTACCTGGTCAAGTGATGGATTGGCTTCTTTTACAGCAACTATATTTCGAATTTTGGAAAGTTTCGCTATTGTCTCAGGTAGCATATTCGTACCTGTACGGGAAGGCACATTATAAAGAATAATCGGTATATCCACCTCTTCAGCTATTTTCTGATAATGTAGAAACTGTCCTTTAGGTGTAGGTTTATTGTAATAAGGTGTTATTAGTAATGCGGCATCTGCACCTGCTTTTTTTGCAAAAGAGGTCAAATCGAGCGCTTCTTCGGTAGAATTAGACCCAGCCCCAGCTATAACGGGAACTCTTCCTTTGACTTTACCAACAACGAATTCTATGATTTTTTTCTGTTCTTCATGTTTCAATGTAGCGGCTTCGCCGGTACAACCGCATGGCACTATACCATCTGTTTTTTCTTGAATGTGAAACTCAATTAAATTGTCTAAAGTTTTGAAATCAATATTACCATTTTTATCAAAAGGAGTAACTAACGCTACACTTGAACCTTCAAACATTTTTCCCTCCGTATTTAACGATGGACGACTCTTTTCTTCTTTCGTCCCTCGTATAATCTGTGAGTTATTATAGCCCGATTAATTGATTCATTTCAAATATAGGCAGGAGAATTGAAACAGCAATAACACCAACTATAAGACCCATTGTGATTATAACAAGGGGTTCAAGAAGAGTAGTAAATCTATTTAAAGCCATTGTCACTTCTTCTTCATAACTTATCGATATATCATCCAGCATTTGTTCTAAATTACCACTTTTCTCCCCTACTTCTATCATATGTAAAAAAAGAGGCGGGAAAACACCACTTCTTCTTAAAGCTTTACTCATACTATCTCCCTTGGAAATATCTTCTTTTGCTTGATTTATGGCCATTGATATGACCTCATTTCTAATTGCATCTTTTGCAAGCTCAAGAGAGGTGATAATTGTAACTCCTCCTTTTCTAAGGGTAGATAAAGTCCTGGCAAAATTTGCAACGAGTGATTTCCTCATAATTTCTCCAATAATAGGAAGTTTTAGTTTTAATTGGTCTATCTTATATCTGGCTCTCTTTATATGAAGAACCCAGAAAAATGTTACTATTACTACCCCTACACCACATAAAAGTATAATCCAGTAATGTCTTAAAAAAGTAGAAAATCTAATTAAAGCTAAAGTTAGAGGCGGTAAAGTTCTATTCATCTGTTCAAATAAACTGGAAAGATTAGGGACTACAACTACAAGAAGAAAAACAAGTACGCCAAGACTCACAAAGCCCACCACCATAGGATATGTTAGTGCATTTCTAATTTTATTGCGCAAACTAATACTTTCCCTTATCAAAGCTGAAATTCTAAAAAGGATATCAGGTAGACTTCCCGTTTCTTCACCACTCTTTACCATATTTATATAAATCGACGAAAAAACTCTACTAAACAAAGAAAGAGCTTCTCCAAATGATTTACCTTCTTTGACGGATTCTGCCAAACCAAAAACTACTTTTCTAAAATGGTGGGAACTAGTTTGTTCTGCTATAGCATTCAAACTGGCTAGAAGTGTAAGCCCTCCTTTTAATAAACTGGCAAGCTGATGAGTAAAAAGTGAAATGTCTTCATTGCTTGTCCTTCGAAAAGACAGAAATTGATGTGATGAAGAAGCTTGAGTTATAGCGCTTACATTAATCGGGAAAAGAGACTGTTCTCGTAATTTATCTCTTGCTTCCTCCACTGATGACGCATCTATTACTCCCTTAGATTCCCTGCCATTTTTATTTAAAGCCCTGTATTCAAATACTGCCATGATAGTTAACCAGTAATACGGTTAGAGAGTTAATCCGCCCACTTTAATCCATTATTTCTTGCGTTTCACTCAAAATTTCAGATAAGGTTGTGATACCATTACATACCTTTTTTATCCCATCACCCCTCAAAGTACGCATGCCTTTCTTCTTTGCTTCATTCCTGATAGCACGGGATGACTTCTTGTCTATTATCATTTTCTCAATCTCTTCTTTAATCAGTAAAACCTCAAATATGCCTATTCTTCCTGAATATCCCTCATGACAATATGAACAACCTTTACCTTTGTATAATTTTTCAGGTAGCTCTTCAATTTTTATGCCTAGTTTCTCAAGTTCTAAAATATCATCTGATTTTTTGTCTAAAATGTAATCGGTTTTACAATGTGGACATATTTTTCTCACAAGCCTTTGAGCTATTATTGCCCTAACAGACGAAGTTAGAAGATAAGGCTCTACTCCCATATCTATAAGTCTTGTGATGGTTCCTGCTGTATCATTTGTGTGAATAGTAGAAAAAACCAGGTGTCCTGTCAAAGAAGCTCTTATAGCAATATCTACAGTATCTAAATCTCTCATCTCACCTACCATTATGATATCGGGGTCGTGTCGAAGTATAGAGCGCAAGCCATTAGCAAATGTTAGGTTTATTTCCGGTTTAACCTGAATCTGAGCAATGCCCGGCAATTGATATTCTATTGGGTCCTCAACGGTTATTATGTTCTTATCAGGAGAATTTATTCTAGAAAGCGCAGCGTATAAAGTAGTCGTTTTCCCCGAACCTGTAGGCCCGCTAACTAAAATAATGCCGTTGGATATATGAATTAAACCGTCAACAATTTTGTATATTTCTTCATCTAATCCCAATTCTCCTAAATCAATAAGATTTGCTCTGTCCAGTAATCTTAAAACAACCCTCTCCCCACCGGCTACCGGAATTACAGATACTCTGATATCAATTTCTTTGTCTCCGGATTTTATATTGAATCTGCCGTCTTGCGGTAATCTCCTCTCTGCAATATTCAATCCTGACATAACTTTAATTCTGGATACAATCGCTGCATGATAGGATTTGGGAGGAGTCAATGTATCATATAAAACACCATCTATGCGATATCTTATCCGTAGTTTCCCGGGTAATGGTTCTACGTGGATATCGCTGGCTTTCTTTTCTATAGCCTGGAACATCATAAGATTAACAAGTTTAATTACCGGGGCTTTATTAGCAAGGTCTAATAGATCTTCCGCCCTTTCGTCCCTTGTAAATATAGGTACATTATCTTTCATCTCTTTCATAACCTCTTCTGTAGAGCCTGATTCCGGCCTGTATAATTTTTCCAGATTATTAAGAATTTCCTTCTCGGAAGCCAGCGCCAATTTAATTTTATACCCACTGATACTGGCAAGTTCCCCGGTAGACGGCAAATTCATCGGGTCTGAAGTTGCTATTGTAAGTGTATCTTTATTTATTTCTACCGGTAGAAGTTTATAGTTTTTAAGAATTTTGATAGGAAGAGTTTTAAGGATAGATTCTTCTATACCATCCAAAGAAATCTGTGAAATGAATGGTATAGACAATATCTTACTTAAGAATTTTAGAAATGCATCTTCAGTTATATATCCTTCTTTGATAAGGATTTTATCAAGGCGTTCGTTCTTTTGTTTGGAAAGCTCTATAGATTTTTTTAAATCTTCTTCTTTGATAAGTTCTTCTTTAAGGAGTAACTGACTAATATCAAATTCCATTTCACTTGATTGTCTGCTCTGTTTTGAATTTATTCTGCAGTTCTTCTTTCTGGCGTGTCAATTCTTCTATTTTTGCTTTTTCTCTTATAATATATGGAGTGATGAATACAAGAAGATTTCTTCTTTCGATAGTATCTTCTTTTCTTTGAAATAATAGTCCTAATAAAGGTATGTCTCCCAAAAGCGGAACCTTATGTAAAACTTTGGTGCTATCGTCTCTTATGAGTCCGCCTATAACAATTGTAGAGCCATCATCTACCGATATGTTTGTTTTCGTTTCTCTTACCGTCGTAGAAGGCGTTGTTGTCGTAGCTGACGCTCCCGGGGCAATCGCTGTAACTTTCTGGTGTATATCGAGTCTCAGATTATCTTCCGTTCCTATGTGTGGTGTTATTGTCAATTCTATGCCCACATCCTTGTATTCATAGCTGCTGACCACAGTATCCTGTTCTGTGATACGAGAGGAGGTTAAATAAGGCACGTTCTCGCCAACCATTATTCGAGCCTCTTTGTTATCCAAAGTAAGTATTTGAGGAGTAGACAAAATATTGAATCCTGTTCTTTTACTATAAGCCTGTATAATCATTCCTACATTGGGAATTCCGTTGGTTGTGCCCTTCAGGGCACCTACAACAAGACCGGAGAACGTCAGACCTCTTTGGAAAAGAGTTGTTTGGTCAGTACTGTATTTTGTTCCTGCAAAACCTGTAACTTCACCCTCTATGGGTTTATCTAAGGTACCCCATTCAATGCCCATATCCGTTATCACATCCATAGACACATCGGCAATTAACGCCTCCACAAGCACTTGAGGCCTTACTGTATCAAGCTGGTCTATTACTTCTTTGAGGTGATTATAATCTTCCGGTTCTGCAGTAATAATCAAAGAACGGGTAGCTACATCCGCGCTAATATTGGTAGTAGTATTTGCTGCTCCTTTTTCCTTTGTTTGCCCTCCCAATGGCATAGCAGATAGTATTTTAGCCAATTCTTCCGCATCAGCATATTTTAATTTATAAATATGTATGGTTTCCCTACCAGGAGGAGGTAGAATATCTAACTGTGCAATCAGGTCTTTCACTTTCAAAGTGTCGTCTTTATTAGCTATCAGAATAATAGAATTTATACGTTCATCCGGGATAAGTGTAACTTGTCCGCCGCTATTCATAGGAAGAGTGGTAGGAGTCCCACCTCTTACTGTTCTTGTCGGAGTAACTGTTGCTGTTCTTCCGGCACTTTCTATCGCACCGCTAACTTTTTCGGCAATCTCTGTAGCAGAAGCATATTTCAAAGCAATAATAGAAGTTTCTAATTTTGAACCCTCAATATCAAAATTATTTATTATAGTTAAAAGTTTACGTATATTTGAAGATAAATCAGTTAGGATTAGAGTATTTGTAGGAGAGTAAGAAGTTAAAAACCCCTGCTGAGAGATAAGCGGTGAAAGTATAGGAAGAAGCTGTTGGCTATCTGCATACTGCAGAGGAATTAACTGTGTTATCATTTTGTCTTCAAAGGTAATTTGTGAAATATCTTTACCTATTCCTGTAGGTAGTGACGACTGTTTAGCATTTGCAGATGGGATTATTTTTACAACTCTTCCTGAAGGGATTGTAGTAAACCCCTTAACATCAAGAACAGACATGAATACTTGATTTACTTCCCCCACCGGGATTTTTGTAGGAGATATGATAGTCACAGTACCTTTAACTCTGTCATCAAGAAGGAAATTTTGACCCGTAACTTTCGACACGAAATTTGTGACTACCCTTAAATCAACATCCTCAAAATTTATAGAGATTAACCCTTCCCCGCCTGCTCCTACTTGGTCTGTGTCGGCAGTTTGGCTAAAAACCATGCAGACAAAAAATACAGAAAATAAAACCATAGAAAGGATAAATCCCTGTAATCGACTTTTTTTAATCTGCATAATCATAAATTTGTTATTTTATATCATAAGTTAAAGTTTCTGTTGAATCACCTCTATCAACCTCTAACTGTATAGCCGAAGATTTTGATAAATTTCTATAAACATCGAAAATTTTCTTGGGGCTATCTATAACTTCACCGTTGATTTTCCTTACAACATCTCCTTTTTTAATCCCTAAAGTAGAAATCATACTTCCTTCTTTAATATCATCTATTGCGAAACCGTCTATTTTCCCCGAGGAAAAACGCGGTCTTACTTTTAAATCGGACATAATTTCGGAAATACTTTTTGTAGCATTCGCAATATCTTCCTTACTAACTACCCATTTGTTTGGTGCAGGATGTTCGACATCGGTAATATCAGGATATGTAGGTGGTTTATTAGCAACAACCTTTTCTTTATCCTTAACTGTGGTTTCTTCTTCGTCAATATATAAAACTATTTGTTCTGTGCCTCTTTTCAAAACCACACTATTTACAGTAATATCAGCAACTTCCATGTCCTGTATTTTATCACCTTTTTGATAAAGGTCTTCTTTACGTTTGGTCTTATCCTCTATTATACAGAAAGTAAATTCTTTAACACCTACTACAGTGCCTTTTAATTTAAGCGCTAAAGTTTGGACAGAAGCCAAAGGTTTGGAAGCTTCATCTACATTAAACAGATTTCTCTTAGAAATCACCGAATAATCCGCAATATTCTTCTCGGATTTCTTAACATCTTGAGACGTAGCAATAGAAGAGGGAATATCAGCTTTATTTATTTCTTTACCGTAAGATTTAATAAAGAAAAAGACGTTAACCAATAGGAAAACAATCCCAGCAGATAGAAAAAAATTTAAATACTTAATCCAATCTCTTCTCACAGTTCTTCTATTATACTCTCAGCTTCTGTTCTTGCCCAGCTATCTGCTTCTAAAATATCCTTCCACCCGTGATTAAATTTAGGAGTGTGTCTTTTCATAACAGATTCTGCTACTTGCCAGATTTGCGGGAATGATATTTTGTCTTTTAAAAAAGTTTCCACAGCTACTTCATTAGAAGCATTAAGGACAGCGGGCATAGTCCCTCCGGTTCTACCGGCTGCATAAGCAAGCCTTAAAGGAGGAAATTTTTCTTCGTCTGGTTTTAAAAAAGTGAGATGCGAAATCTCATGTAAGTCTATCGGTTTAAATGCGCTTTGTGTCCTGTGGGGATAAGTCAGTACATATTTTATAGGGATTTTCATATCAGGATAAGCCAATATTGCTACCGTTATCCCGTCTATGAATTCTACCAGAGAATGAATTATAGCTTGGGGATGTATTACCACCTCGATTTTATCCCAGTCGATATTAAAGAGCCACTTTGCAGCAATAACTTCAAAGCCCTTATTCATTAATGTTGCAGAATCTATTGTAATCTTTGAACCCATTTTCCATATCGGATGCGACAGCGCATTCTTCGCTTTTATAGAATCAAATTCTTTTTTGCTGTAGTTATAAAAAGGCCCACCTGAAGCCGTAAGAATAATTTTATGGATTTCTTTCGGTTCGCTTTTTTCTATGCTCTGAAATATTGCGCAATGTTCACTATCCAATGGGAATATTCTCACCTTTTTCTTCTTGGCTTCCTCCATAACCTCTTTGCCTGCGATTACAAGAACTTCCTTGGTGGAGAGTGCAATATCATTTCCACTTTTTATCGCTTCTAATGTCGGCAATAGACCCGCAGAACCAACAACAGCGATAACAATCAAATCAACTTTTTTACCCGCAAGTTTCCTAAGCCCTTCCGCCCCAATAAAAACCTCTCCCACCAACCCTTTAAAATTTTTCCTGAATTGTTCACCTTTCTCTTCGTCAGCTATGGCAACCCACTTAGGATGAAATTTATCAACCTGTTCTTTCAAGAGTTCTATATTCCTGCGGGTACTCAAGCCGACAACTCTGAACTGGTCTTGTAACCCAGATACAACCTTTAAGGTATTTTGCCCGATTGAACCAGTAGAGCCAAGGATGGTAATTTCTTTCATGATATTTTTTAAAAAAGGGGGAACTTAAGCGGTAACAACACTTACAAATTTCTTCTTTGTTCCTGTATATACAACTACACCCTCAACTTTAGCAAAAATTGTATGGTCTGTGCCCATGCCAACATTTTTTCCAGGTTTAATCTTTGTCCCTCTCTGCCTTATAAGTATCTGCCCTGCTTTAACCTTTTCACCACCAAATTTTTTAATTCCAAGTCTTTTAGCTATTGAATCGCGACCTTGGTTTGTTACACTAGTACTACCTTTTTGCTGCGCCATATTAAAACCTCCTTAAATTGAGGGAGTAATTATAATCCATAAAATATAATGAATCAAGCATACGCAGATTACCCTATTCTACACTTACTATGCGAGCGTTATATTTCAGCCAGAAGAGCGGAATAATAGATACCGAAGCTATTACACCGCTCAAAATAAAAGGATAATTTATTGAGTATTTGCTCACCCACCCTGCAAGTAAAGGCCCAAAAATCCATCCTAATCCGTGCCAGGAAAGCACCATCCCAACATCAAGCCCTCGACTTTCATTTCTTGCATAATGCTGAATAAGAGTATTCCGGGCAGGCTGCCATAAACTCGCTCCAACCAAATCGTGCATTAACCATATAACAGCTGCGGCGAGAAAATATGTAGGGATTGCAGTAAGAGCCATAAAAATCCCCTGGAGCAAAATAAAAATAATAGTGGTCATTTTCAAGTTCCACTTAACGACTTTTCCCGTAACAATCATAGGAATCCCAAAACTTAACCTGTGAAGAGCCAGAATCGCAGAAACCACTACAGGCGAAAGAGAAAACTTATGATAGAAAAATAGAGGCAACATAAAAGAATGGCTCATACTAACCCCTACTTCCATAATGAAACCGGATATAGCCAGAAGAAACAAAGGATACGTCAAACGATGCCTGAAAGGAGAAGACCAGGAAAAAGACCTTGCAGTTGCCAAATCGCTGCTCGTTACAGAACCGTGGCTTCCAAAAGGAGTGAATTTCTCCTTAAACTTAAACATAAATAACATACACACCACAAACACAACCGTCCCGGAAAAAATAAATGAATATCGATATCCGACTTTTACCAGTAAAAATCCTCCGAGTATTGCGCCTATGCCCTGGAATGTAACATCAAAACCAGTTATCCATGCCGTAAGATGGCGGAACGATTCCTTCCACTTATCAAAAATCAAAAGCTGTTGGAGCGTTTCCTTGATAGCATTTGAAGATTCCCGTAAAGACCTCAAGATAACTTGAGAGGAAACATAAGGGAAAAAAGGAGTACATAAATTAGCAACACTGGATAGGAAAAGAGACAGGGAAAAAATATGTTTCCTGCCGATAATATCCGAAATATGACCTGCATAAATCCTGATAAAGAAAAGGAATATTGCAGAAAATGAAAAAATAATACCCATCTTTCCATATGACATCCCCATATGGTCTAAGAAGAGAGGCAGGAGTAAATCGTAGAGCCCAATGCTTAACCCAAAAGCCGCACTTACAATAATCAGCAAAACCATAGGTGGAAGTTTATAGGAAAAGGGAGATTTTGTAAACCCCGACAGCTAAACTTAAAAGTTAAAACGCAAAAGTAAAAACCATAAGTCAAAATTAAAAACCAAAATCTTTTATTGTTTTATTGAGTTTTACCTTTCCCTCTGGAATCTTGACCCTCTGCAATTTGAAAAATTGCGAGGACTAAAGTCCCGGGAACGCTTCGCATTCCACGGGGAAAGATTCCGAGGACTTAGTCCCGGAAATTCTTCGAATTTCTCGGGGTTACTTCTCACTTTTTACTTTATTTTATTATCCTGTTCTCTAACATAATCCCAATATACCGGCAGATCCGATTATGCCGAAAAGATTAGAAAAGATCAGATAAAGATTGATGAACTTTTTTTCTCCAATTTTGTTTTTATTACCAGAAATTGTTTTTCTGAAGATTGAATCCGAGAAAAGATTTATTAAC
>CAIJMQ010000116.1 GCA_903821905.1 uncultured bacterium
GAAACTTTTATTTTCCCGGGTGTTTCTTCTTCCTTCTGCTTAATAAAAAAAATTGCTGCTCCTATCAAAACAGCAAGGATGATAATAACAAAAATTGTTTTTTTATTTTTTCCCATTGTCTACTCCATTTAAATTTTTCCCGCCTACTGCCCTTTCAAGATCCGAAACAGCAATATTATATTCATAAAGGGATTGATAATAATTGGTTTTTGCTTGGCTAAGTAAAGTCTGGGCATCAAGGACATCGGTATTGGTTGACAAACCTTCCTTGAACCTTAATGAAGTATCACGGAAATTTTTATCTGCCTCTTTTATCGCTTCGTCCTGCAGTTTTATTTTTTCCTTTGCCGATAGTAAATTAAAATATGCCTGACGGACTTCAAGCTCTACATTGTTTTTAAGGAGTTCGAAACTGCTCTTGGTTTGTTCGAGCTGAGCGTTTGCTTTCCTGACTCCGTTTAAGTTTTCCCCCCAGTCCCATACATCCATTTCTACAGATACAACCGCACTCCATCCTTCATCCCATTTATCTACTGGAATTTCTGCTCCCTTCTTTTTATCCCAGTTGCCGATAAGTGCAACTTGAGGGAAGAAGAAAGAACGAGCGATACTAACTCCTTTCTCTGAAATATGTAAGTTGTTTTGCATTTGCTTGATTTCGGGTCTTGAACTTACGGCCTGACTTATAGCAGAAGGAAGAACAATGTTATAATCCTCCAAAGCAAGAACATCTTCCAAAATGACTTCTTGACTCAAATCTCTATTTAGGAGACTGTTAAAAAGCGACTTTGCAAGTTCTTTACCGTTATCTGCATTTACTAGGTTTTGCTGTGCGTTTGCCAAAGCAACTTTTACTCTTAAGACCTCTACTTCCGAAACCAACCCTTCTTTAAAATATGCCTCAACAACATTAAGGTGAGCCTTTACCTGAGTAACTGCTTCTTCTGCTACCTTTTCGAATTTTTCTGCTTCCAGGACATGGAAATAGGCTCTTTTGACTTCCATGATTAAATCATTTTGGACTGCTTCAAAATTATTCTGGTTTGCTTTGAGGTTTTCTTGTTGTAATTGATATGCAGGAATAAGTCCTCCGTGAAAAATAGGCTGGATTAAATTCAGATTGTAATCATAAATTTCATCACTGCTGACGACTACTGAAGACATCGTTGTTTTTTCATTCAAGCGGGTATAAGAAGAAGAACTTCCGATTTTGGGAAACAAAGTACTCAATGCTTGACTTTGCTCTGCCTTTGCTTCTTTTATTTTCTCGTTAGCCAATTTTATGGAAGCATTGTTCTTTAATGCTATGGAAATACTTTCTTCGAGAGTGAGTGAACCTTTTTGAGCAAAAACAATAAGAGGGAAAGCTAATATAATAATAAAAAGACTTTTCTTCATAGAAGTTTCTCCATTTTCCCGGTTAATTCAAGGAATTTTTTCCTTTCTTCAACAGAGAACTCTTTGAAAATTGCAAGAAATAATTCATTCAACTGGTTTTTAATTTTTGATATGACGGTTTTTCCTTTTGCCGTAAGAGATATGATTATTATTCTTCTATCCGAAGAAGGGAATTGCCTGTCCATCAAATTCATTTTTACGAGCTTATCCACCAATCCTGTTACAGCAGGGGGAGTCACAAAAAGATAGCTAGCAACTTCGCGCATGTTTGCCTCGCCTTTGTCATTCAGGTAATCAAGAATATGATACTGTGGGATAGATATTTCTCCTTGACTCAACTCATTAGATAATTTGGCTCTTATTTTTCTCTGTATCTGGGAAATGCTCTCTGCTATTCTTTCTATTTCTTTCATAACATCCCCTAAATTTAAAAAAGCTTAATATACTTAATAATTTAGTGGGTTAATTATATCAGGGAAATCATTTAAGTCAACCCCGTAGAAATTTTACCCTGATTTTATATTCCTGCGGGGTGAAATTAATAATTAAAGTTGAATTAACACTGCTTCGTATGGTAAATTATATAGTCAAAAAAATGGAAAAGGGCACTGAATTCCAAATAGGCGGGGAAACCCACGTCTTAGATAAACTTATAGGCAGGGGGGGAA
>CAIJMQ010000117.1 GCA_903821905.1 uncultured bacterium
AAACATACAGCCTTTAGTGCTTTCTGCCGGGCTATATTAAGAGCAGGTAGTACTAATCCAACTAACATCCCAATAATGCTGACGACTACTAATAATTCTATAAGGGTGAAGCCTGTTGGGGAGGGAAAGTTTTTATTACAGAGATAAGTCTTTAGAAATTCTTTTCTTCTATTTCTTATAAAACTGAAAGATTTTAAGCTGTCTATTATCAGTTTATTCATATTCTCGTTATTAAAATTATACCCCTCTTGTCAAGATAAAACAATTTAGAAAACATCTCGAAATGACTGCAGGCAAGAAT
Organism: uncultured bacterium; assembly: GCA_903821905.1. Lineage (GTDB taxonomy): Bacteria > CAIJMQ01 > CAIJMQ01 > CAIJMQ01 > CAIJMQ01 > CAIJMQ01. The sequence goes on from CAIJMQ010000117.1 coordinate 302, forward strand.
ACTCACCAGCTATGATAAAATACAATAAAATGCTAAAAATAGAGAAACGGTTATCTCTAATTGACATCTTTACTGTCTTAGAGCGTCCATTTCAACTTGAACAGAAATATAATTTTAACAATCGTTCTTGTGAACCTTCATTTCATTATTACATAAACCTATGGTTGGATAAAACTTTAGGAATGCTCCAGTCACAACTCTCATTGAAACGGTTAAGAAAACTGAAAAAGATTTTTGAAGATTATGATTCGCAAACCGTCGATACCCGACGGAAAACATTTAAAACAGGCAAAAAGCTATTAAATGAAGCCAAAACCTTTGCATTTATAGAAAGGGATATCCAGTACATTAAAGGCGTCGGGCCTAAAAGAGCTACCTCTCTTGAAAAGTTAGAGATTAATAAGGTCCGAGACTTATTAATGCATTTCCCTCATCGGTACGAAGACCGTTCAGAGTTCACCAAAATTTCACAAATCAATTCAGGAGATGATGTAACCATAAGGGGAGAAATAAGAGCAAGAGATGATGTTTTTACTTCCAGAAGAAAACGAATAACAAAAGCAATTGTTGACGACGGAAGCGACAGAATTGTTTGCGTCTGGTTCAATCAGCCATACATGAAAAAACTTCTTCCTATAGGCAAAGAAATTATTTTGTCAGGCAAGGTTACTGGATTTGGCGAAAAACAAATAGTACATCCTGTTTTTGAAATGGTGGAAAAGAATGACCCGATACACACCGGAAGAATTGTGCCTATGTATCCTTTAACCAGCAAAATAGGGATGCGTTACTTACGGTCTTTAGTTGATAGAGTGCTTAAAGAATCAGAGGGTTTTCTTGCAGAGTATTTGCCTGAAAATTTAATCAGCACAAGGGAGTTAATGTATTTTGAAGAAGCCATAAGAAAAATCCATTTCCCCGAAAATATGGAAGAAAAAGAAAAAGCAAGGACAAGATTTATATATGAAGAGTTTTTATTCCTGCAGATTGGTCTGTTGATTATGAGAAATATGAAGAAAGTGGATAAAAAGACCGAATTTAAAAGTGAAGGCGATTTGATAGAAAGATTAGAAGAAGTCCTCCCATTTTCTTTGACGGATTCCCAGAAAAAAGTATTAAACAAAATAAAAGAAGACATGACTTCGTCTCACCGTATGATGAGATTACTACACGGCGAAGTAGGTTCAGGTAAAACAGTGATTGCTCTGGGAGCAATACTTCTTGCAAAAAACAGCGGTTATCAATCTGCCATAATGGCTCCAACAGCAATACTTGCTGAACAACATTATCTTACACTTCAGAAGTTTGCTCTGCCTTTGGGAATGGAAATAGGACTTATCATCTCCGGACAAAAAGAAAGTGAACGGAATGACATTCTTAAAAGATTAAAAGAAGGGAGTATTGATGTTTTAATAGGAACACATGCACTCTTGGAGAAAAATGTTGACTTTAAAAAATTGGGGCTTGCAGTTATAGACGAAGAGCATAAATTCGGCGTCTTACAAAGAGCACATTTCTTTGAAACGCTAAACAAGCAAACAGAAATTTTAGTAATGAGCGCAACCCCTATACCGCGGTCATTAGCTTTGGCTCTATATGGTGACATGGACATATCAACTCTTAATGAATTACCTCCGGGTAGAGCCGAAATTTCAACTTTCTGGATAGAAGAAAAAGAGAAAGATAATGTCTATAATTTTATAAAGGAAGAAGTAAAGAAAAGTAGGCAAGCCTTCATTGTAACGCCGCTAATTGAAGAATCCGAGAAATTAGAAGTAGATTCTGCTACTGAAATTTTTGAATCTCTGAAAGAGAATGTTTTCCCATCACATAAACTTGCCCTTTTACACGGAAAAATGAAGAAGAATGAGCAACAAGCAATAATGGAAGAATTTCGCAATCAAAAAACGGATATTCTAGTAGCAACATCTTTGGTAGAAGTCGGCATAGATATACCTTCTGCAACGGTTATGGTTATCCTTAATGCTGAAAGATTCGGGCTCGCACAACTTCATCAACTTCGGGGCAGAATAGGAAGAGGTGAACATAAATCCTACTGTATTCTTGTTTCTACTCCCAAGACCGAAGAAGGCAAAAAACGACTTGAAGCAATGGTTTCCACAAAGGACGGATTCGAGATTGCAGAAGAAGACTTGGAAATACGCGGGCCGGGGGAACTTCTCGGCATTAAACAACATGGTTTCCCTGGAATGAAATTAGGCAACATACTGAAAGACTTAAAACTTCTTGAACAAGCCCGGGAAGATGCAGAATCACTTTTAAAAGAAAATCCAACTTTAGGGAATTACAGTATGCTGGGAGAAATTTTATGCGAGAAATTCCCGTATATAAAGAAATTACTTATCAAATAAAAAGTTAGCGGATGAAAAAACGAGGAGCTTTATTCTTTCAAAAGGAGAAACAGTTCTTTTTTAAACTGCTCTGAATTTTTGAAGAGAATTGTATTTATGCCTATATCCTGAGCCGCTTTTACATTTTCTTCCTTATCATCGACAAAAACCACTTCCTCTGGTTTTACTCCTAATTTTTTTAAGGTTATTTCATAAATCTTTCTATCAGGTTTGATTACCCCCTCTATGCAAGAGAAAACTTTTACATCAAAGAATCCATACTTTTTTTCATGGAAATAATCCAGCATTGGGACTTCGGTATTTGATAAAAGAGCGATTTTGTACCCCTTACCCTTTAAAGAAGAAATGATTGAAAGAACATCGCTTTTTTCTGAATATACAGATTTAAACGCTTCGCTTAATAATGAAGGAATGGACGGTTTGGGAACTTTCAACTTAAGACAAACACCATCCCAGAAATTATCTTCTGTAATTAGCCCTCTGGAAAAATCTGAATAAAATCTTATTACAATCTTCTTAAGTTTTTCTTCTGATACTTTAAGATATTTAGAGCAATATTTTATAAATCCTGGGACAGGATCGTCTATTAAAACTCCGCCCTAGTCAAAAATAATTGCTTTAATCATGATACGAGGATGGAACTATTTTAAACCTAAACGTGTTCTCTCTGTGAGTAAAATAATTTTCCTTAGCTCTTCAATATTTCTTGCCTTAGACCATTTCCAATCAAACTCCTTGTCTTGTGCAATCTGAGCAATAGCTGCAAGAGCTTTGAGATGGAAATTACGTTCATCCCTCGTGCCTATAAGAATAAACACTCTGGTTACAGGAGAAGATTCCTCATTGAAAATTATACCTTTGTTACATCTTGCCAAAACTATATCAAAGATTTTTTTGCCCGGGACTATAAGGTGAGGGATAGCCAATCCTGGAATAATAACTGTAGATGACTCTCTTTCCCTTACCCATAAAAGTCTACAAATTCTATTATGTTCTATATTGAGTCTTTTACTCAAAACCTTCGCTACCTTATCAAAAAACTCAGTAAGTGTAATACTTTCTTCAAAATCCAGAATCGGACAGGTCTGTATCAATTTATCAAACCTATCCAAAACAACCGTATCCTTCTCTTTTATTATCCGCCTTAAATCTCTTCTTTGTATCCCTTTTGCTAGACGGCGGGGAAGAAGCCGTTGAATAATACGGATAAGTCTGGATTCTTTGATTGATTGGTGGCGTATAAAAACAAAATAAAATATTAATCCAGCCAGGATTATTAAAAGAATACCAACAGGAAAACGGGTTAAATATTCTAAATTAAAGAAGTCACACATTTTAATTTAAATTTAAAACTAACTAGCAAATATTTTTTTAAAAACTTGTTCGATTTCTTCCACTAACAAAAATTCTATATTCTTCTTCACGTATGCAGGAATCCCAATTAAGTCTTTCTCATTTTCTTTGGGGAGAATTATAGTTTTAATCCCGTCCCGATATCCAGCTAAAACTTTACCTTTAATGCCTCCTACCGGCAGAATTTTGCCTCTTAATGTAATTTCTCCTGTCATGGCTACTTTTTTCTTTACACATTTTTTAGCCAGTGCTGAAGCTATTGCCACCGCCATAGCTACTCCTGCAGAAGGACCATCTTTAGGAATAGCACCTTCCGGGACATGCACGTGTATATCAATATCTTTGTAGAAATTTTTCTTCAATTTTAATTTTTCTTTATGTGAACGAATATAGGATAGAGCTGCTTGAGCAGATTCCTGCATTACTTCCCCTAACTGACCGGTTAAAACAAGTTTCCCTTTCCCCTCCATTACAGTAGCTTCAACAGATAGAATTTCTCCTCCCGTCTCGCTTACAGCTAATCCAATAGCAACTCCTACTTCATCCTTTTCCTCTGCAATCAAATGACGATATCTTGGAGGTAAGAGTAACTTTTCTATCATTTTTTCGGTAACAACAAATTTTGCGATTTTTTTCTGCTCAACTTTTCTTCTTGCCATTTTCCTGAAAACAGCAGCAAGCTCGCGCTCCAAATTTCTTACTCCAGCTTCACGGGTATAATATCTTATTATCTTATTAAGTGCACTGTTGGATATCGATATTTCATTTTTCTTAAAACCGTGTGCTACCTCAAGCTTAGGGATTAGAAACTTAATTGCAATTAGTCTTTTTTCTTCCTCTGAATATCCGTCAAAATCAATAGTTTCCATTCGGTCCATAAGAGAATGATGTATTGTATAAGCGGTATTGGCAGTAGTTATAAACATAACTTTTGAAAGGTCAAAATCAACATCCAAATAGTGGTCATTGAATTGAGTGTTTTGTTCGGGGTCAAGAACTTCAAGTAGTGCAGCCGACGGGTCGCCCCTGAAATCCATACTCATCTTGTCGACCTCATCCAAAAGAAAAACCGGGTTTTTGCTGCCTGCTTTCCCCATAGATTGAATTATCTTCCCGGGCAAAGCTCCTATATATGTTCTTCTATGTCCTCTTATCTCTGCTTCGTCTCTTACTCCACCCAACGAAACACGGATAAACTTCCTTCCCAAAGCTCTTGCAATAGATTTTGCAATAGACGTTTTCCCTACACCAGGAGGTCCTACAAAACACAAAATGGGACCCTTGGGGCTTCCGACAAGTTTCCTCACTGCCAAATATTCCAATACTCTTTCCTTTACTTTGTCCAGCCCGTAATGATCTTCATCTAAAATCTTCGCTGCTCTTTTTGTATCAAGTTTATCTTTCGTTTCTTTACTCCAAGGCATACTAATTAACCATTCAACATAATTTCTTGCAACGGTTGCCTCAGGAGAAATACTCATCATTTTAGAAAGTTTTTCAATCTCCTCCAAAGCTTTCTTCTCTACTTCTTTTGGCATAGCACTCTCGCGAATTTTCTCTCTTAAAGAAGAAATTTCAGGGTCTTCTTCTCTGCCTAATTCTTTCTGGATAACTTTCATCTGCTCCTGTAAATAATATTCTTTTTGTGTCTTGCGTATCCTCTCTTTAACTCTCCCGTGGATTTTTTCCTCGACCTTTATAACCTCAATTTCTGCCTTAAGAAGTTCCAGGATTTTATCCAATCTTTCAAAAGGAGATAACGTTTCCAAAAGTTGTTGTTTTACTTCAAATTTTGCAGGCAAATGGGAAGAGACTATATCAGCCAATTTGTCCGCCTGTTCAATCTGTTGGATAGAATTCACATATTCAGAAGATATTTTGGGATTCAGTTTTCCATATTGCTTGAATTCATTTTTGACTAAACGAATAATTGCTCCAATATCGGTGGACTTACTAACATCGGATAGGATTTCTTCTTCTTGGGAAGAAACTTCTACCAAGAAAAGCTTCTCAGAGTCATCCTTAACAGAATCGGAATTTTCGCCGGTCGAAGCAGGATAAAGAGAGAAAGATTCTATTTTTACTCTCTTAATCCCTTCAACGAGAATTTTTAAAGAACCATCATTTATTTTAACAACCTGAAGAATTTCCCCCAAAGTTCCTATTTTATTTAAATCTTCCGGTTTAAGAATTTCTATTGACGGATCCTTTTGTGCAACAAGAACTATTTTCTTGTCTTTATTTTTCCACGCCATATCAACAGCATTTATAGATATCCTGCGCCCAACCATAAGCGGAACAACCATATAAGGGAAAACAACAACATCTCTTAATGGAAGAAGCGGAAATACGTCCAAGGGACGATTGATAATATTTACTCCCCCTTTGTCATCAGGGGTAAGTGGTGTAGAAAATTTTTTACTCTTAAAGGACAAAAAGGAAACCCTCCTTTTTAAAAAATTTACGTCTTTCTTGTTCTTAAATTATTTAATTTTTTCGTTTTGTTTATTATACCGTTTCTTCTTCAGATGGTTTCTTTTCTTCCTCAGCAACTAGACTCTTCTTCGAAGAAATCTTCTGTATATAAACCTGAATTGATGTGATACTGTCTATTCCCATAACATCTTTGACATATCGCGATACTAAATCCTGGAATCTTGAAGTAAGTTCCGGCAGGTTAACATCCCTTTCCACAACCAAGCGAGTATGAATTTCAATGCCGTCCCTACCTGCAACTATCTGTGGCCTGGCATCTTTTATTTCCGCGATTTCAGTGCTCAAATTTTTCACATAATCTTCAAGCGCCTCATATGCAACCCTTACTTCTCCTAACGGATTACTGAAAGCTACTACCGGTATTTTCCCTAAATTTTTCATTACCAAAATTATCTCTGTTATACTAAGAAGAATAAGAACTATTCCCACTATAGAGAATAAACCACTGTTAAAACGCAAAAATGATACTAATGATTCGATTTGGTTCTGTCCCATTACTCCAAAGGAGATTAAACATATCCCTAAAGTTATAAAAACTATAATAGCAATAAAGAGCATGAAACCATTGTATATTTTCATTCCGGTTCCTCCTTCTTCGCCCTGTTTAATATTTTATCGATAAGTTCAAAATAATCATCTCCTTTAATGAAAAGCGGATGTGATATTAGTTGTTTGTGGAAAGGTATTGTAGTTTTAACTCCTTCGATATGAAATTCATCCAAAGCTCTTCTCATTCGCGCAAGAGCTTCACTTCTATTCCTTCCCCAAGAAATGAGTTTTGCCAATAGTGAATCATAATATGGAGGGATGAGATATCCGCCATAAAGATGCGTATCTACCCGGATAAAAGGACCGCCGGGAAGATGAAGTTCCGTTACTCTGCCCGGTGCCGGCATAAAATCGGCGTGGATATCTTCGGCATTTATCCTGCATTCTATAGCCCAACCTTTCGGCTCTAGATAATCGGAGGAATACCTAAGAATTTCACCGGACGCAACTTTAAGTTGTTCCTTGACCAGATCAATATTGCAAACCATCTCCGTCACGGGATGTTCTACCTGCAATCTTGTATTCATCTCCATGAAATAGAAATTACCCACTCTATCCATAAGAAATTCTACAGTCCCAGCATTAGTATAATTAATGGCTTTAACCGCATCTGTTGCATATTTAAAAAGTTTCTTCCTCATCTTGGAATTTACTACAGGCGAAGGAGATTCTTCAACCAATTTCTGATATCTCCTCTGAATTGAACAGTCTCTTTCTCCAAGAGTAAATATATTACCTTTTTTATCTGCTAATACCTGAACCTCTATATGCCGAGAATTGGGCATATATTTTTCAATATAAAGACTCGGGTCCCCGAATGCCATTTCCACTTCTCTTTGACATGCAATAAATAAAGAAACAAGTTTGCCGTCGTTGTAAGCTATGCGCATGCCTTTACCGCCACCGCCTTTTGCGGCTTTAATAATTACGGGATATCCTATCTTCTTGGCTATTTTTAAAGCGTCGTCTTTATTACCAACAACATCTTCACTGCCCGGGATAATGGGCACTCCGGCTTTCTTCATAACTTTTCTTGCTTGAACTTTGTCCCCCATTAATCTTATTGCCTCAGCCGTGGGGCCTATAAAAGCTATGTTGCAGGATGTGCAGACATCCGCAAAATGGGCATTTTCCGCCAAAAAACCATATCCCGGATGAATGGCTTCTACGTTTGTTATTTCGGCTGCAGAAATTATTGCAGCCATATTTAGATAACTTTCGGAAGCTGAAGCAGAACCAATACAAACAGCTTCATCGGCGAGTTTAGTATGCAGCGAATCTTTGTCAGCTTGTGAATACACGGCAACAGAGTGTATTTCCATCTCGCGGAGAGTTCTGATAACTCTTACCGCTATCTCTCCTCTATTTGCTATAAGTACTTTTGAAAACATCTATTGTTTGGGTGGAAGTTGTACAAGGAATAACGGCTGTCCAAATTGAACAGGTGAACCGTTCTCCACCAATACTTTAACAATTTTACCTTTAATATCCGCTTTTATTTCATTCATTATCTTCATCGCTTCAACAATACAAACTGTGTCATCTTCTTTTATTTCCTGGTCAACAGTTACAAAAGGTGGAGAATCAGGCGAAGGCGCAACATAAAAAGTCCCAATCATCGGGGAAACTATTTCATGCATACCTTCTTGCTTCTTAGGTTCTTCGGTTTGTTGTAATTTTTGTTCCGCAGTTTGAACAGGAATAGATATCACTTCTACTGGGACTTCTTTTACAAGCGGAGCTTTTCTCTCCGTTACTTCCTTCTTCAATCTGAATTTTACCCCATCCTTACTCTCCACTTCCAGCTCGGCAATCTTTGCCTTCTGAAAAATTGCAATTATCCTTTTTAACTCTTTTAGGTCCATTATTCTGCCCTCGTTAAATATTCACCAGTTCTGGTGTCTACTTTTATTATATCTCCCTCTTTTATAAAAAGAGGTACTTTAATTGAAAGGCCTGTTTCAAGTTCTGCGGGTTTAGAACCGCCTGCAGCAGTATCCCCTCTAACTCCGGGCGGAGTTTCTACTACTTTGAGTGTAATAGATATAGGAAGTTTCAAGGTTATCGGGTCACCGCCACTTTCAGCAATAATTACATTATCCCCTTCTTTTAGATAAAATTTTTGGTCTGCAACTTTTTCCTTAGATAAAGCCATTTCTTTACCTGTTTCCGTTTCCATGAAATGGAAAGAGTCACCGTCAGCGTAAAGGTAGGTCACTTCTCGGTCCTCCACGATAACCTGCGGTATCGTTTCGCCGGACCTTAAGGCATATTCCAACACTTTGCCTGTAAGTAGGTTTTTCATCCTCACCGTCATAGTGGCACGACGCTGCGCCGTCTTATTATGCTGCAAATCTATAACGCTATAAATTTCTTTATCAAACAAAATATACATCCCCTTACTAAATTGATTGGGTGTAACATTTCTAGTTTCCATAATGCTCCTTTAAAGAAGATGTAAGAACCTCACATCCTTTGGAAGTGACTAATACCGTATCTTCTATCCTTACTCCAAATTTATTCGGGAGATATATTCCCGGTTCAATCGTTATAACCATACCTGCCTTGAGTTTAACCGAACCATGAGAAGAAAGAGCTGGCGCTTCATGTATCTGTAAACCAACCCCGTGCCCAAGTCCGTGAATAAAAAATTGCACAACGTCTTCTTCGAAAAATCTCTCACGCACTAAATCGCACAAATCAGAAGTTTTAATCCCAGGCTTGATATTATTTATTGCAGCTTCTTGAACTTCGAGAACAAGGTTATAGATTCTCTTCTTCTCCTGGTCCATTATATTTTTACCCAGGGTCCGTGTCAAGTCAGAACCATAACCTTTATAACTTGCACCACAGTCAATAATGACAAATTCCCCCTCTTTAAGCGGTTCATCCGTTGGCTGAGCGTGCGGGAAAGAAGCTCTCGCTCCCCCGGCTATAATAGGTTTAAACGGCAATTCTCCTGAACCTTCCTTCTTTAACTTGTATTCCAGCTCATTTGCCAATTCTATCTCCGTAATCCCCCACCTCATATCCTTACTTATGGATTCCATAACCCTGTCTACAATATTACAAGCACGACGGATATTAGCAATTTCCACCTCATCCTTTATTATCCTTAAATTTTCAACCCAATCTTTGATGGGATGAATCTTAACTCCCTTGCATTTGACCTTAAGTTTCTCAAAAAAATCATAAGTTATATATTCGCCTTCAACTGCTACACTCTTTATGCCAGCTTTAGTGAATAATTTTTGCAAGCTGACCCAAAAAGGTTTCTTCATATCAACCACTTCAACCCCTTTTTCGCTCTTCACTTCAAGTTTAGCTTGCTCAGTATAACGGGAATCTACCAAAAGAAAGGTAATATCCTTTGTGATAAGAATTACCCCATCACCACTAAACGATGGGCATAAATAATGCATATTAAATTTGCGGGTCAGAAAAGAATCAATACCATCCCGTTTTAACTTTTTTACTACCTTTTCTCTTCGAAAATCGTAATTCATATATTTCAACTCTACTTAGATAAAAAACAATGAATTAAGTATAAAATAGCACATTTTTGAACAAAAAGCTACAAAAATATGCAAAAAATGATGATTTTTGAACGTTTTGAGCATTTTCATTTGACTCCATATTTCTAAATATTAACATTAAAAAGTAAAATTGACAATAACCATTGATTCTGGTAGCCTATTCCTTACATTTAAGCTTGTAATAGGAGAGATGGCTGAGCGGCTTAAAGCGTCCGATTCGAAATCGGATTTCCCGTAAGGGAACGGGGGTTCAAATCCCTCTCTCTCCGCCAAATTTGCCCCGATAGCTTAGTTGGATAGAGCGCTTCCCTGCGGAGGAAGTGGTGGCCGTTCGAATCGGCCTCGGGGCACTCTGGAGGGATGGCTGAGCGGTCTAAAGCGGCGGTCTTGAAAACCGTTGTCCCTTTTTGGGACCGTGGGTTCGAATCCTACTCCCTCCGCCATATCGTCCCTATAAAATAGTTCATACTGAGTAATTCATAAAGAAGCAAACATGAAAATAACCGCAATAAACGGCAGTCCAAGAGGTGTTAACAGCAATACGGCGGTAATGATAAAATCATTGCTTGATGGTTTTGCTTTAAATGGCGATTCAATCTTTAATATTTTACTTTCAGAAAAAAAGATTAATTATTGTTCCGGTTGCTATTCTTGTTGGACAAAAACACCGGGAGTATGTATTCACAATGATGATATGCAAAATATAATTAAGGATATGCAAGATACAAATGTTTTTATAATTGGTTCCCCTTTATATTTTAATAATGTCTCCGGACCTTTAAAAGTTTTTTTTGATCGACTGGCCGTGGTGGGCGGTGATCCGCGTAAAAACAGTAAAAATCTACAAAACAAGGTCATCCCAAGTTATATCATGGTTTCAAATTGCGGTTTTCCCATTCGAAGTCAATTTGATATTGTTTCATTATGGATAAACAGAGTTGCTAATATGATGCAATCTAAGGTAATTGCAGAATTCTATACAACTAATGGAAAAGTTTTAACATTACCTACGGAGGAACAAAAGAAGTCAAGAACAAATTACCTTGAATATCTAACGAATTGTGGAAAAAATATTTCAAAAAATATAATATTAGACACAGAATACTCAATTTTG
>CAIJMQ010000118.1 GCA_903821905.1 uncultured bacterium
GTTGTATAAAATAAATATAGCCCAAGCACAGAAAAACCACCGAGTAGTGCAAAGAACCGGATTTTTCCAACTTCTGAGGGTTCATTTGCCAAAAATTTCAATCCGGCTATTCCTGCATAGATCCCGATTACAAACAACGATAAAACTAAATAGTACACTACCCTGAATTTCCTGAAAAGAGAAAACTCAATCTCTATAGCTGATTTGTCATTATACTTTGATACGTTCCAAGTGGCTATCTGGGGTTTCCGGCCAGTAAATAATTTCAGAATGGAAAAGTCAGGATTGCATGAGGTAATGGTTATAGTTTCCTTACAAACACTCTCGCCGGTTATCTTCCAGCCTATTTGTTTTATGAATGTTGTGATGTGCTCCCTAGCCTCTTCTAAGGGAAAATGCACATTTCTTATATCTGACTTTATGCTTTTAATCCCGTGCTTAACTATAGTGGATATTTTGCCCATATCCTTTTTATTATACCACCTTTCAAAATAGCCTAAAAGCAGAAAAAAGCAAACCCTATAACCCTCAAATATAAATTTTAAGTTTTAAGCAAATAGCAGAAAGGGATACAAATAAAAGATGGAAAGGAAGAGATTTGAAAGGAGTATTGTAAGAATAATAAAAGCTACTTCATCTGCGGTTGTCTTTGTGCTTGGTATAGAATCAACAAGTAGCAATTCTGACTGTCTCATTAACTTTAGCATTGCTTGCAGAGGCTTTTTTCAGAATAAAAGTGTCATCGGATAAACACTTTTTTGCCGCCTTGTGATCACCTTTTAATCTTTTCATAATTCTCACCTCCTCAATAATTTATTTTATGCGCTTGAAAAAGTCAAGCACTGATACGACGCCTATAACCTCTCTTGATTTTGAGACAACAGGGATTATTATAAATTCAGTCTCTTCAAAAGTCTTCTTTAGTTCTTCTATTGAATTCGAGGTATCAACTGTAATTACAGGAGAACTCATGATATCTTTGGCTTTTTGCTTGCCGAACTCTTTGGCGCGACAGACCTTAACTACATCTATGTGTGTGATTATCCCGAGAAGTTTCTTTTCATCTCCAACTAAAAGTGCATGAATTCCTATCTGCCCGAGTATTTCCGATATCTCCGTAACAGAGCACTCTGGTTTAATCCATTGATACCCGCTGTTCTTTTTTAATAAATTATCTATTGTCAAGTTTTCATCCATTATACCAATTAGATATTTCTTCTCTTAAAGTAATGTACATCTCTCTTATTTTTTGCTGCGAAAGTAGCCTGGTTCTATGCACCACATGACTTCTATTATATAGATTATACTCCTTTGTCAAAATAGTCAAGCCAAATTTGTCTGGGTAATGAAATAACTCACTCCCCGGATATGGAGTGAGAGTGGTCGGATTGATATGCAAGATAGTGCCATTTGATAGACAAAAGTCAACGAGTCTCTTGAATTTTTCCATTCCTGACTTAAATGTCTCTTCCGTTTCCTTAGGCAAACCAACCATCAAAGCTCCTCCTATGAAAGACATTTTCTCTCTCGCACACATTTTTATTGCATTTTCTGTAACCTCAAATGTTGGCCTGCGCATCATTTTTAGAACGTCATCATCACAATTTTCCATGCCCATATAAACTCCTGCAAAATTAGCATCTTTCAGTAATTTGATCATCCTTCTGTTAATCAAATGGGGAGAAACATTGCACATAAAATATGCATTTTTTACCTCTTTTCGTAGTAAAGAGGTGAGCTTTGTTAAATAATCCTCATCTATATCTAAAGAGCTATCGGGCAGGTGAAAGTAATCCATGTGAAATTTTTCTTGCAAATATTTAATATTCCGAATAACTTGCTCAGGTGGAAAAAAACGGACTTTTCTCTGCCAGAAGCGGCTTTCAACACAATATGCACACCTGAAAGCACATCCCCTTCCAGCCATAACTAATGAATTAAGCGGGCGTATTTCTTTTTCATTTTGTAAGTCGGGAAGAAGACCAAAATCAGGTGGACTAACGTAAGTTAAATCAGAAATTAATTTTCTATGTGGATTAACTATGATAGATTTTTTGCTCTTATATGTTATGCCGAGTATTTCTTCTAATTTGATTTTTGGTCTTTTAGAAAGAAAATGATCTGCAATCTCTACTGCTGTTAAATCTCCTTCTCCTATAGCGACTATGTCAATATTCGGATTCATAATTATCTCTTGAAAAAGTGAAGATGCATGTACTCCCCCAACAATCACTTGTATAGATTGATTTATATCCTTTATAATTTTGCAAATTTTTTCTAAGAAGGAAAACGAAGGTGTCATACTTGTAAGCATGACTAAGGAAGGCAGGGATATATTACTAAAATATTTCTCTATAGAGCTAAAATCGCTAAATGAATTCTTTCTATATAAATATTCGAGATTAATATAGCTTATCGCGTATCCTCTCTTGCTCAAAGCAGCTGCTATTTGCAGCAAACCTAATGAAATAGGGAGCATATTTTTCCAGTACTTAATTGTATTCAAAATTTTATCTCTGCCTTCGTCATAACCAACTGCCCTTCTTAGAGCTTCTATCTCCTTTCCAGCTATGGAACTCACATCAATGTCTCTCTCGTAATCTCCCATGCTGTTAATATGCCCATTATTGAAAGTTAAGGTTCCTATATCAAGAATTAGAATTTCTCCCATGACCCTCCCCTCTTTAGTGGACTATTATTACAGAATGAATTATATCTTAATATCCCACACTAATTTCTCTATAAGATATTTGTGAAAGCTGCAATTTTCTCCATTCATAATGTTACTTTTGTTAAAAAGTGCAACTGCGGCGCATCCTCCACTGCAAATACCTCTATATTTACACCTTGAGCATTCTTTTATGTTCATTGAATTTCTATTCAGCCAGCAGTTATACTTCTCCTGATAAAGCTCTCTTGAAACAACATTTCCAATCTTGTATTTTTCAAGACCGTATACATGTGGACAGGGATAAATCTCACCTATTGGGCTAATACCAAATTCGAATCCACAACCATTACAATAATAGAGGTCACCGTTGACTAATCTCTCTTTAAGTCTTGCCCAAAGACCGCCAATGACCATCTCTCGCTTAGTTCCGTACACATAGGCTTTCCAAACATTCTCTGCAAATTTTTTATAGTAACCTTCTTTTACATTTTGGGGTGAAAAATTAGGGCCTGGTTTAAGTCGATTAAATGAGATATCTGTAACACCGTGCTTCTTTAAACCATCAATTATTTTTTTCATCTCATAAAGGTTAGAGAAATCTACAGTAACATTTACGCCTAACTTAACTCCATTTTTTATACATAAACGTATGCCGTCTAAACTGTCATAGAATGTTTCTGTACCATCATAAAAAACTCTATTTTTATTATGTTTTCTCAATCCATCAATGCTAATAATTACAATTACATTTCTTTCTCTTAAAAATTTGACAATTTCAAGCGTTAGAAGGCTGCCGTTCGTATTTAGATACACCAAAAATCTCTTAGCTGACTTTCTAAATTCTCCTGCGAGTTCTATGGCATATTTTACCCGACTCCAACACAATAGTGGTTCCCCTCCATATATCCTTAATTGAATTTCATTCCAGGGTTTGATATCTAAAGCAAAAAAGTCTTTAAAGAAACTATAGCTTTTTCTTATTATCCCTTTACTCATTATCTTTCCGCTCTTTCGGTCATTTGCTGATTCATAGCAATATTTACAATCAAAATTACACTTTTCGCAAAGAAAGAGTCGTAATTGTATGCTTCGGTGGGGCATAATTCTCACTGCATCAACTCTTTTATTTGTAAATTCGAGAAAACCCAAGGAAAGGAGCCTGGCTAAAACTTTTTTTACATTGACTCCGTATATGTTTATTAAATATTTTATCTGCCTAGGTATTCTACAGATCTCAATAAGTTCTTTAAGGTATGGATTTATTTCGGAAAGATTTCCATATGTAGAATGAAAAATCCTTATCTGTCCATTTTTTTTTCTGATAACGATATTACTTGTCTTTAGTTTGGCATTAGGACGACCTAGTAGCCTTATCTGCTCCATATTAATCCTTTTTTTATGTAAAAAAATTAAATTAGAACTAATAACCTTCCCTTGCCCGTTTTTTCAGCGAACTTTAGTCGGTATCATACCCTATTATGAATTACTCATCTATTCATTTTACCACTACTTACTCGACAATACAGCAGTTAAAATCAGTGGTGGAAAATTAAATAGAAAAAGTAAATTTACTACTTCCTAAAGGAAGCTCTACCACCAATTAATCTTCCATTTCGCTTTGGAATAATCCAAAAATCGCCTTATCCTTTCAACCATTATTTTGGCTTCATCTTCTGTCTTGGCTTTAACTTGCACTCCGTATTCATATTCATCACCTGCAACCTCAACCCCAAACTCTCGTGCCTTTGTTTGAACTTCGCTTAACTTCACGCCTCTCGGCAGGGGTTCTTCTGTTCCTGCGGTATGAACCAAGCCATATAATTCGTGCCTTATAAAAATCTGTGTTCCCTTGTATATAAGCTTCTTTCCCATTTTAAAAAACAAAAAATAAATATATAAGTTTATCTTTACCTATTGGTTTTCAGCCCTCTTTCAGTTTGCTTGTTGATGTCGCACTTTCGGTGTCCTTGAGTTGCTCTTTCCAATTGCTATTCTCATCTGTGATGATTTCTGTCGTATTATCCTTTTTTTCAAGGACAAC
>CAIJMQ010000119.1 GCA_903821905.1 uncultured bacterium
TAAAATAACCAAGCAACCCAGCAGAAATAATGTAATTGAAATAACATTTAACGTTCTCTTCATTTGGAAGCACCTCCACTAGAAATCCTATCGGCAAATTAGACCGCTTCTACTTTTTTTACTTCCTTAACCTCTTCCTTTAAGACCCTCTCAATACCGGACTTTAAAGTCATTTGAGCCATGGGACATCCACCACAAGCACCGGTAAGCTTTACCTTTACAATACCATCTTTTGTAACACTAACTAATTCTACATCTCCGCCGTCTGCCTGTAGTGCCGGCCGTATTTTACTTAGAGCTTTTTCCACTTTTTCTTTCATTTTTCATCTCCTTTTTTTTAAAATAATCATCGATTGCTGATTTGAGCGCTTCTTCTGCTAAAACGGAGCAATGCATTTTTATGGGGGGTAGTCCACCCAAGGCTTCGGCAACTGCTCTATTTGATACAGTTAATGCCTCATCTACGGTCTTGCCTTTCACAAGCTCTGTAACCATAGAACTGGTGGCTATTGCAGCTCCGCAGCCGAAAGTTTTGAATTTTGCATCAACGATAATATTATCTTTTACTTTGATGTATAGCTCCATTATATCACCACAGACAGGATTTCCCACATGCCCAACGCCATCGGGATCTTTCATTTCGCCTACATTCCTGGGATTCTTAAAATGCTCCATCACTTTTTCGCTATATTGCATAATATCACCCCTTTCAATCTGTTCTACTGTCCCCCTTGATTTCTTACGAAATCAGGATAGGGGGATACGTCCTTACTAATCTACTCTACTATATTGCAACATCTTATCAATTGCTCTTTTCGCTTTCCGTCTTGTTTTTTCTTCAACCTTTACTTCATATTTCATTTCTTCCAGCGACCACAGCACTTTTTCCAAACTATTTTTCTTCATGTTTTCACAAACCGCATGTTTGGACACGGGATAAAATTTTTTGTCTTTATTTTCTTTCTGTAATCTATAAATGATCCCTATTTCTGTGCCGATTATCATTTCTTTGCTTTTTGTTTTTTGAGCATAATTACACATACCGGATGTTGATAAAACCTTGTCTGCCAGGGCAATTACATCCGGAGTACATTCGGGATGCACTATTACTTCGGCTTCAAGGTGTTCTCTTTTTGCCTTCCCAACATCATCAGCCAAAATTTTGATATGGATAGGGCAGTATCCTTCCCAGAAAATGATTTCTTTGCCAGTTTGGCTTGCAACATATTGCCCTAAATACTTATCCGGGATAAAGATAATTTTTTTTGTATCTAATGAATTAACTATCTTGACGGCATTTGCCGAAGTACAACAGACATCGCTTTCAGCTTTTACTTCTGCAGTTGTGTTCACATATGCAACAACAACAGCACCCGGATGTTCTCCTTTTAATTTCCGCAACTTTTCAGCGTTAATCATGTTTGCCATAGGACACCCGGCAGTTATTTCCGGCACAAGCACAACTTTCTTAGGAGAAAGAATAGAAGCTGTCTCTGCCATAAAATGTACACCACAAAACACGATAACTTCAGCATCGGTTTGCGCCGCCTTCTGACTTAAACCCAGAGAATCTCCCAAAAAATCAGCAATATCCTGGATTTCGGGTGGTTGATAATTATGGACCAATATTACAGCTTTTCTTCTTTCTTTAAGGTCTTTTATTTTTTTAACAATGCTATCCATTTTTATACCCTGCAATTTAACAACTCCTGCTCGCTTATTTTTTCGGCACTAATTATTTGCACATTTTCATCGGGAAGAATCTTTATGCTTATATTAACTTTCTCTCCCTTACAGTAATAAGCAACTATCTTGGACGCAATTCCTGAGGTTACATTTTCCTTTTTCCCGCGACCGATTGCAACCGGGCCCTTTGATTCCGGTTCAAAAATTATATCCCCTTTCTTGGCAAGCCCTATTAATTTTAAGTTCTCCTCATGGTTTCTCCCAACTACTAATTTAAAAGAATTACTAACATTAAAATATCTTCCGGTTTTAATTAAATTAACCGAATCAGTATCAAGCATGTGGGATTTAAGCAGATTCTTCACTTTCAAACTAAAACCAGGGTCCGTTAAAAGACAACCTCCTGCCGGAGCACCATATCCTGAAATATTATATTTTTCTACTAGTTTAAACTGTCTTTTCCTTGAACGCCCCTCTATATTTAGAAGTTCGTCCCTTTTTATCCAGCACTCTTTTTCAGGAATTGTTGGATTCAACAACTTTGCAGAAAGAGGGCGAACAACCAGCCCCTCAATACCGCTTTCTTTCTCTATAAGCTCCATCGCTCTTTTGTATTGGCTCATGGGACGTTGCCCCAACACTTCACCCGTAACAACAAAACTTGCTCCTAACTCTTCCATCAATTGATGTGCTTTTTTTAATTCTAATATTCTACAATCTATGCACGGATTTAAGTTTTTACCATAACCATGCTTGGGAGATTCCAACATCTTGAAAAAATCTTCCGAAATATCAACTAATTTTAAATCAATGTTTAATTGTTCTGCCAATAATTTAACTCTTTCACTAATACCGTCTCCACTAAAAGGGGTCATAAAAGTAACACCGATAACCTCAACTCCCTGATTCAATATAATCTTCGCAGCTAAAACGCTGTCCAGTCCGCCTGAAATTAAAGCTAATGCTTTCATTTTCTACCTTTGTATAAGGGTGACATTGCCCGTAACCGAGAGACAATCTCCGGTAAAACCTCCAATACATAACCAATGTCATCTTCCGTATTGTCTTTGCCTAAACTGAATCTTACCGAGCCCTGAGATGTCGCCGGGTCTACCCCCATAGCACTCAACACGTGTGACGGTTCAAGAGAGCCTGATGTACAGGCGGAACCACTTGATACAGCAATTCCCTGTAGGTCTAAGTTTAAAATTATTGATTCACCTTCTACAAACTTGAAAGAAACATTTAAAGTATTGGAAAGCCTTTTTTCTGGATGTCCATTTAATTGAATAGAATCTATCTTTTGGTTTAAACCGTCCCATAACTTATCCCTTAGATTTACTTCTTTTTTGTTTTCTTCCTCCATATCTTGAGAAGCAATCTCTATTGCTTTGCCTAATCCAACTATGCCGGGGACATTTTCTGTACCTGCTCTTCTATTCCTTTCATGGTGTCCGCCGAGAATTAAAGGTTCTATCTTGGTTCCCTTCCGAATATATAATGCACCAATTCCCTTTGGCCCATAAATCTTATGCCCTGACAAAGAAAGAAGGTCAACATTTAATTCATCCACATTAACTCCTAGCTTACCTACCGATTGAACTGCATCCGTATGGAATATAATTCCTTTTTCTTTTGCTATGCTGCCAATTTCTCCAATTGGTTCGATGGTTCCCGTTTCATTGTTTGCATGTAGAATAGTAATGAGTATCGTCTCGCCTGTTATTGCTTTTTTTACATCATCAGGATTAACTGTCCCATATTTATCAACAGGAAGAAACGTAACCTTGAACCCTTTTCCTTCAAGATACTTGCAGGTATTTAAAACAGCGTGATGTTCAATTGACGAGGTTATGATATGTCTGCCTTTTTTCTCGTTTCTATAAGCTATGCCCTTGATGGCAAAATTATCAGCTTCTGTTCCGCCACTGGTAAAAACTATCTCCTCTATTTTAGCACCTATAAAGTTAGCGACTTTTTCTCTCGCTTCATCAACTACTTTTCGTGCTTCTTGTCCGAACTGATGTATACTTGAGGGATTGCCGTATACCTCATTATAATAGGGCAACATTGCCTTAACTACCTCGGGATGAGTAGGGGTAGTTGCATTATGGTCTAAATATATTTTCCTCATTTTTTCTCTCCCAACGCTTTATAAAAAGCTGCCCAAAAAGGGTCAACTCGGGGATGAACCAATTCTTTTTCCTTCCCGTTTTCCATTAGTTTAATACCCAATTTCTCGTCTACTACTTCACCCACAATAGAAGAATCAATGCCCTCTTTTTTAAGAAGATTTACCACTTCACTTGATTTATGAGGACGGCAGGTAAGTAGTAGCGTGCCCTCACTAATAGAAGTATAAGGGTCTATCCCAAAATACTTGCAGATTTTAATTGCTTCTTCTTTTACAACAATTTTCTCTTTCTCTATTCTCATTCCCACCTTACTTGCTTGAGCAATCTCATAAAGACCACCCCATATTCCACATTCAGTAGCATCATGTAGAGTTGTAACGCCCTCTTCTCTCACGCCTACTTTCACCGTCGTTAAAGCGTCTTTTACAACTGACATGTCCCAGAAAATATCCTGAGCTTTCTTAAGAAAAACACTGCCGAATTCTTTCTCTAATACTTGAGGAAGGGCTGTGGCAAAGATACCAGCAGCTTCAATAGCAGGCCCTTTGGTCACAATAATGTGGTCTCCAACTTTTGCCATAGTGGGGGTCACATATTTATCCTTATCGCCTACACTTATCACGGTAGCTCCTCCTACCATAGGATAATGACAACCCTCGTATCTGGCAGTATGTCCGCTTACAACAGATATCCCAAGGTTTTTACATTCTTTATGCATCTCGTTCCACATTAGCTCCAATTCACTCTTTGTAATCTCCATCGGCAAATTTAAATCAATGGCCATAAAAGTCGGCTTAAGGCCCGAACAGGCGGCATCAGAAGCCAATATGTTTATTGCAAACCAAGCAGAGCGTTCCCAACCATACTCCGGGACGATAAAAACAGGGTCGCAGGTTATAGCTACAACTTTATTGCCTATTTCTACAACACCAACATCCACTCCGTTCTGCGGCCCAACCAAAATATTCTTATTTTTTGCCCCTAAACGAGGATATATTAACTCCTGAAAAATTTCCGGTGAAATCTTACCTATCTCGGGTAATTCTTCTGGCATCTCTTAACCCTCCTGAAATAGTTCTGTTGAAAGATATCTATCTCCTAAATCCGGCAAGATAACAACAATCAACTTGCCTTTATTTTCTTTTCTACTACCAACTTTCAATGCTGCGCATACGGCTGCACCTGACGAAATACCTACAAATATTCCTTCCTCTTTGGCAAGACGTCTGGTGGTTGTCATGGCTTCCTCATTAGTAACTTTTATAATTTCATCAATAATATTTTTGTTCAATACATCCGGAACAAAACCAGCTCCAATACCCTGAATTTTATGTGGACCAGGGTTACCACCCGATAGAACAGCAGAATCTGCAGGTTCTACTGCTATTGCTTTAAAAGACGTCTTTTTTTTCTTTATTATTTCAGCAATACCTGTAATAGTTCCTCCGGTTCCTACTCCTGCAACAACAATGTCAACTTTACCATCTGTATCCTTCCAAATTTCTAAAGCTGTAGTCTTACGATGTATTCCAGGATTGGCAGGATTCTTAAACTGCTGTGGCATAAAAGCTTTTTTATTTTTCTTAACCATTTCTTCTGCTTTTTTAATTGCTCCACTCATGCCTTCGCTACTGGGAGTAAGAACAATCTCGGCTCCCAATGCTTTAAGCATATTCTTTCGCTCAATACTCATGGTCTCCGGCATAGTCAGAATTAACTTATATCCTTTAACTGCGCAAACAAATGCCAATGCAATACCGGTATTACCTGAAGTTGGTTCTACAACAATAGAATCTTTGTTCAATAAACCTTGACTCTCTGCCGCCTTAATCATACTTAAACCAATACGGTCTTTTATGCTTCCACACGGGTTAAAAAATTCCAGTTTACCAACAATCTTTGCATTTATATCTTTTGCTATTTTATTTAATCTGACCAAGGGCGTATTACCAACCAACTCGGTTATATTATTAGCAATTTTCTCCATTTCATTCTCCTTCCTCTCCGACATTACGTCGGAGATAATCGGAACGTAGCTCCGATTAAATATGATACATTGCTTTAGATTCTTTCCCCTTAATTTTATCTTTCTGCATCTTTACCATATCTTCTAAAGTTATTGAATCCAGGACATCAAACATTGCTTTTTTTAGTTTCCCCCAGATATCATAAGTAACGCAAATAGGCATCCTTTTACATAATTTCGGATTATCTATACAACCTACTGGAGATATAGAACCTTCAACCGCTTGAATTATTTGACTAAGTTTTACATCACATGGTTCTCTTGCCAAACTAAACCCACCATTTCTACCTTGGGCACTTGTTATTAAACCATTTGACACCAAAATTCTCATTATATTTTCCAGATATCTTTCTGAAATGTCTTGTCTTTTAGCTATGTCCCTTAACAAGACAGCTTGCTCGTCATTATGTAACGCTAAATCTAACATGGCCCTTGTTCCGTAACGCCCTCTCGTAGAAAGTTTCATGGTTTTATTTATTAAACAACCTTATTATCATCGTTTTAGTGATGATTATAATATATCTTAATTTTTTGTCAAGTATAAATATTATAAGTTGACAGATTGGAAACTGATTTTTATAATATGCCCTAAATTATTATCAAAAAGCTTAAAACAAAGGAGGTTATAGAAATATGTCTATCAAAGTAGCAATAAATGGATTCGGGAGAATCGGGAGAAATGTTTTAAGGGCAGGTTACAAAAATCCGGATATTGAATGGGTGGCAATCAATGATTTAACCGACGCTAAAACGCTTGCTCATCTTCTTAAATATGATTCGACATTCGGCATAATGCCCGCCGATGTTAAAGCAGACGGCAATTCTATAGTAGTTGACGGGAAGAAAATTCAGATTTTATCCGAGAAAGACCCCGCAGTATTACCGTGGAAGAAATTGAATGTTGATTTAGTTATTGAATCGACTGGTAAATTTACAAACAAAGAAGGCGCTACCAAGCACATTACAGCCGGCGCCAAGAAAGTTCTAATTTCCGCTCCAGCAAAAGATGCTATTGATGCAACAATAGTAATGGGAGTAAATCATAAAACGTATGACAAAAATAAACATCATATAGTTTCGAATGCTTCCTGCACAACAAACTGTTTAGCTCCTGTCGCAAAAGTTCTGCAAGATAAGTTTGTTATCAAAAGAGGGCTTATGACAACCATTCATTCTTACACGAATGACCAGGTTATTCTGGATTTCCCGCATAAAGACCTAAGGCGCGCAAGAGCAGCAGCTTTAAGCATCATACCCACTTCAACCGGCGCAGCCAAAGCACTCGGGTTAGTAATTCCTGAACTTTCCGGCAAAATGAACGGACTGTCTTTAAGAGTTCCTACGCCGAACGTTTCAGTTGTTGATTTGGTGTGCGATGTGGAGAAAGAAGCAACGGTCGAAACGGTAAACGCTGCTTTCAAAGAAGCCGCAAAAGGTGCTTTAAAAGGCATACTTCAATACTGTGATGAACCTTTGGTTTCACGAGATTTTTATGCAAATCCAAATTCTGCCATATTGGACGCTGGCTCGACTTACGTAATAGATAAAACAATGGTTAAGGTCATTGCTTGGTACGATAACGAATGGGCGTATTCCGTAAGAATGCTTGATTTGGCAAAACTTATGCTCAAATAAAAAATCAAAAGGGGTAAACAAGCGATGAGAAAAGTAACAATAGAAGACCTGAACATTAAAGGGAAAAAAGTATTTATGCGGGTTGATTTTAATGTCCCGTTAAAGGATGGAAAAGTAGCAGATGACACGAGAATACGGGCAGCTTTACCAACAATAGAATACGCTCTAAAGAAAGGCAGCAAACTCATTCTCGCCTCTCATTTAGGCAGGCCCGATGGCCAAGTTGTTGAAAAGTTACGCATGAAACCCGTTGCAGAACGACTCTCTTCTCTTCTTAAAAAACCCGTAAAAACTACATCGGATTGTGTCGGTGATGAAGTAAAAGCAGTCGTTAATAACTTAAAAGAAGGCGAAGTGGTTCTGCTTGAAAATGTCAGATTCCATGCAGAGGAAGAAGAAAATGATGCTAATTTCTCCAAACAACTGGCATCTCTGGCAGATATTTACATCAACGATGCTTTTGGAACTTCTCATCGTGCACATGCATCAACCTGTGGTATTGCTTCGTATCTACCATCCGGCGTAGGTTTTCTATTAAAGAAGGAAATAGAATATTTTGCAAAAGCACTCGAGTCTCCAGAACGACCGTTTCTAACTATATTGGGTGGAGCAAAAGTATCAGATAAAATAGGCGTCATAACAAACCTCTTAGACAAAGTGAATTCTCTGATTATAGGCGGAGCAATGGCTTACACTTTTCTAAAAGTGCAGGGTATTAATGTAGGCAATTCTTTGGTCGAAGAAGAAAAGAAAGGCGAAGCGGAGAAAATACTCAAAAAGATTAAAGAAAAGAAAATTAAACTTGTTCTCCCTGTTGACCATGTTATCGCTCAAGAAATAAAAGAAGGGGCAACTACAAAACAAACTCCTGATGCCAATATCCCTTCTGGTTGGAAAGGTGTGGACATCGGAGAAAAAACCATAGCTTCTGCAAAAAGTTTAATCAAAGAAGCAAAAACAATTGTATGGAACGGCCCAATGGGTATATTTGAAATGGAAAATTTTTCAAAAGGCACCAGAGAAATCGCTAAAGCAATTGCTGAATCCAGCGCTTTGTCTATTGTTGGCGGAGGAGATTCTGTTAGTGCCATAGAGAAATTCCATCTGCAATCTAAATTTTCTCATATATCAACCGGCGGCGGGGCATCTTTAGAATTTTTGGAAGGAAAGGAATTACCCGGGGTAGCTGCTATCCCCGATAAGGAATAAAATTATGATAACACTTATAACTATAGTTCATGTTCTTGTGTGCTTTGGGCTAATTGCTGTAGTACTTCTACAAGTAGGCAAAGGGGCAGGACTTGCAAACATCTTTGGAGGTGGTAGTAGCGGATTATTCACACCTTCTTCGGGCGGTTTCATGGCAAAATTCACTGCGGTGCTAGCTGTAATGTTTTTAATTACTTCACTATATTTGTCTTTGGTGACAAAAACAGTGAGAACCTCTTCTACTATTGAGAAAGTCCTCAACCAGCAAGAAACTACAGTCCCACAAGAAGCTCCTGCTCAAGAAATCCCGGCTCCGGCCAAAGAATAGTAATTAATTTACCTTATCTTGGAAGAAGTCGGTTCATTTGAGAAGGGGGGAGGTACAATGACCGCCAAAAAACAGAAGCAGGAATTACTCAAGTTATACCAAACCCTCCGCGTAGCCGATGTCCGTGACGGCATGGACTGGAACATGATGCACAATTACGGTTCAATGTCCCCCGAAATTCGTCCCTTATATAGAACAAGAGTTTTTGGAATTGCGCGGACGGCTCGTTATCTACCATATGAAGAATCAATCCCCACAATGTCTCAGGAAGAATATTCTAAATGGAGCAGCTTTTATTACAATAATATATGTATCTATCCTTGGATGGACGATATTGAAACGGGGGATTTCGTAGTAATTGATCAGAGCGGGGTTGATGCCGGTCTTATGGGTTCCAATAATGCGCTCTCTGGCTTCAAAAAAGGCGCGCACGGATATGTTACAAACGGCGGCGTAAGAGATACCGATGAGCTAATAATACAGAATATACCCTTCTGGTCCAAATTCATATCTCAAAAAATGGTTCAGGGCAGATTGCGCTTTGATACAAAGGATATTCCTATAAGTGTCGGTGGTGTTACTGTATATCCGGGTGATGTCGTTGTTGCAGATGGTGATGGGGTAATTGTTGTGCCAAGAAAAATGGCTTTTGAAGTGGCCAAATATGCTCATAGAGAACTACAACAAGATAAAGAAGCCAGAAAAAAATTATACGAAGAACTCAACATGAAACTTGACGATACAGTTCTATAATAGGAGATAAATGGAATATTTTTCAACCAAAGACATAGGAAGAACTTTCCTGTTGCGGCTTGACCAAGGGGACGATATTCTTGAAAGTATCAACAACCTCATTCAGAAAGAAAACATAAAAAACGGCGTAGTCGTCTCTGCAATAGGAACAGTAGATAAGTGTGTTCTTCATATGGTTACAACAACAGGATATCCCCCAAAAGAACACTTTGAAAAATGGGACAACAAACCCCTTGAAATTTCTTCCATACACGGCATAATAGCTGATGGAAAACCTCATTTACACGCCGTTGTGTCTGATTCCAAGAAAGCTTACTCGGGCCACCTTGAAAAAGGTTGTCGCGTATTATATCTTACAGAAATAGTGATTATGGAACTAAAATCAATCCATTTAACAAGAGTTTTGGATGACAAAAATATTTCTAAATTGACCCGCGACCCAGGAGAATGACGACCGTTTATCTTTCTTTAGGTTCCAATATCGGCAACCGCTCAAAAAATATCCTAACTGCAATAAAACTACTTAAAGAAACCGGGTTTGATGTTACAAAAACATCTTCTTTATATGAAACCTCTCCTTGGGGAAAGACAAAGCAACCTGATTTTTTGAATCTCGTATTAAAAGGCAAAACAAAACTTTCTCCCGAAGAATTGCTTAAAGAAATTAAAGCAACAGAAGAAGCGATGGGGCGGGAAACTACAGAGAGATGGGGACCACGAATAATTGATATTGATATTCTCTTTTATGGAGAAGAAGTTCTTAATACGCCGTTCCTTAAAATCCCACATCCTCAACTTCATAAAAGGGCATTTGTCCTCATCCCGCTAAAAGAAATAGCCACGCGCCTTGTTCATCCTATCCTTAAACAAACCGTTAAACAGATGTTAGACAACGCAAATGATAAAGGTTCTGTTGTGTTATATAATAAATCAAAAACGAAGACGCCATGATGAATAAAATTAAATGCTTTTTTTTGTTGTTTCCATTTTTGCTTCTTATCGGCTGCGCTACTGTCTACAATC
This sequence comes from uncultured bacterium, assembly GCA_903821905.1. Classification (GTDB taxonomy): domain Bacteria; phylum CAIJMQ01; class CAIJMQ01; order CAIJMQ01; family CAIJMQ01; genus CAIJMQ01. Next base: position 10,796 of record CAIJMQ010000119.1, read on the forward strand.
CTGTTACCCACAAAGAGGAAACCACATTAATAAGTGAAAAAGAAGAAATACAAATAGGTCAGGAAGCCTCGGTATCCGTAGAAAAACAATATGGCCTCGTTAAAGATACAAAACTTAATACACGTCTTTATGGTATAGGGAAAAAAGTTGCAAATTCGAGCGGACGGCCAGACCTTCCATATACTTTCAAGATTTTAAAAACAGATGATGTAAATGCGCTTTCTCTCCCCGGTGGCCCTATCTATGTTACCGAAGGTCTCCTCAAAGAATCCCCGACAGATTCTCAACTTGCCTGCGTATTAGGACACGAAATAGGGCACGTCTGCGCAAGGCATAGTGTAAAAAGATTAGAAGCACAGGTTGGGTATTCTATTCTCGCCAGTATAATTCTTAAAGGAGATAAGAAAGACATGCAAAATATTGCAAATATGGCATTCAACCTTACAACTCTGGGATATTCAAGACAGGATGAATTCCAGTCCGACGAGCTTGGAATAAAATACGCATACAAAGCCGGCTACGACCCTTATGGGATGGCTGAATTTTTGAAGGTATTAAAGAAAAACCAAAAGACAAATCAATCTCATATCGATGTTTTCTTCTCAACTCACCCCCATATAGATGATAGGATTGACCGAGCTGAGGAAATTGCAAAAAAATATGCAAATAATTAAAGAGCCGCACAAACTTACAGCAATAATAAAGTCGTACAAAAAGAGGGGGAAAACTATTGGTTTTGTCCCTACGATGGGTGCGCTCCACAATGGCCACGTCTCACTAATTAAAAAAGCACGAAAAGAAAACAATATTGTCGTCCTAAGTATATTCGTCAACCCCACACAGTTCGGCCCGAAAGAGGACTACAAAAAATACCCTCGAAACTTTTCTCGTGATAGTGCTATAGCTAAAAAAACAGGCGTTGATATAATCTTCGCCCCTGAAGTCAAAGATATTTATAAAAGCGGATTTTCAACCTATATAGAAGAAACAAACTTATCCCACATTCTTGAAGGAGCAATCAGACCCGATCATTTCCGCGGCGTTACAACAGTTGTGCTGAAACTTTTCAACACCGTCCAGCCAGATATAAGTTATTTCGGGCAAAAGGACTATCAGCAGGCGGTCATAATAAAGAAAATGGTCAAAGACCTGAATTTAGATACTGAAATTAAAGTTCTTCCAACGGTGAGAGAAAAAGACAGTCTTGCACAAAGCTCAAGAAATATATATCTCAACAAGGAAGAAAGAAAATCTGCAATAGTTCTTTATAGTTCATTAATTTATGCCAAGGAATTAATAGAAAATGGCTTAACCGATGCGGAAGAAATCAAGAAAAGAATGCGAGAGACAATAACTAAAGAGCGTTTGGCAAAAATTGATTATATTGAAATAAGAGAGCCCGAAACATTGCAACCTGTTAAAAAAATAACTAGGGAAGTGGTAATATTACTTGCTGTAAAGTTTGGAAAGGTGCGGTTGATTGATAATGTGATAATGAACTAGGAGTTTAAAGTGTTTAAGAAGATTAAACAAACATTGGAACAACCTTTATTTCAAATGCGTTTATTTTCAATACTAATATGTTTTAAAGGCTTTGTAATGATATTTGTTACTATCATACTATCTATTATGGCTGTATATACTTTCCACACCAAAGGATTAAGTGTTTCTTCAAATTTAGGAATGTTCTTTAATTTTTATTTAGATGTAATGAATGCAGCCTTCTGTATAAAAAGCAAATTCCTGCCTTCATGCTCTTTTGTTTTCTCTTTTCTCCTTTGGATATCTTTTATAATAGTTGGGATATTCTTGTTTTTGAGAAAATCATGGGCAAGAAAGATGTTATTGTTTTTGATTATTACCATTTTTCTTAATCGTTTTTTAATAATGTTACTGATAGGTAGATTTCCAATGAGCCTTATGACAATCTGGGATTTGGTGGTTTATATAATGTTCTTTGCTTTTTTTACACATAAATCAATTATTCAACTGTTTAATAAAAATGCTTAACGAAACTATTGAACTGTGGGAGAGGGGAGCATACCAGAGCGAAGGAAAAGATGGTTTTATCCCTACTTTGGATACTTATATATTGGATGGGATAAAGAAAAAAAGAGGAGCCGTCTTGATTTGTCCCGGGGGCGGATATGAGTTTACTTCTGAAAGAGAAGCGGAACCGATTGCAATGCAGTTTAATGCTGCCGGATTTCATGCATTCGTTTTATATTATAGCGTGTCTCCCCAAAAGCATCCACAACCTTTGTTGGATTTATCGCGAGCGATGTGTATTATCCGTGAAAATGCAAAAGCGTGGAATGTTGACTGCGAAAAAATTGCTGTGTGTGGGTTTTCGGCAGGCGGGCATTTAGCAGCAAGTTTGGGTGTACATTGGGAGAAGCCATACTTACAAAAAGCCGCGGGCATAAAAAAAGGAATGAACAAACCCAATGCTTTAATATTATGCTATCCTGTAATTACCTCGGGTGAATTTGCGCACAGGGGGTCTATTGAAAATTTACTGGGTAAACAAGCCAATAAAAAATTGCTATATGAAATGTCATTGGAACATCAAATAAATAAAAAAACACCACCGGCATTTATTTGGCATACGTTTAATGATGGTGCGGTACCGGTTGAGAATAGTTTGTTTTTTGCGAACGAAATGCGCAAGAAAGGTATTCCTTTTGAACTTCATATATACCAAGAAGGCTCGCACGGATTATCACTGGCAACAAGTGAGACCGACGACGGGAATATGGGTGTATATCCCCACATTGCTACGTGGGTCAAACTATGCATTGAATGGATGGAAAAATTATTTAATAAGTGAAGAACTTTTATGCTTAACGAAGAACAGAAGAAAAAATTATTAAAAATAGCGCGGGAGACGCTCGAGACATACATCAAAGAAAGAAAAATTGCTAAATTTAGCGAGGATGACCCTGAACTTTTGAAATCTTGCGGTGCCTTTGTAACCTTAAGAAAGACAGGACGAAACATAAAGATAGACGATGATGGATCTCTAAGGGGTTGTATTGGGCATATTATAAGCAAGGAGCCGCTTTATAAGGTTGTAAGGGATATGGCGATTGCCTCAAGTACTCAAGACCCGAGATTCCCGCCTGTTACTGTGAATGAACTTAAAGATATCAAAATAGAAATATCTGTTCTGTCTAAACCTAAATTAATAAAAGACATTAAGGAATTTGAACTTGGTAAACATGGCGTGATTATCCAAAAAGGTTCTAATCAAGGAGTATTTCTACCGCAGGTTGCCACAGAAACCGGCTGGAAAAAAGAAGAATTTCTGTCAAATCTCTGCTCACACAAAGCAGGTCTTTTATCTGATGCCTGGAAAGATGAAGATACAAATATTTACATATTCGACGCGCAAGTGTTTGAGGAAGAATAAATTTCCTCTTATTCAGTTGACCTCTTCTCTCTTATTCCGTTAAAATCCAAGTATGGCAGGACGAGTTATTCAGAACAAGCGGGCTTTCTATGAATACCTCATTACAGATAAATTTGAAGCCGGGCTGGTTCTTAAAGGGACTGAAGTTAAATCTTTGCGGGAAGGCAATGTAAGTATTGTTGATTCTTTCGCAAAGATTGAAGAAGGTGATATATTCCTTTACAATATGCACATTGCACCATATGAAGCGGGGAATATCTTCAACTCTTCTCCGCTTAGAAAAAGAAAGCTCCTTTTACATAAAAGCGAGATAAAAAGGCTTGCTGGGAAACTGTCTCCAAAAGGATTGACATTAATACCGCTAAAAGTGTATTTTAGTTCCAGGGGCTGGGCAAAAATAGAACTTGGGCTTGCAAAGCCCAAAAAGCTGTTTGACAAAAGACAAGAAATGAAGACGAAAGAGCACGAAAAAGACATGAGGAAAGCGATAAAAGGAATATAAAATTATATTTAAAATAAGGGGGTGCCCAGGCATCGACATGGGGTAAGCGACCAGAAGGAGCATGCCGAGGTTGTCAGGAGGCCTCGTAAAAACACCTGGCAAACATATAAACGCTGAAGAAACAACAGTAGCTTTAGCTGCTTAATACCAGCTAACATCCTTATTCCCGTTCGCCCGTTGGGGAATAGGGGTGCAAAAAATGGGCTTACTTCTCACTTCAGGTCTGAGGTGTGGGGAGGGAAAATAAACCAGGCTCGTTCCTTTCTTATCTTGTCCTTAAGAGAAGAGAGGAACTAAACGAAAATAAGGAACAAGCATGTAGCTGCCTCTTGGTAACTACTCTATGGACACGGGTTCGATTCCCGTCACCTCCACCAAATTTTATATGGTAAAGAATACAAGGTTTGTGGGGTTGATTTTTTTGTTTCTTTTATTTTCTTTTTTATCTACAGTTTCTGCAGAAATCCGTTTGAAAGACATTAGATACAATTCCTACCCCGATAAAACGCGAATAGTTGCCGAGATTGATAAAGTATCGCGATATAAAGCAACAAAAACTTCTTCCGAAACAATTGTTTTGAATGTCCCGGGACTGCATTCAATTTTGGATCAAAGCTCCTGGCCTATTAATGATGGGTTGGTTAATAATGTATTGTTAAGTTATACCCCAACAAACCAAATTACAATAACTTTAGAGAAGGGTTCCTGGAGTTATAATGTGTTCTCGTTAAGAAGTCCTCCCCGCATTATTATAGACGTATTTAAAAGTGCTTCGGCGGTAGAAACAGATCAATCGCCTTCTATTTTTCTGAAAACCGTTGTTATTGACGCAGGCCACGGAGGGAAAGATGCGGGAGCTGTCGGTCCAACCGGGTTAAAAGAAAAGACTGTTACGCTGGACATGGCGGAAAGAGTGAGGAAATATTTACAAGATAGCGGGGTTCAGGTTGTTCTTACCAGAGACAGTGATGAATTCGTCTCATTGCAAAAAAGGGTATCTCTTGCCAACAAGTCCGGAGTAGATCTTTTTTTATCCATCCATTGTAATGCGTCTTTTTCTCCCCGAGCGAAAGGTTTTGAAAGTTACTTTCTTTCTCCGGCATCCGATGACATTGCAAGAGCAGTAGAAGCCGTAGAAAATTCCGTAATCATGTTGGAGCCAAATTCTTCTGACAAAAACACCGAAACGATACTAGCTGATCTAAAATATACTGAATATAGGACAGAAAGCAAAATGCTTGCAAAAACAATACAGTCCCGCCTTGATAAGGCGCTGTCGTCTCCCAATAGGGGAATTAAATCTGCTCTTTTCTATGTACTCAAAGGACTTGAAGCTCCGGCAGTTCTTGTCGAGATTGGATTTATAAGCAATCCTTCGGAAGAAAGGCTTTTTGAAAGCGATAACTATAAACAGCTTTTGGCAGAGAATATATCTGAAAGTATTCTGCAGTTTAAGAAAGAATTCGATATTACGGCGGGGTTCACAAAATAAAAATATGGAGAAAAACAGAGCAAACCAACCCATTGGTATGTTTGATTCCGGAGTTGGGGGGCTAACTCTTTTAAAGAGCATCAAAAACCTTTTACCCAATGAGAGATTAATATATCTTGGCGATACGGCACGCGTTCCTTATGGGACAAAGTCGCCAAAGGTAATCCGTAAATTTTCCCTGCAAATTGCCGGTTTTCTGGAAAAATTAGGGATAAAGGCTCTTGTTGTAGCTTGTCATACCGCCTCCTCAACTGCACTTTCTGATTTGAAAGAAAAAATGACAATCCCCGTGATTGGCGTAATAGAACCTGCCGTGAAAAAAGCAGTAAACATAACAAAAAACAAGAACATTGGTATTATTGGGACAAGGACAACCATTAACAGTGGTAGTTACCAATCTTTAATACAAAAAATTGACCCGAGGATTTCTATTACTACGGTTGCTGCCCCTATTTTAGTCCCTCTTGTTGAAGAAGGCTGGCTTAACAAAGAAGCCACAAGAATGATATTAAGAGAATATCTTGCTCCTCTAAAGAAACAGCAGGTAGACACCCTTATCCTTGGTTGTACTCATTATCCTCTCCTCAGGCATCTCTTTACTGAGGAGATGGGGCAATCCGTTGCCCTTGTAGACACTTCCACCGAAACCGCCATTTACTTAAAAGAGCTCCTAAAAGAAAAATCTCTACTTAATAATAGCACCACTTCTCATGATTATAGTTTCTATGTAAGTGATGACCCTGAGAAATTTTCCAAACTAGCCCAGCTTTTTCTGGGAGAAAAACTTGAGACTGTGAAATCGGTATCCCTAGAGGAGTAAAGTTATTCTAAGTGTGTAATTTTTTATCCGCTTACGCCCCAATCTCTTTTCTTTTAAAACGTTATACGTAAAGCACCTATTTAAAAATTTTTTCTCTTGAAAACATCTTGTCCTTAGGGTAGAATGGGCGCTTAGACAATAAATAATTCCTGTCTAATGTACTACAGATTCTTCTTGTTATGAGCTTATTAATGAGACGCAAAACCCGAAAAGAAACAATTGTGGACAAGTTGTTGGTGTTTTTTGCATTTTTTCGTTTTTTTATCTTTAAAAAAACGATAAAACCAGTACGCTGTTGTCCTTTGTGTTTTATAAACAAGCATCCATCGGCACCTCTGAATAAGTTGCCTTTTTTTGTGGATAACCTGTGGATTGGAGAGAATTAGAAAATGAGCACGCCGGAAGAAAATAAAGTTTGGGATAAAGCATTGTCGGTTATAAGAGAGACGATGGATGAGAAGAGTTTTAATATGTGGTTTAAACCTCTTAAATGTGTGTCGTCCAACAATGAGGTGCTTAATATCGAAGCTCCGTCTCAACTTTTTGCTGATTGGATTAACAAAAACTACAAAGAGGCGATTGATAAAGGGTTGTCCTCGGTTACAGATAAAAAAATAAAGGTAGAGTTTTCTTTCAACCAAGAAAACAAGGGAAAACTAAAAATTAAGAAGCAGGGGCCGTCTCTTTTTGATAATAGGTTTGACAATAGAGGTGATCCCAGCTTCTCGGCTTATTTAAACCCTAATTATACTTTTGATAAGTTTGTAGTTGGTAGTGGTAATCAGTTTGCACACGCCGCTGCGATGGCTGTAGCCAATTCACCCGGCAAAGCATATAACCCGCTCTTTATTTATGGTGGCGTAGGTCTTGGGAAAACCCACCTTATGCAGGCAATAGGGAATGAGCTTGTTGCTAAACACGGCGACCAAAAAATACAATATATCTCCAGCGAAAAATTCACGAACCAGCTGATCGGTGCAATACAAAACAGGACTACCGAAAAGTTTCGCAAACATTATCGTTCTTCGGGTGTTCTCCTTATTGATGATATCCATTTTATTGCCGGCAAGGAAAGCACTGAAGCTGAATTCTTCCATACGTTTAACGAACTTTATGATGCACACAAGCAGATAGTAATTTCCAGCGATCGCCCCCCAGAAGAAATACCAACCTTAGAAAAGAGGATGATTTCGCGTTTCCGCTGGGGCTTAGTTGCAGACATCCAACCGGCCGACTTTGAAACTCGAATGGCTATTTTGCAGAAAAAGATACTGTTTTACGGATACAAGATTCCAGACGACGTGCTTTCTTATATCTGTTCCGGCATTACATCAAATATAAGGGAATTAGAGGGCGCCCTAATAAGGGTGGTGGCTTATTCTTCTCTTAATGGAAAGACTTTAAACATGAACGTTGTAAAAGAACTTCTTAAAGACTTGATAAAAGGTGGCGATAGCCAAAAACCCATAACAATTGATTTGATAAAAGAAGAGGTTTGTAATCTTTTTAATGTAAAAGTTTCTGATATGAATTCTAAAAAACGGGATCGAGCCATTGTATATCCCCGCCAAATCGCCATGTATTTAGTAAGAGAATTAACAGATTTTTCGCTGCCGGGTATAGGCAACAATTTTGGGGGCAGAGACCATACAACCGTAATACACTCCTGCAACACAATAAAAACAAGAAGAAAAACAGACAAAAACCTTGACCAAATAATTACTAAAATAATACAAAATATAAAATGTTAATAGTGTGGAAATATAAAATAGTTGTCCCCACATTTTTTATAACCTTAAATGTGAAAAGAATAAGAAACTTACAACTTTTTCCACATTATCAACAGGGATTATTATTATTAATACTAGTTATATATAATATAATAGTAACGTAATATAAAGAAATTAAAGGAGAGAAAATGAGAATAAAATTTACCCAAAGCGAATTATTAAAAACTATACAAACAATACAAGGTGTTATATCCACAAGAACAACATTACCAATACTCTCTTATTTTCTTTTAACAGTTAAACCAGGGAATATATCTTTTTTTAGTACGGATTTGGAAGTAGGTATTAAGTGTAATATTTTAGGGGAGATACTAGAAGAAGGAGTAATAGCGCTTCCAGGAAAACGAGTATTAGAGTTAATAAGAGAATTTCCTAAGGGTGAAATTGAAATTTCCACAGAAAAAAACATTACAACAATTAAATGTTCCAAAACCCGCGTAAGAATAAACACCCTTCCACCAGACGATTATCCCACTTTCCCTGAAATAGTGGGGCAAAAAATTAGTATAAAAGGAAGCTTATTAAAATCAATGATTCAGAAGACTCTCTTGGCTGTTTCCAGGGAAGAAAGTAGGTATACCCTGACGGGGGTGTACTTATTATTAAAAGGCGATAGCATTGAAATGGTTGGCACGGATGGCCGCAGGTTGGCTTTAGTTGAAGAAACCATTGGGGGAGAACCAGTGAAGCAAAAAAGGGATTGCATACTACCTATGAAAATATGTAATGAGCTTCTGAGGGTAATAACAGACGACGAACTTACCTTAACCTTGGGAGAAAAACAGGCGAATTTTATCCAAAAAGATCTTTCTCTTACGTCTCGGCTAATAGAAGGGGAATTCCCAGATTATAATAAAGTTATACCAAAGACCTTTCAACAGAAACTTATGATTAATAGACAAGAGTTAATAGGCGCCGTTACAAGAGCTTATGTTTTAACCAAAGAAAAAGGGAGTTCTGTTAAGTTTGATGTGCAAAAAGACTCTATAATAGTCAGCTCTAAGGTAGCCGAGGTGGGTGAATCCTCAGAGCAAATACCGATCAAACACGGCGAGAAGGAAATTCAAATAGCATTTGATCCGGAATATACAATAGACGTGTTGAAAGTTATAGATAGTGAGGAAGTTTTTCTGGGTTTAAATTCTACCAAAGAAGCAGCTCTCTTCAGGCCCATGGATAATGAAAAATTTGTTTATGTTTTGATGCCAATGGAGATGTGAGATGACAAAAAAAGGCCCAGAGCATATCGGTAAAATTTTAGAAAAAATATTAAACAAGATCGAAAAAAGGCAGGAAGAAAAACTGGAATTTTCTAAAATATTGGAAAACCTTAATTTGGTTTTAGGTAAAAAGATAAGCGCTCATGTTAAGCCGTATAAGGTGTATAAAAAAAAGCTTATCTTATTGGTCAATGCCCCGGCATATTTACAAGAACTTCTTTTCAAGAAAGAGAGGATTATTGAAGCGGTAAATAACACTTTTGGGAAAGAAATTATAAGAGAGGTCAACTTTAGGGTGGGTGAATAATGAAAAAAGAAGAACAAGAATATACGGCAAAAAGTATTCATATTCTCAAGGGCGCTGATGCGGTTAGAAAGCGCCCAAGTATGTATATAGGAAGCGTTTCGGAGAGGGGACTTCACCAGCTAATAGAAGAGGTTGTTGCCAATTCAATTGACGAAACAATGGCGGGATATTGTAGCGAAATAAGCGTTACGCTGCATGTGGACGATTCCGTTACGGTAATTGACAACGGAAGGGGCATCCCAACCGACAACCATCCGGGGACCAACAAATCCGCACTTGAAGTTGTAATAACAACTCTACACGCAGGCGGCAAATTTGATAATAAAGCATACCAGGTTGCTGGAGGATTGCACGGAGTTGGGCTGTCGGTTGTATGTGCTCTTTCGGAATGGATGGAAGCGGAGGTTTCAAGAGACGGGAAAATCTGTTCCATGAAATTCGCCCGCGGCAAAGCAACAACACCCCTACAGATACTTGGAAAGAGTAAAAAAACAGGAACACGCATTACGTTTAGTCCCGACGCAGAAATATTCACCGTTACGGAATTCAACGACGATATTATATTGCCACGGCTCAGGGAACTCGCTTTCTTAAATAAAGGTTTAACGATAAATTTTCTTGATGAAAAGACGCTCAAAACAGAAAAATTCTTTTTCGAAGGGGGGATTGCTTCTTTTGTCCAATATTTAAGTAAAAACAAAGGAGTACTACACGAGAAACCAATCTATTTCGAGAACTCCAAGGACAAAATAATCATAGAGTTTGCCATACTGTTTACGCAGGAATATAAAGAACAGACATTCTCTTTTGCCAATAATATAAATACAAACGAGGGGGGGACACACCTTTCCGGATTTAAATCAGGCCTGACGCGTGCGATAAACGAGTATATGCATAAATATTATTCAGAAAAAGAAATTCAGGACCTGCAGCTTTCAGGCGAGGATATACGCGAGGGGATGATAGGTATAGTTAGTGTTAAATTACCGGAACCACAGTTTGAAGGACAAACAAAAACGCGTCTTGGCAATAGCGAAGTCCAGGGGATTGTAAGTTCCTATACAAATGAAAAACTTGGCGAATTTTTACATGAGAATCCATCCATAGCCAAACAAATAATCGAGAAATGTGTTACTGCTGCACGAGCGCGTGAAGCAGCAAGGAAAGCGCGAGAATTAGTCAGAAGAAAGGGAGCATTAGATTCGGGTGCTTTACCCGGGAAGCTCGCAGACTGCTCGGAGAAAAACCCGGCAAATTCAGAACTTTTCTTGGTAGAAGGCGATTCAGCCGGCGGTTCCGCTAAGCAGGCAAGAGACAGAAGAACGCAGGCAATCCTTCCCTTGAAAGGTAAAATTTTAAACGTCCAGAAAGCCAGAATGGACAAAATTATCAGAAACGATGAAATATGCACAATGATAACGGCTCTGGGCGCTGGAATAGATGAGGATTTTGATATTAGTAAATTAAGATATGGCCGCATTATCCTTATGACAGATGCCGATGTAGATGGTTCTCACATCCGGACACTATTATTAACTTTCTTTTATAGGCAGATGGCACCCTTAATCGCAAAGGGGCATGTCCATATTGCTCAGCCCCCGTTATATAAAGTTAAAAGAGGCAAAAGCGAAATGTATGTCCAGAACGAAGAACAGCTCACATCCTTTATTGTAAAGGAAGGCATTGACGGGATTACGATTCATGATATAGCGAAAAAGAAAGAAATCCCCCCAAGCAAAATCAAAGAGATTGCTGACCTGCTGCTCCAGATAGAGAAGATATCCCCATCGTTAAAAAGGAAGGGCACAACTCTTGAAGAATACTTGAGACACGGCTCTGCGGATGGGAAACTTCCCCTGTATGGGGTTAAAGTAGAAAAGGAAGGCCATTTCTTTTATACCGAAAAAGAACTTGCTTCTTTCATGGAACAGTTTGAAGAAGGTAAAGCCAACAAAGTAGAAGTTAAAGATTTTGCCGAATCTCGGCAGATTGAAAAGATTATCGGGAAATTAGAAGAGGTCGGCATAAGCTTTAATACCCTTAAAATTAGCGAA
>CAIJMQ010000120.1 GCA_903821905.1 uncultured bacterium
CCATAAAATAACTTCTTATTTGATCCTTAAATAACTGGATAAGCTGGGCATTCTTTTCTTCTACTAATCCAGGAAGAATAATGCTATATTATACCCGTCGCAAAACATACAGGCAAAAATATTGCTGCTAATATAACATGTATTATTTCGGAAGAGTACCCTGGAGCAAGATATACAGATGCGAGTTTCTCAAAATTACCGGCTTTATAACCTGTTTCTTCCGTTAATTCCCGCTGTGCACATCTTTTTATATTTTCCCCTATTTCCATTTTTCCTGCCGGTATTTCTAATAGTGTTTTTTCAATAGCTTTTCTATACTGCTTAACGAGAAGAAATTTATTTTTGCCTATTAAAGGCAGAATAGCCACAGAGCCCGAATGCTCAATAATTTCTCTTTTTGCTTTTCTTCCGTTGGAAAGTATTATTGTATCCACTCTCAGGTTTAGTATTTTCCCTTTGTAAATAAGTTTACTATTTAAAGTCTTTTCTTTCATTTTAATAAGTACTTTATTCTCCTTTTAAAAATAGTACGGTGCTTTTTTGTTCACTTAAATATTCATTTGTGAATCGTATAATGTCATCTTTTTTTATACCAGAAATTTTTTCTTTTAATTGCAAAGGTTCTTCATATCCTAGACCGTAGAGCTCAGAAAGCGCAAGTTCAGAGGCAAAAGACTGGTTATCCTGCAGGTCTTCCCATTTTTGTGTTAATAATTTCTTTTTTGCCGATTCGATATCACTTTCAGAAAAGTCTCCTTCCTTTAACTTTTTTATCTCCGTTTGCATCTCTTTTGAAGCTTCTTCCAGTTTATCTTTTTTAGTTGCAACATAAAAAACTAATATACCAGGGTCCCATCCGAAAAGGGGAAATACTCCTATACTATATGCCAATGCTTTTTGATCTCTAAGGTTAACAAATAGAGGAGAAGCCTGTCCGTTAAGATAAGTATCTAATACTTCCATAATATAGAAATCATTGTTTCTTATAGATGGTGCAGGGAATCCTATAAAGAGTATAGATTGATTCCATTTACCTTCCAAATCTATTGTCTTACTGTTAAGAATTTGGGGATATCCCCCTTCTATTTTTTTACCTTCCGGTAGAGAAAAAAATAAATGTTCTATTTTGCTATTTATTTGCTCTGAGTTAAAATCTCCCGATATTGATATAACAGTATTTTTTCCAACAAGAAGCTTATCTTTAAGTTTAATTAAATCATCTCGCTCTATAGACGAAACTGTTGAAATCTCACCTAAGGAATTTCTGGAGTAGGGGTGTGTATTAAAGAATTGTTTTCTTAAGTTTTTAAATCCATAGTTAAATATATCATCCTTTTCTTTTGTTATCTGCATAATCTGCATATCTTTTTCTTTTTTGAGTTCATCTTTGGGGAAATTACAATTTAATAATATATCTGCCAATACATCTAATGCTTTATCAATATCCTTACTTTGCACATTAATTTTAATGCCAAATGAATTATTCCCGGAGAAAGTACCTATACTTCCCCCAAGTGATTCTATGCTATTTATTATCTCTTTATAAGTACTATTTTTTGTGCCTTTTATTAGCATTGAAGACAAAATATTACAGATACCGTTATTTTGCTCGTTTTCTATAATAATTCCTCCACTTATAACAACTGCAATAGAAACAAGTGGTATCGTGGGATTTTTTCTTAAAATTAGAATAAGGTTGTTGTCAAGAATCTCTTTGGTTGGAATATCCGATATGTTTTGAAGTTCTGTTTCAATCTTTTCAGTTTTTTGAGGAGTAGTCAAAATACCTATAGTAGAATTACTTATATTTAAGTATTTAGAAGCTACTTTTATAATGTCTTCTTTTTTTACCTTCTCTATGTTTTCTAAGTATCTTTTAGTGAAATCCAAATCCCTGGTATATATATAATTGGAGGCAAGTTCTTCGGCTTTATCTTCAAGTGTCTCTTGATTAGTCAGTTCCTGCGTTTTTAATTTATTCTTTGCTTCTTCCAATTCTTCTTCTTTAATTCCCCCCATATTAATCTTTTGTATTTCTTCAAATATTCTTCTTTTTACCTTCTCAGTATTTTCCTTCTTCGTTATGACAGATATAAGAAATATTCCTTCATATGATGGAGTGAATGAGTAAGAAGATATAGAATAAACCAGAGATTCGTCTGTTTTTAAACTTTTATAAAGTCTGCTGTTTTTACCTCCACCCAATATTATTGAAAGTATATCTAATGCATACATGTCTTCATTTCCAAATGGAGGGATATGAAAACCGATATTTAGATAATCCATCTTAACGTCTTTTCCCAATACAAACTCTCTTGGAGATAGCTGGACTGGTTCTTGTGGTAGGACAATAGGTGATAAAGAAGAAGGTTTTAGCTCTTGAGTTTTTTCAATTACTTTTTCATCAACTTCATTTTTATTTATATCACCGCATATAATTAGAATCATATTGTTAGGGATATACATTTTTTTATAATAATTGACCAAATCATCCCGTTTCAATTTTATAAACAATTGTTTTTCACCTATAACGGGGAATTTATAATGATGAGTATTGAAAAAATTTCCCCAGAAATGTGTTGATAGAAAACTACCCGGGTCATCTTCCTTTAAAGCCATTTCTCTTAAGATAACCTCTCTTTCTTTCTCTATTTCTTGTTCGTCAAAAGAAGGGTTAAATACAGCATCAAGTAATATGTCTAATGCTTCTTTCCATTCTGAAGCAGGAATTAATATGTGATATACAGTTCTATCGAAGGAAGTGTAAGCATTAACTTCTCCTCCCATAGATGTTACCTTTTTAGCAAATTCGTTTATCTGTTCATTTTCTTTAAAAATCATATGCTCTACAAAATGTGAGATTCCAGAACCAAGATATTCGTTCTCATATATACTGCCTGTTTTAACAGTAAGATGGAGATATACAAGAGGGGATTCTTTTCTTTCTTCCGTTATTAAAGTAAAACCATTTGGAAGTATAAATCCAGTTAAATTTTTATTATCTGGAGAAGTAATTA
>CAIJMQ010000121.1 GCA_903821905.1 uncultured bacterium
ATCAGCAGTGTTTGAGTTTAGTATGTTGTTGGTAAGGATATTTCCAGTGCTTAGATTAATATAAATACCATATGTGTTTGACTTAACTATATTGCCGATAACGGCATTAGAATAGCACCTTGAGGTACGTATGCCAGTGTATCCATTGTTTTGAACGGTATTATTTACTATTGTGTTGCCGTTGCATGAAAAAAGATAAATACCATCAGCATAATTTGAGTTAGCGGTATTTCCCCTGATGGTTCCGGTACTAACATCAAGTTGGATACCATAACCCCACGACACTGCGGCTCCGTTTGAATTTAAGGTATTGCCGGTAAAAATATTGTTACCAGAGTGATAAGTAACAATGCCCCATATGCCATTTAAGCTTGCTTCGTTGTAATTCAAATGATTACCACTGCTAGCGTGAATATAAATACCGGTATTACTATTGGAATTAGCGGTGTTACCAGTTAAGTTATTGTTAGATGAGGAATTAAGCCAAATTCCGCAAGAATTAGTGTGATTTCCATTATCTCCACCCTCGACCGGCTCAACAAAGGATAAACCGGAATTTGAATTAGCAGTATTATCTGTCAGAGTGTTGTAATTAGAAGAAACAAGGTAGATACCGGTTTTGTTTGAATTAGCAGTATTATTGGTTAGGGTATTGGAACTAGAGGAAGAAAGATAGATGCCGTATTGGTTTAAGTTTGTTCCGTTGTAATTCAAATGATTGCCGGAACCACTAGCAATATAAATACCGAGATTACTATTGGAATTAGCCGTATTGTCAGTTAAAATATTTGAGGAAGAATTAAGATAGATACCGATATTGTTTAAGTTTGCTTCGTTGTAATTCAAATGATTGCCGGAACCTCCAGTAATAAAAATACCGGTATTACTATTGGAATTAGCCGTATTGCCGGTGCCTGGCGTTTCATCAAGACCTAAATTATTATTGGAGGAAGAATAAAGATAGATACCGTATTGGTTTGAGTTGGCTATAACGTTTTTGATTATTGAACCGGTAGAATTGCTAAAATAAATTCCGTTTCCAAAATTAGTTATATTGGCGAAATTTTGAATAGTAATGTTGCTATAGCCACCTGAATTATCAATACCATTAATACCACCTTCTCCATTTAAATTATGATTGCCGCCGTTAATAGTGATATCGCTGCTTCCAACGATTAATCCCAGATTCGTCGAACAAGTTAGATCTCCTGTAAGCGTATAAGTATAGCCACTTTTTCCTACAACCATATTGCTGCAAACACAGTTAGTGTCAGTTATTCCGTCGTAGTCGGTATCGCCGCAGGTTACAGTGTTAATGTTACTTGTGCCTAAATCCATGAAATCAGTTCCATTACCCGTCATTGTGTTGCTTATTAGGGTGTTGTTTGAGGAGTCAGGATCAAGATAGATGCCGTATAAAGTGTTTAAGTTTGCAATATTGCTTATTAAGATGTTTGAGGAGGAATAAGAAAAATAAATACCATTCGCGTTTGAGCTTGCTTCGTTGTAATTCAAATGATTTCCTGAACCACCAGCAATAAAAATACCGGTATTACTATTGGAATTAGCAGTGTTGCCGGTGCCCAATGTAGTTCCTAGATAATTTTCGGAAGAATTAAGAAGATAAATGCCATCTTGAGTGTTTAAATTAGTAGTATTATTAGTTAAGGTATTGGAATTAGAAGAATCAAGATAGAT
Organism: uncultured bacterium; assembly: GCA_903821905.1. Lineage (GTDB taxonomy): Bacteria > CAIJMQ01 > CAIJMQ01 > CAIJMQ01 > CAIJMQ01 > CAIJMQ01. Next base: position 1,699 of record CAIJMQ010000121.1, read on the forward strand.
ACCGTATTGGTTTGAACTTGTTGTAACGTTTTGGATTATTGAACCGGTAGAACTATATAAATAAATTCCGTTTCCAAAATTGGTTATACTAGCGAAATTTTGAATAGTAATGTTGTCATAGCCACCTGAATTATCAATACCGTTAATGCCGCCATTTCCGGTTAAATTATGATTGCCACCATCAATAGTTATGCCATCGCTTCCAACAATTAATCCCAGACTGTCCTCCGGACAAATTAAATCTCCTGTGAGCTGGTAAGTGTAACCGGACTCACCTACAACCGTATTGCCACAGGCACAGATAGTGTCAGTTGTTCCGTCATAGTCGGTATCGCCACAGTTAGCGGTAATAGTGTTGTTTGTGCCTAAATCCAGGAAATTAGTTCCATTACCAGTTATTGCATTGCCTGTTAGGGTATTGTTTGAGGAGGAAGAATCAAGATAGATGCCGGTAGTGTTTAAGCTTGTAATATTGCCCATAAAGTTGTTTGAGTCAGAATCAAGATAGATGCCGAAATTAGCGTTTGACCTTGCAATATTGGCAGTTAGGGTGCTGTTCGAGGAATCAGGATCAAGATAGATGCCGTATTGGTTTGAGTTGACTGTAACTTTTTTGATTGTTGAACCGGTAGAATTGTCTAAATAAATGCCATAAACACCTGAACCTGCTGTTACATTCTCAATAGTTGAACCGGTAGAGCTTTTTAAATATACACCCGCCCAACTATTGGCTAACGTTGTGGCGTTTTTAACGGTTACATTAGTGCAGTTTATGCACCAAACCATCCCTATGTTTGCATTGCTGAAATCATGTGTTTGATTTGATTGACCGTAGTAATAATAGATAGGGTTGTCGTCACCGTCTTCTACTCCAGAGTAATTTGTAGTATCTATATTATTATTGTAATCAGAAATAGCAGAGCCCGTTACAAAAAGATTGCCAGAGAGATTATCGTACATTTTATTGTTAGTAAGGATGCTACCTGGAGAATTGTTTAAATAGATGCCGTAGGTAGGATAACTATTATCGCCCATATAAGGGCCATTGCCATATATGGTATTGGTTATAACTTGTGCTCCTGGAGAATTATTCAAATAAATACCTTTGCCGAAATAAACAATGCCTCCACCCCACTCTCCAAGAATAGATCCGAAATTCTCAATAATAACTCCGCTGTGGCCATTAGTATCAATTCCTATATTATTACCATTTCCGCTATCATTATAAAGAAAACAATGGTTTCCATTAATAGTAATCCCATCTGCTCCAACAATTAAACCAGTACCGCCGTAGCAATGTAAATCACCACTTAAAGTATACGGGCCATAAGTACCTACTACGGTATCGCCGCAATTACAAGGGATATACGTAGTAGCATTTATCCATCCACAATTAGCCGCTTGAATAGTATTAGCCAATCCCAAAACAGCTGTGCTTATTATCAATATAGATAAAGAAACAAGTGCTAATTTTTTATTCTGTATTTTCATAATTAACATACTCTTAATATATTCACTCTATCAATATAATACTAGACATCAAAGTTACAATTCAAAATTTAAATTTGAATTTTAATTTATTATTTTAATACTCTCTCAACTTTTATCTTCTCTCCGTCTTCTACTTTTGAAAATTGTTTTGCATCTCCTAACATTTTTCCAAAAATATTTACAGGACTTGCAGGTCTTATTTCTTTACCTTTGCTTATAGGAGTCGGACCAAAAAATATACAAAAACAACTACCTGATGGCCAAAAACCAAGATCTCCTTCTTGAACTATCTCTTTTGCATTGTTTTCTTCCAATCTTAAAGGAATAGAAAAATAGATTTCTTCCCCCCACCTATTAACTTCCTTCTCAATAGGGAGAATCTTCCACATCTTTTCAGCAGTATTGGAATTATTCAATTCAGCTTCCATCTGCACTTGAGATATTGAAATTTTTATTTTTTTAGCCATTATTAAATGATCCTTTTAACTTATTAATTAAAATTGTAGCATAGATTCAAGCTTAGTGGAATTTCAAAATCATCTTGGAGGGCGAGATTTACAAACTCTTATTATTTTCTTCCTCAGTTACAAACACTGTCCCTTTACCCAAAATTTCTTCAATTTTATCTATGAGGAGTTTACTTGGTTCTACTTTCATATAATTCCCAGCTAAAAGAACTGTTTCTTTGGAATCTCCAGAAACATGAAAATATACTTTGCTGTTACCTTTTGAAATCCGCAAAATATTCCTTAAAGTGGTAAAAATATCTTCGTTTGCCTGTGAATCATTAATATGTATGTGTAATATACGTTTTACCTCTGGAAGTGATGATAATCGAGGAATAGATCCCAGGTTTTTTATAACATCCGAGATGAGTTTCAAAGAAGAAGCAATTACTTTTAGTGTATCCCCATTCCTATCCAGTCTTCCTTCTACAATTACTTCTGAACCATCTGTTATATTAGTCTGTTCTTTCTCGAAAGCATCAGGAAATACCAAGACTTCGACATTTCCTTCCATATCTTCCAGTTTAAATATAGCCATTCTCTTCCCATCTTTTCTGGTAAATTTCTTCTGTATATTAGTTATTACTCCTCCTATTTTTACCGATGCGGAACCGTTAAATTTGTGTAAATTAGTTGTATTGGCATTGGTAAACTTCCCAAGTATTTGTTCGTATCCAGCCAAAGGATGACCGGTTAAATAAAAGCCCAAGAATTCTTTTTCAAATTTTAAAATTTCGGATTTACTCCATTGCGGAATTTTATTTACATCTTTTACTTCTTCATTTTCGGAAGCAGAAAAAAGAGCTATTTGTCCTTTCTTCTTTCCGGATTTTGCTTTTATATCGCCCTCCAACATGCTTATTAAATATGCCCGGTTATTATCCAAAAGGTCAAAAGCACCACACTTAATTAAACTTTCAATCACTTTCTTTGAAACCTTTCTCGAGTCTCCTCTTTCAATAAAATCATACAAAGAAACAAAACTGCCTTTTTCTTCCCTGACTCTAATAATATCATCAACCGCCTGTTCGCCCACATTTTTAACTGCCGACAAACCAAACCTTATATTATTATCTACTACAGTAAAATTAGTTGAGCTAACGTTTATATCTGGTTGAAGAACTTTAATACCCATTTCCGTACATTCATTCATAACAATAGCCATTTTATCCCTGTTAGCTTTTTCAGAATTAAGAAGTGCCGCCATAAATTCCAACGGAAAATTAGCTTTAAGATAAGCGGTTCTATACGAGATAAAAGCATATGCAGTACTATGAGCTTTATTGAAACCATAACCGGCGAAATATGCCATATAGTCAAAAATTTTATTAGCTTTGGCTTCCGTAATACCATTTTTTTTAGCTCCCTTAACAAACTGGTCTCTCTTCTCATCCATAACTTCCGGAATTTTTTTACCCATGGCAGCTCTTAAATCATCGGCATCTGCCAAAGAGAAATTAGCAATTTCCGAAGCTATCCGCATAACCTGCTCTTGATAAAGGATAATTCCATATGTTTCTTCCAGTATAGACTTTATTGAAGGATGGGGATAATCTATCGGCTCTTTGCCTTCTTTTCTTCTAATAAATGAATCTACCTGTCCTCCTCCTAACGGCCCGGGACGATACAGAGCTAAAAGAGCTACTAAATCTTTGAAACTTTCCGGATGCATTTTCTTTATCAATTCCCTCATACCTTCACTTTCCAACTGAAAAACTCCTATGGTTTTTGCTGCTCTTAATAGCTTATAGGTAGGGGGATCGTTAAAAGGTAAAAGGTCAAAATCAATATCTATATTTTGCGTGGATTTAACTATTTCAACAGTGTTATATAATAAAGACAGGGTCTTCAATCCAAGAAGGTCCATTTTTAAAAGTCCAATCCTGTCCAAAGATTCCATTGAATATTGGGTAAGAACTTCACCCTCACTCACTTGGTAAAGAGGTGTATACTCTGTTAAAGAATCTGCTGCTATAACAATCCCAGCAGCATGCGTTGAGGCATGACGAGGTAACCCTTCCAAAATATTCGATATTTGAAAAAGGGGCGGATACTTCTCTTGAAAATCTTGTAGTTCTTTATCCTTTTTCACAGCTTCGGATAATGTAAAATGTCCAAGCACGGGAATTTTTTTGGCAATCTGGTCAACTTCGCTGTAAGGCATATCAAGAACTCTACCAACATCCCTTATCACTGCTCTGGCTGCCATAGTTCCAAATGTAATTATTTGGGTAACCCTATCCTGGCCATATTTGCTTGTGACATAATTTATAACTTCATTTCTACGAGTATCAGAGAAATCAATATCTATATCCGGCATCTTTTTCCGTCCAGGATTTAAAAATCTCTCAAAATATAATCCATACTCCAAAGGATTTATATCAGTGATACCTAACGAGAAAGCCACTAAACTACCTGCAGTAGAACCTCTGCCAGGTCCAACAGGAATACCTTTAGAGCGAGCAAAATTTATAAAATCCTGAACAATCAGAAAATAACCGGAGAACCCCATTTTCTTTATTACTGATAATTCGTGTTCCAATCTTTCTATTGTTTTTTCATCAGCATCAGGTATCTTTCTCTTTAATCCATCGTAACAGAATCTTATAAGATATGAATCTAAGGTTTCTCCTTCAGGTACAGGGAAATGCGGAAGATGGAATTTTCCGAATTCCAACTCTAAATTGCATTTTTCAGTGATTTCAATAGTATTGGTACAAGCTTCAGGATAGTCATTGAACATCTTTTTCATTTCTTGTGGTGATTTAAAATAGAACTCATCAGTCTGGAATTTTAATCTGTTTTCATCTTTTAAAAGAGATCCTGTTTGTATACAAAGCAAAGCATCATGTGCATAAGAGTGTTCCTTTTCAAGATAATGTACATCATTGGTAGCAACTAACGGTATATCCAGTTTCTTGGCAATTCTGATCAGCCCTTCGTTAGCTTTCTTCTGTTCGGGCAAAGATAACTGCATAAGTTCCAAATAAAAGTTACCCTTGCCTAAAATCTCCTGTAAATTACCGGCTATTTGGATTGCTCCTTCTTCATCATTCTGTAATAGTTTCTGGGAGATTTCACCTTTAAGACATCCTGAAAGGGCTATTAACCCCTCCGAATATTTACTTAAGATTTCCTTGTCAATTCTCGGCCTATAATAGAATCCCTCCAAATAACCTATCGAATTAAGTTTCATCAGGTTTTTATAACCTTTATGGTCTTTACATAAAAGAGTCAGGTGATAGAAAGAAGTTTCACCACGCTCTATTTTTTTCTCTTTCCTGTCTTTGGGAGCCAGATACATCTCGCTACCTATAATAGGCTTAATACCTTCGGAAATGGCTGTATCATAAAATTCAATAGCACCAAACATACAGCCATGGTCAGTTATGGCGAGTGCCGGCATCTTATATTCTTTCGCCTTTTTTACTAAGTCAGGAATCCTGCACATACCGTCTAAGAGGGAATACCCGGTATGCGTGTGTAAATGAACAAAATCAGAATGTTCCATAATATTTATATTTTAGAATTAGTACTCTACATCAACAAGAAATAACCCATGAGCAGGGACAACTTGTCCTTCCCTTTTTGCTTTCTTATTTATAATCTCTTTGATTTCAGCAGGGTGCATCTTGCCTCTGCCAACTTCCAATAAGGTTGCGACTATATTTCTCACCATCTTATAGAGAAACGCATCTGCTTTTATATCAAATCTAACAACCGAGATTTTAGTTAAAAAGCTAATTTCTTCCTTTTTTATTTCTATTGATTTTACAATTTTTACTGTATTTTTTACAGGGCTACCGGAAGCTTGGAATGGAGAAAAATCATATTGTCCAATCAGGCATTCTGCTCCTTCCTGCATTCTTTTTATATTTAATTCATAAGGATAAAAATAAACAAAATTTCTTAACCAGACTGGTGGCTCATTACTATAGACCAAATATTTGTAATGTCTCTGTTTTGCTAAATATCGAGCATGGAATTTATCATCCACAATTTGTACATCTTTAATTCGTATGTCTGTAGGAAGCATACTATTCAAAGCTTTCTTTAGATTAAAAACGTTGAAATCTTTTTCTACCTTAAAATTCGCAACCTGACCTAAAGCATGTGCCCCTGAATCAATTCTCCCCTGCCCTGCTATAGTAATTTTTTCATGAAATATTTTTTCAAGTTTCTTTTCGATTTTTTCTTGGACTGTTATTTTCGTTTTTTGTCTCTGCCAACCGTGATAGTTAGTGCCTTCGTATTCAATAGTGAGTTTATAATTAACCATATTTTAATATTTGAATTCTAAATTATTTAGCATTTTCCCATACTTTATATCTTCGTTCAACAAATGGTAGAATAAATAAAATGCTGCTGGAAAAACTAATAGTAGGTCCTATAGAAACCAATTGTTATGTAATTGGCTGCAAGAAAACTTTAGAAGGAATAGTTATAGATCCCGGAGCAGACGGAGAAAAAATTTTAAGGGTTATTAAAAGAAATAAGCTGAAAATTAAGTATATTGTTAACACGCATGCACATATAGACCATATCGGAGCCAATAAATATCTAAAAGATGCACTTGGGTCGGAAATTTGTATGCACGAAAAAGATATAAAATTTCTAGAGAATCCTTCCTTGAATCTTTCCGTTTTAATTGAAAGGGAAATATCTTTTCCGTATCCGGATATAATACTTACTGCAAGTTCTCAGATAAATATAGGGGATTTGCAAATATCAGTCCTACATACACCCGGACATACACCTGGAAGCATATCTCTTGTTATGAATGAATGCGTATTTACGGGAGATACTCTGTTTTCGGGAAGTATAGGAAGAACAGATTTCCCTTTGGCTAACTATTCTCAGCTTATGAGGTCTATAAATAAAATATTGGCTCTGCCGGAGAATTCCCATATTTACCCTGGGCATGGACCTTCTTCCCAAGTGGGTATAGAAAAAAGAGAGAATCCTTATTTAAAAAATAAATGAAGAGAATTGAAGAATTTTTGCAGTTTTTAACCGTCGAGAAAGGTCTTTCTAGAAATACCATACAAGCATACCAAGCCGACCTAAGAGATTTTTATGACTTCCTTTCTAAAGCAACAATCTCTTGGGAAAATGTTAATTATCCCCTTCTAGTTTCATATATAGAACTCCTTAGAAAAAAGGGTTTTTCTTCTTATTCCATTGCACGTAAAGTTTCTGCTATACGCAGTTTCTTTAAGTTTTTATCTGGTCAGAAATACATAAAAGAAGACCCGACTATGATTTTAGAATCATTCAGAAGAGAACGGCATCTTCCGCTCGTTCTATCTGTCAGCCAAATAAATTCAATACTTGAAAATATCGATACCGTTAAACCATCAAACCTGAGAGACAAAGCACTCCTGGAACTGCTCTATGCTACAGGCGTCAGGGTGTCCGAAATTGTAGATTTAAAAATTGAAAACATAGACATAGAAGTTGGATATGCAAAAGTTCTGGGAAAAGGCTCTAAAGAAAGAATCGTTCCCATAGGGAAATATGCAACAAAATGGTTAAAGAAATACTTAGAAAACATAAGACCTGCTTTCAATAAAGGCATAGATTCAAAGTATGTATTCCTAAACAAAAGAGGAATGAAACTCTCCAGGCAGAGCATATGGAAGATAATTAAAAAATATGGAAGAAAGAGCGCAATCCCTAAAATTTCTCCCCACACTTTCAGACATTCTTTTGCTACACACTTATTGGAAGGAGGAGCAGATCTCCGCTCAGTTCAGGAAATGTTAGGGCATGTAGATATATCAACAACACAGATTTATACTCAATTAAACCGAAAAATACTGAAAGAAATCCACAAGAAATATCACCCCAGAGGATGAGTCTGAGATACACCCTTTAAGTCTATTTCGTTACTCCTATGACATGCAGCAAAATGGGGATGTTCTTTGTTATCCACCTTATTTTCTAAAAGCGGCGGGATATCGCGGCACCTCTGGATTACATATTTACAGCGTGGTGCAAATGGACAGCCTCGTATCTCCTTAGAAAGGTCAACAACCTCACCTGAAACGGTTTCTTCAAGCCATTTGCGGTGTGGGTCAATATCAGGAACTGCTGACAGCAATGCGCTTGTATAGGGATGTCGCGGCTTATTAAAAAGTGCTTCTGTTTGGGCTACTTCTGCCAATTTCCCTGCATACATTACCACTACTCTATTACAGATGTATCTGACAACACTCAAATCGTGAGTAATAAAAATATAAGTAAGATTCATTTTTTTCTGCATATCTTCAAGAAGATTAAGAATTTGTGCTTGCACGGATACATCCAAAGCAGAAACCGGTTCATCTGCCACTACCAGTGAAGGATTTAAAGCCAATGCACGGGCTATACTTATTCTTTGTCTCTGACCGCCACTAAATGCATGCGGATAACGCCGCGTATAACGCGGGTCAAGCCCCACTAAACTCAATAGTTCTTCAACTCTTTTCTCGCACTGTTTTTGATTCCACCCATAAGCTCTCAGTGGCTCTGCAATCAATTCCATCACAGGCATACGGGGATTAAGAGACGAATATGGGTCCTGGAAAATCATCTGTATATCGCGCCGTACTGATTTTAGTTCTTTTTTCTCTAATATCGCCATATCAACCCTTTTGCCTTTGACTGTCTTTAAAAAAACATTTCCTCCGGTGGCATCTAAAGCACGCAATATAACTTTTGCAACAGTAGTTTTTCCGCATCCGCTTTCACCTACAAGACCAAGAGTTTCTCCCGGATAAACAGAAAAAGTGACATCATTTACTGCCCTAACATATCCTGTTACCTTACCTAAAAACCCCTTTTGGAGTGAGAAATACTTCTTCAACTCTTGTACTTCCAAAATAGGTTCAATATTTTTTTTATCTTTATTCTCTAAGTTCTTCATCGGAATATTGGAAACAGTTTACATAGTGACCAGAACTTATTTCTGTTCTGCCAGGTATTTTTTCATGACATTTCTTTCCTACCACTTTTTTACAACGAGGATGAAAAGCACATCCAGAAGGTAAAGTATAAGAGTCAGGAACCGAACCTTCTATAGGATGTATTTTTTCTTTATTCCCGCTTAATCGGGGTATGGACTCAAACAAAGCTTTAGTATAGGGATGGCAAGGATTGTCAAATATATTCTCTACGGGACCTTCCTCCACTATTCTACCAAGATACATAACATACACATGGTCAACCATATGCGCAATAACCCCGAGATTATGAGTAATAAGCATAAGAGATAATGAAAACTCTTTCTGCATACTTTTCATCAAACTAAGAACTTGAGCCTGAATAGTAACATCAAGTGCAGTAGTTGGCTCATCGGCTATCAATATTCTAGGATTACAGGCGAGTGCCATAGCAATCATTGCCCTCTGCCGCATTCCGCCGCTAAGTTGAAACGGATAATCATCAACTCTAACTTTAGGGTCAGGAACACCTACAAGGTCAAGTAGTTCTATTGTTCTCTGGCGAGCAGCTATTTTATCCATATGCTGATGAATAATAAGAGCTTCAGAAATCTGATTGCAAATCGTGTAAACTAAACTAAAGGCAGCCATTGGTTCCTGGAATATCATCGCTATTTCTTTCCCTCTTATACTGCGTATTTCTTTGCCATCCGTGGTAAGCTTGGTTAAATCCTGTATAAGACCATCTTTTCTTTTAAAGTTAATCTCGCCCGTTATGATTTTTGCCGTGCGTGGTAATATCTGCAATACGGAATAAGCGGTTATCGTTTTACCACAACCACTCTCTCCTAATATACCAATCGACTTACCAGACCAAACTTGGAAGTTAACTCCATTTACTGCGTTAACCGTACCTTCATCTAAATAAAACTTAACCCTTAAATCTCTCACATCAAGAATAAGGTTTTTTTCTTCTTGTATAACTTTGCCAGTATTAGATTCTTGAGACTTCAAAGTTTTAGATAACATAATTTATGTCCTCAATAATTAACCATTTGAATAGGGATCAGCTGCATCCCTTAACCCGTCTCCAACAAAATTAAATGCCAACACAATAACAATCACAAATATTCCCGGGAATAGAAGCCATGGTGCCATAGCCACAGCTTGTATATTCTGTGCATCCTGAAGCAACACTCCCCAACTCACAATCGGCGGCCTGAGTCCTATCCCCAGGAAACTAAGAGCAGTTTCACCGAGTATCATACCGGGAATAGCTAATGTCGCAGAAGTTATGATGTGACTCATAAAAGAAGGCAGCAAATGTCTAAAAATTATTTTTGATTCGCTAGTTCCACATAGCCGCGCAGCAATAACAAAATCTTCTTCTCTTAAAGATAGAAATTTTCCTCTTACCACCCGTGCCAATCCTGTCCATCCCAAGACAGACATAATAAGAGTTATTCCAAAGTATACGCCTAAAGCAGACCAAGTAGCTGGAAGTGCAGCTGCAAGCGCCATCCACAATGGAATACCCGGGATAGACATGAGAGTCTCAATAATACGCTGGATAACATTATCAATTAGACCTCCATAATATCCTGCAATTCCACCAAGAATTATGCCCAATATGAAACTCAATGCAACACCTATAAATCCTATAGATAGAGAAATCCTTGATCCATAAATCACGCGACTTAATAAGTCACGACCCAATCTGTCGGTTCCCAGCAAATGTATGTTACCTCTTTCTGCAACACCAAAAAGATGTATATCCATCTCCCAAATACCCCAAAATTTATATCTAGAACCATGCACAAAAAAATGGATGGGACATATGGCAGAATAATCCGCAACAGTTTTCCCTTCCCATGTTTTCGTATCAAAAATTTGTCTGGTTTTGTATACAAAAGGACGCAGGTGAAAATTCCCTTGTTTATCAATAAAATGGACTCTTTGAAGCGGTGCTTGAACATAGTCCACATCTCTAAAAAATGGTTCATACGGAGCAACAAATTCGCAGAATATCGCAACAAGATAAAAAATAATCAGAACAACCATTGAAACAACAGCTAATTTATGGCGTCTGAATCTCCACCACATCAAACGCCATTGTGAAGCTACAAATAGTTTTTCTTCTTTAGAAGTTTTCTTAATGTCTATTTTATTTTTATTATTCATATCTGATACGCGGGTCGGAAATCACAAGTAAAATGTCCGACAAAAGTGTCCCAATCACAGTCAAAGTACTTATTATCAATATAAAACTCGCAGCAAGGAACATATCTTGGTTTAAAAGGGACTCTAAAAGCAAAGGGCCAACAGTCGGAAGTGATAATACGATTCCCACGATAGCTTCTCCGGAAAATAAGTAAGGTAGCGTCCACCCTACTGTACTGATAAATGGGTTTATAGCTATACGAACCGGGTATTTAAGAAGCAATTTTATAGGCCCTACTCCCTTGGCACGGGCAGTCCTCACATATGGTTTTTCAAGCTCGTCTATCAAATTGGCACGTAGAATACGAATTGAACCGGCTACACCACCGGTGCCTATCACAACAACCGGAATCCAAGCGTGTTTCAAAAGGTCTACAAACTTCCCCCAACTCCAAACAGCAACGGAATATTCTGGAGAAAACAATCCTCCGACACTGACTCCAAACCATTCAAAAGCCACGTACATCAAAACAAGGGCAAACATAAAAGCAGGCGTAGCAAGCCCGATGAAACCTAAAAAAGTAAACGTATAATCGCCGACAGTATAACGTTTCACTGCCGAGTAAATACCGATAGGAATTGAAACTACCCATGTAAAAATCATTGATAAAAAAGTAAGTATAAATGTATATCCTATTCTTTCCCATATAAGCTGATTCACCGGTAAATCATCGTGTGAAAAAGACCGTCCCATATCTCCATGAATAAATCCTGTTATCCATCTTAAATATTGAATATACAATGGCTTATCTAAACCATACTGCGCCCGTAAAGTCTCAATACGTTCCATACTTATCTCTTGACCTTCCAATTGTAATTGCTGCAATCTGGATGTTAAAGCATCACCCGGAGGTAATTGAATAAGGATAAAGGTAATAATTGATATGACAATCAGAGTGATTATCATTGTGAGTATTCGCCGAATAAGATAATTGGTCATAGTAATTTCACTTCATTGAATTAATTGTAATTACTTTTTATTTTTCCAAATACCACGTTTCCGGATAATACGGCAAACTCCATCTGCAATCCCATCCCCAATAACCGCTTTTGGGCACATTATGTAACTTATTACTTACAATTAGAGGATGAGGAGCAATTCCAACCGTTCCTATTGTCCAAACATTCTCTGCATTTGAACGCAGTATTTTTTTCCCTAATTCTATGCGTTTTTGCTCATCAAAAGTTGTAATCATCTCCATCCACCAACTATACAGTTCTTTAATCACGGGGGGCGGTTCTTCACCTTTATCCCCATTGGTTAAAAACCACCTTGTCCAACTACTCCACATGCCCGTCTCCCAGTTTAGATTCATTGGTACAAACCAGTAAGGTTGAGAGGGAAAAAGTATGTCTGTGCACCGGTCAGCATGCCATAGCGTCATATTCATAAGAGAACCTGTAGCTCTACTATTTACAATATTATATTGTTGAGCTCCGGAAATTTCTCTTAAAGCTATATCAATACCTATATTCTTCCAATACTCAACAACGAGTTCCATAGTCAAACCTTTAGGTGTCTCCATGGGAGTCCATTCAAGTGTAATATCAAGCGGTTTACCATTTGGACGTTCCCTCATATCGTCCCCATTTCTATCAATTACTCCCATCTCATCCAAAAGTTCAGAAGCCCTCTTGGGATCATATTCAGCATAGGCTTTAGCAAAATCCTCTTCATAGAACTCACTGGTAGGGAGAACTGTTGTCTGCCTAGGAATTCCGTGACCGTAATAAATAATCTGGTTAATCTCTTCTCTATTAATTGCGAGTGATAACGCCCTGCGGAATCGTGAGTCCCAAAACATTTCACGCAGTTCTTTATCGGGAGAATTAAAGTTGAATTGTATAGCAACATCTGTTCCCATAACACTACGCCACATATAAGTTTTATAGTTTCCTTTCTTTTCATGTAATTTAAATAGAGGAATATCCGATATTTGAGTTTGTTGTCCTGCAAAAGTAGCCTGACCTGTAGCCGCTTTTGCAGTCATCATGTCCTCGTTTTGCACAAAATGTATTTCTATCCTGTCAATGTAAGGAAGTTGATTACCTGCAGGGTCAATCTTAGGATAATAAGGATTGCGTTCTGCTATTAGAAGGGTTGGCGTCTTTTTTACTACGATAAATGGCTGCATGGATGGACATTTAACTTCCGGCTCATCAAGTTTAGCCATAAAATTATAATATTGAGTCCACTCATAAAAACCACGTTTTTTTACTTCTTTCATTAGCTCTTCTCTAGGAACAAAATCAGGATGATAATTTTTCAAGTGATGAAAGGGCGGCGAAAACCCATCGGTAGAATTTTGTTGTGCCAGAAAATTAATGATATAAGGGTTAGGAACTGCTGAATGCAAAGCAACCGTATAATCGTCTATTTTTTCGAACTTCATTAGTTCTCCACCCATCTTCCAATTCCTGGAAATTGTTACTGTCTGCTCTTTATTTTGCAATACATGGTCATAATAGAACATAATGTCATCTGCCGTATATGGATAACCATCCGACCATTTCATCCCTTCCCTCAAATGTAGAATCAACGTCTTACCATCGTCTTTAAATTCCCACCCTTTGGCAAGGTTTGCCTGTATGCCTTTGACTTCCGGGTCCATAATAAGCAGCATCCCTGGAGGATTCAATAGTCCACCTTCTCCAAATCCGCCAGTTGAGAAAACAACAGCTGTACCACCATATTGTCCTATTCTTTCACACGGTTCTACTACGATAGGGTCTTTAGGAAGTCTCTTTTCTACAGGTGGCAGTTTTCCGCTTTTAACTGCTTCATCCAACATTGGAGATTGATGAAACTTTGTAATACCAAGTTCGGAGGCGGTTTTTGGGTCATGGAACCAGCTTTCAGGCCAAGTATCTTTAGGTATAACTTGCCCTTGTACAAATTGAGAGGTAAAAAGAAAAGCAAATATTGCAAAAAATGTTGTTATCTTGGCCCGACTATTAATAATAGACCTGTATATTGAATACATATAATAATTTAACCTGGATTATATTCACTCTTCAACGATTAATCAATAGCGCGGAGAAGTTGCATTCCAAACGAATTTATGTATAATACGCAGTTACATTAAACGGTTTACAATCGTTATAAGCTATGGTTAAAACAATAAATAAAGAAGATTATTCCCATACCTTAAATCTGCCTAAAACCAGATTTGATATGAAAGCCAATTTACCTCAAAAAGAACCCCTCACCCAGAAATTCTGGGAGGAAAATGACATATATCATAAGATGCTTGAAAAAGGTAAAAAGAAATATATTCTTCATGATGGTCCACCTTATGCTAACGGAGACATACACTTGGGACACGTTATAAATAAAGTTTTGAAAGATATTGTAATCAAATATAAATCCTTAGAAGGTTATTCTACTCCTTTTACGCCGGGTTGGGATTGTCACGGATTGCCCATAGAACTGCAACTATTCAAGAAACTAAATATCAAGAGAAAAGAAGAGATTGATGTCTTAGAGTTTCGAAAAAAAGCAAGAGAATATGCTCAAGGTTATGTGGAAATACAAAAAAACCAGCTTAAGAGATTAGGTGTAATGGGAGAATGGGATAGCCCATATGTCACAATGGATTATTACTATCAAAGCAAAATCATTGATGTATTCAAGGAACTTTCAGAGAAAGGCTATATTTATTTAGATAAAAAACCTATTTACTGGTGTGTTTCCTGTGAGACTGCTTTAGCTGAAGCAGAAGTAGAATATTTCCCCCACACATCAGACTCTATCTGGGTAAAATTTCCTCTATTATCTTTAAAAGATACGTTTGTTATTGTTTGGACAACTACACCCTGGACTATTCCAGCCAATTTGGCAGTAGCTTTACACCCGGATTACGATTATGCATTGGTCCAGATTCAGAAAAAAGAAAAATGGATTATTGCAAAGGATTTAGTTGCTACTGTAATGGGACAATTAGGAATTAAAGATTATGAGATTAAGAAAATAAATAAGGGGAAAGAATTGGAAGGGTTGGAATACAACCACCCTATCTTGGACAAGAAAGGCAAAATAGTAAACGCCAATTATATAAGTTTGGAAGAAGGAACCGGATGCGTTCATATAGCACCTGGTCACGGACAAGAGGATTACCTTACAGGAATAAAATATAAGTTGCCTGTTTTTTCCCCTGTAGACGAAAAAGGTATTTTTACCGATGAAGTTCCAGAATTCCACGGAAGACACGTTTTTCAGGCAAACTCTTACATTGTGGAGTTATTACTTAAAGAAGGGGTACTTTTAAAAAGCGATAAGATAGAACATTCTTATCCGCACTGCTGGCGATGTAAAAAACCTGTAATATTCAGAGCATGCAAACAATGGTTTATCGGTGTAAATATTAAAAACTTAAGAGAACGTGTTTTAAAAAGTGTGAAACAAGTTCAGTGGGCTCCTGAAATTTCCATAAATAGAATGGAAGGCATGCTTAAAGTTCGTCCCGACTGGTGCCTTTCGCGTCAAAGATTATGGGGAGTTGGAATACCTGCTGTTTATTGCGAAAAATGCGGCAAAGAAATACTTGATAGCCGTATAATGAAAAACGTAAGCGATATAATCAAAAAAGAAGGAGCAGATGCTTGGTTCAAGTACGAAGTTGAGAAATTCCTACCAAAAGATTTTTCGTGCCCAAAATGCAAAAATAAACAGGGATTCAGGAAAGAGAAAGATATACTCGACGTATGGTTTGATTCCGGCATTTCACATGTTGCGGTTCTTAAAGATTCCGATGATTTGAGCTGGCCTGCCGACATGTACCTTGAAGGGAGCGACCAGCACAGGGGATGGTTCCAAACATCACTCCTGACCTCTGTCGCTTTATATGACGAACCTCCATATAAAGCAGTCCTTACTCACGGTTTTGTAGTAGATAGTGAAGGTAAAAAGATGTCAAAATCCGTGGGGAATGTTACTAACCCGCAGGTTATAGTTAACAGTCACGGTGCAGATATTTTGAGATTATGGGCTATATCTTCTGACTGGGAAACCGATATAAGGATTGGAGATGAGACATTAAAAAGATGCGTTGAAGCTTACAGAAAAATGCGGAACACCGCAAGATTTATGCTGGGTAATCTATACGATTTCAAATATCCGGAGAATGCACTACCCCAATCAAAATGGTTAGAGATTGATAAATGGGCATATAACCGCTGCCTTATGCTTCTTGAAGATGTAAGGCAATCATACCAAAAGTTTCAATTCATCAAGGCATATCAGACAATCTATCAGTTTTCAAATATAGATATGAGCTCCACCTATTTAGACATACTTAAGGACAGGTTATACATTTTACCATCGGATTCAGATGAGAGACGTTCAGCTCAAACCGTTTTATATTTTATTCTTAGAACTTTAACCCAACTTACTGCTCCATTTATGTCTTTCACGGCAGAAGAAATATGGCAAAGTTTTAATTTTAAAGAAAAATCCGTATTCTTAACAGATTTACCCAAAAGACAAGAAATTGACCAAAAACTGGATAGTAAATGGGAAAAAATATTAAGCTTGAGAGAAGCCGTTCAGAAACACCTTGAAGAGACACGTCAGAAAGAGTTGATCGGTAGTTCTTCAGAAGCAGAGGTCATCCTATATGTAAAAGACTCCTATATTAAATCGCTTGATATTTCTAAAGAAGATTTGGCAACTATCTTTATAGTATCAAATGTAGGAATAGAAGATTTCAATAAAGTTAGTGAAGAAATCCAGGAAACAATTGAAGGAGTGAAAATTAAAATCAGAAAAGCAAAAGGTGAAAAGTGCGCCAGATGTTGGAAGTGGAGTGAAGGAGTAGATAAAACAAAAGAATTCCCTAAACTTTGTTCGAGATGTGTTAAAATAGTGTCCACTTTAAGGTAATTACACAATTAAATATAAATAACGGAGGTTAAGACACGTGAAAGCAAAGGAATTGAAGATATTTAAAGCAATACTTACAAAAGAAAGAGACAAAACATCTAAAGGATTAGATGAAAAAGAAAAAAATAGCATCGGAAAATCTCTTAAAGATTCATCCGGTGAAGTTTCTTCATATAAAGTTCATATGGCAGACCTTGCTTCAGACAATGCCGAAGAAGATACTTCTCTTGACCTTTTATCTTCAGAGGAAAAACTTCTTAAACAGATACAAAAAGGATTAAAAAGAATAGAGGAAAAAGCTTATGGAAAGTGCACCAAATGCGGTCAAGATATCAGTATGAAAAGATTAAAAGCTATCCCCTATGCAGAATTATGTCACATATGTCAAGAGAAAGAGGAGCAAGGATAACCGCCGTATTAATTTTAGTTTTGGACCAAATTTTAAAATTCCTTCTCTATAATAAAAATTTGATAAAGGAAGAATCCGCTATAATTAAGTGGTTGCTTTATATCGTTCCGGCATCTCATAACCCCGGCATAGCATTCGGTTTCTTTAGGAATCACGGTAATTTATTCATAATTCCAGCATCCATAGCTGTTTTATTTATATTTTTCATATATTTGCAGACGAGTACACAAAAAACTCTTTTTAGATGGGGACTCCTGTTAATCTTAGCAGGGGCAATAAGCAATCTTATAGATAGAATTATTTACGGTTCTGTGATAGATTATCTACTGCTTAATAAATTCCCCTACTCTTTTAACATTGCTGATTCATCTATACTGACAGGAGTGGGGCTGATAATAATAAAACTTATGAAAGATTCAAAAATACAAAAAGAAAAAAATATTTAATCTAAAATGCATCCTATACTTTTTAGAATCGGTTCATTGGAAGTTTATTCTTATGGTGTTTTATTAGTAATAGCTTTCTATATAAGTTTATATTTTTTAACCACAGAAGCAAAAAGGAAAAAAATAGACACGCAAACAATATTAGACATTGCGCTTGTAGCGATTATATCGGGAATCCTTGGAGGAAAACTCGCTTATATTATTTTAAACCTTCAGCTTTATATTCAAGAACCTTTTGATATAAATTTATGGCGTGGCGGTTTTATATTTAACGGTGGATTTTTTCTATCAATATTAACAGTCTTCATCTATGCAAAGAAGAAAAAATTGCCTTTTTTATTCATTATAGATTTATTTATCCCTTACGCTGCTTTAGGAGAAGCAATAGGCAGGATTGGCTGCTTCCTGAACGGTTGTTGTTACGGTAAACCAACAAAACTGCCGTGGGGACAAGTATTTACCCTGGACTCGCCGGCCGGTTTTCGCTACGGAGCCTTGCCGTTACAACCCACACAATTATATTCTTCATTTTTTTTATTCATCCTTTTCTTGATACTCAAAGAAACAAGAGACCACCAGAAATTTACAGGACAGACATTCCTCTTGTATTTGATTTTTTATCCCACCTTCAGATTCTTTCTGGATTTCTTGAGGGGCGATAGATTGGGGCCATTTTTCTACAACTTAACACTCTTTCAGATAATATGTATTGGAATAGTTATGATTGCTTTAGCGATTTTTACTTTCAAAAAGAGAAACAACCACTCAATACCCACCAACCTCACTAACCGATAGTCACTAATCCATTAAATCCACAATCTTAACTAAAGGTTTCAGAGACCATCTTACTACGGTCTTAAGACGAGGATGTTCTGATATAAAAGAAGCAATTCTTGGACCTACTTTGTAATATGTTCCAACAAATATCTTTCCTAAAGAATTAGTCAAAAGATAATCATCTCTAAACTCAGATAACACCCTAACCTCTCTTGCCATAGGTGTTCCGTAACACGCCGTGGCTATGAAACAACCTGACAGTGAACCGGCACCACCGCCGCCGCCGCCACCACCACCACTACCATCACCGCCACTGCCGTCTCCTGTATCGCCCTCTGCCATCGTAGTAATCATACAAGGCGAAGAATAATCCGTATCAATACCGAAAGTATCTACAGCTGTTACCCAGTAATAATAAGTGGTCGCAGGAGTAAGAGTACTAATATCGTAAAAATAATTATTCGTTATAACCGCACCGTTAACTTTTTCTTTTATTCCTGTTAAGGAAGTGCTCCTGTAAACGTTATATCCTGCCAATACAGAACTTACTACGGAATTCCACCTTAGGGACACATATGTTCGTCCTGCTGTGGCTGTAAGACCGGTAGGAACGCTAATAAGAGAGAACAGAGCTGTATCTTCTACGTCAGCTGGATTACCTGTTCCATCATCAGCATCATGATAAGTCACGGTTATGATATCATTATGATGAACCTGAAGTTTTCCATCTGCTGCAGCAGTCCCTACTTCCAAATTGATTGAACCTGTAAAAATACCGGTAGAATTACCTGTTTCGGTCAGGGTTTTAACTTCAGCAACAGCTTCTGTAGTAGATGTAAATTTCACAGTAGTAGTATCGGGACCACCTGTTGTATTCAAATCACCATCCAAAACAGTAACATTGACCACGCCACCAGCAGAGTAAGAATCTCTGTCAAGCCAGACTGAACCAGCACCATTACGGGATAGTGAAACAGCCCATGATGGATTTGTTGTACTTGTATCTCCGGCATTCATTATAATTAACACTACATTGTCATAAGTATCGTAAGCTAAATCTACATATCCATCCTTGTGAGCGTCCAAAGAGAATGGATGGTCAGTACGTATTCCGGCTTTCTCGGTCACTAAGTTCACCGAGTAATCCGTGGTGTTATCAAGTCCATTAAAATAGACCCAGTAATTCGCAACTGCAGGGTCTAATGCAATGGTAACGTAATCCGTAGCCCATTTGTCCATCCACGCATCATAGTTGACATTAGTGCTGTCTATTGTAAATGGAATTCCGTCTGTAACTGCATCATATTGATACTCAAGCCATACTCCATCAAAAGTTGTTCCTGTAAGTTTAGCTCTATAATCAGCTCCGTCAGTATACATATCCTCCAAAAAGAAATTAGCCTCCGTGAATACATTGAATTCGTCTATAATGCTGGAACCATACCCTCCTAACACAGTGTTTATTGCTGTAAGTCCATCGGTTGTCTGACATTGCTCCCAAATTTCTTTGATTATAGCATCTCCGCCTCCGCTGAAATCTTCTGATAATCTCTTGGCAAAAATGAAGTTCCCGTATTCGTGTCCTCCATCAAATGTTTCTAAACCATAACTGTCGCTGAATTGAAACCAATACGGTAAGTAGTTATAGTTATCATTTACAGCCGGCCAAACAACATCTTCCATATAAGTAGATGTTGTTTCCATCCACCAGACTTCTTCGTTTGCATCATAACTAAATTGAACTGCATGGAAGAACTCGTGAGCTGCTGTGACCTTCGCTGCTCCATCAGCAGGAATAGGGTCATCATTTGGCGGCGCCCAACTATAACTCTTATTTACCGCAATATAACTGTAGGAAGGGGTTGCAGGAGATTGCTCAGGGCACGTGTATCCATATAATCCAGTACCCAAGTCATAAATATAGACATCATATTTTCCATCCCCGCCATTGTTGGATGCAGCCAAATCGCTTGGCGGCGCATTATATCCCAAATTGGTCACTTCCTCAGTATAAGCAGTTTCAAAATAGCTGGATATTTTTGTGGCATAGGCAAGTGTAACGGCATTTGCTCCTGAGGTGTTGTAGTGTACTATGAAATGTGCAGAAGGGAAAGTTGAAGGGAAAGTGTCAACAATGCTGCCCTCACATATTAAACCATCATCCGGCCTTAGAAGAATATTACATTGCAGAATATCCTGTGTTTCTTGACTTAATTTATTCCAGTTCTTTTTTATCTCCAAGATTGTCGGCGTGCCGCTTTTTCTAAACTTCGCATCCTCGGCAGATAACACATATTTCGTGCCGGATAACTTTTCCGGTTTAAACACCGCCCACGCCTTGTTTAATATGTATTCGTCAATCGTTATTTTTTGGGCTTTATAATCCGCCTGAATTCTCTCTACGGCACCAACCTTATTCCGGCTTTTAAGTGTTTCCGCTCCGGTGGGGGCAACTACTGCAAACATTGAAAACAATACTGTTAAAACCAACGCTATGCTTAAAACTTTTTTCTTATTTATTCTTTCCATAATTTTTACCTCGGTCCGGCAGGAACAACCTGCTCATATTTTGTTCTATTAATTAAATTTGGACTTACCTCTCCTTTATTTTCTACCTTTACGGAATAATGCGAGATGATAATATCTTGCGGTGAAGGAATCCTGGGATATGAATTTACCCGTGTTGCCGTATAACAATCCAATAAATAATAAGAATTCTCTTTTTTTATTTCCAGACGGGTAAAATCCTCCGGTTTAATATTATATTTCTCTTTTGCCTCATCTGTCCATAATCCCAAATGTCTTTTTGTAAATATCTCCTCATCCTGTGCAGAAGAAGATAACCCATATAATTTCAGATATATTTCAAATAAATTAATAACGTCTCTGTCTTTCTCCGGGCTGATGTTTTTCCCGTAATTTTCCAAAAATTTATTGAAATCTTCGGGAGATAAAAAATAAATCTTTTCGGAAGTGATTAAAATACAAAAATCGGGATTTATTCTAACAAGCCAATGTTCAACAGGAATAGACGGATATTTATAACGGTATCCTATTTGATATTTCTTGTTCCAATCTTCCCCATATTTTTTATTTAAAGCAAATTTTGCGGTTTCAGCAGAGTCATTAATATTATAAGGATTGGACAAAGAATCGAAATTACTTGTTGTGACAGACCCCTTTACATCCGGGACTGCACTGCTTTTGCTTGAACATCCCGCCAAACAACCTACTCCCATGAATATTATTATCCCTATGATGCAATTTTTAATAGCACAGTTTAATATCTTCCTTTGAAGCATTTTTAACTTTACCGGAAAAAAGGGGTGGTTCTATTTTAGTCATTCTTTTCTCGGGAAACCACCAACTTTTCCGAAAAATACACTATCGGTTTCAACCCTGCTCTTACAAATTCTTTAAGTAAAGGATGTTCTGATATAAAAGAAGCAATTCTTGGACTTACTTTGTAATATGTTCCGACAAATATTTTCCCCAACGAATTAGTTATCAAATACTCATCTCTAAACTCGGATAACACTCTAACCTCTTTCGCCATAGGTGTTCCGTAACACGCCGTGGCTATGAAACAGCCGGATAGCTTGCCAACTCTACCGCCGCCGCCACCATTGGTGCCGGTGTCAGTGCCATCTCCGCCGCCATCGCTAGTTCCACCTCCGCCTTCATCTTCCCCTGCCCCGGTATATGCCGGGGTTCCAAGCCAGGCAAGAATCGCAGTCATAACTCCGCTTCTGATGTGCTGATCGGAAATTGCTTCAAAACCCCAAGGTAAAAACACACTGGCACCCCGTCCCTGATAATAAGCTGTTCCTGCGGTTCCGAAGAAAGGCGTATCTCCTATACTACCTTCTATAGTATCAGGTCTTCCTCCGCCGGAAAAATCGTATTCAAATATCTTTCTTACAATAGGAGTATCGGTTTCCGGTTCAGCATCAACAAATAAAAATTGGTTCTGGGCACCGTAAGGTCCTGCAATATCAATACCGTAATTATCGTCTATTACAGGATTTCCAGAAATACTCTTTAGTTGTGTTAAATTTCCATATCCTAATGAAGAATAAACGTCGCTAATATGCATATAGCCGGTTAGAAACGTATTCAGTATCGAACTGGTATCATTCTTTCTTTCACACCAATATGCATTTTCTGATCTACCTGCACAACCCAAATCCAAGAGGATACCTTGACCAGATAAGAACAGCCGACCTGCATGATTATCCAGATAATCTTCTAAAAGAGCTTGTTCCGGTCCAGTAAGCGTCTCTGTCATCCATATCGGGGTATCAGGAATATCATCATCATAAAAATAGGGACGCCAGTATCCGTTATAATCACCGGTCAGCCATATAACTTTATCATAATTATCCAGAAGGCCATTGTAGATTTCACCGTTCATTAAAGCATCGCCAGCATCTGTACCACCCCAAGCATCATCTTTTCCGGGATAGTGTGTCAGAGTATCATCAAAATCTACGTGCCAAATATCATAGGATTGCCCCAAATCATCAAGCGTCTTCAGATACCAGTCCTCATAACCATAAACAATATTACTTGGTACCGCAGAAGTAATATCAATCATAGCATTAAAATAATATGAAATAAGAGGATAACCGAAATCATCATCTACAACTAAAATACCGGTATTAGTAGGAGTAAATTCATTCACTTCCTGAACATAAATCCAGCTTTCTTTTTCCCACCAGGTGCCCCAGTTAGAGGCAAGATTATCATATCCCGGCTGTTCGACCTTTACAAAATAATATCCGGGGACAGTATTTAAAGTAGAGAAAGTATAATCTGCAGGTGAAGCAGGTGCAGGAAAATCTATTCCTATATCTCTTCTTATATCCATCCTCGTTATTTTTACCGGCGGAATTGAAGAGCCTACCGGTCTTCCAGGTGTTGTTATACCTACAGTAGTGACTGCAGAGCCGCCGGTCGGTATTTCATCTACTCCTATATCGTGTGATTCGTATTGAGGCAACTTAGTCCTTAAATTACTAAGAGCTAAACTTGGCGCTGAAGTCTGTGTTTCTATCGGTGTAAGTTGAGGATATGGAATCGGCAAAGCAGGGTCTCCGAATAATGTATATTCCCAAACTGTTTTCTGGCTTATGAAATGAGTCATATCGTTATTTTCTATAAAAGAATTAATAGGGCCTTGTGCTAATCCCCCAGGCACAGTCGGGGAACCGTAAACCAAATCGCCTATGTATTTGGGGGCATTATTGAAACTTCTCATCGTATAGCTCAACAACTCATCCATATCAAAAAGTCTATCCTGATATAACACACCGTTATCGAAGAAAGGAATAATTCCTTGCCAGGCGGAACTAGTTAAACCGATATATGCTATACCTCCGCCTGTGGGAGATTCAACCACCGCTTCTCCAAAGGAAGGAGTGTTTCTGTCAAATCCTCCACTGCCACTGTTTCCATGACTGTACATACCTGCATTAGAAACCACAATCGGTATCTTGGAATCTGATGAAGTGTAGCCCAAAACATCGTCTCTATCTATGCGGCTGCCATCAAAGATTAAAGTAGTATCAGTTCCGTATCCCAATTCAAAAAGAAGACCGCAATCGGTATCATTAAGATAAGGAGCCACTGAAATGTCATTAAAATCATTACCCGCTACACCATCATTCCAATTTGTATGTCTAAGTTTCGTAATGTTGTTACCTTCAAAAAAACCTTGATTGGTAATATCAGCAAGGACAAACTCATCCCAGAAAGCAAATACGCTCGGGTGAGAATCCCCTCCTGCAGTTACAACTTTTCTGAACCAATTAGACCATGCATTAGGAACCGCAACAGCGGTAAGGTAATTGTTACATTTAGTAAATATAGCTTGTGCCTCGACTAAACCGTTATCGTGTATCTCGTATCCGTCACCAGGTATAGGATGTGTAGTATCCGAAAGATCTTCGGCTTCCAAACCAACAGCAGACGGATCACCCAAAACCAGAAGACAGGTATCCGTATTATCTAAAATTTGGTAAGTAGCACCAATAGGAGCTGCAGTACCAGTGCCACCAGCAGTCGCAGGGGGATTGCCATCAGAAACTATCCACAATTCATCACCTACCCATCCACTAGCAACCCATGTTTTAGTACTATCACATACATCACACTCATCGAAATTATAAGGGTTAAGACCTGTATCAGGTATAGCAGTAATCTCCGTAACGGTTCCGCTATCTTCAACAGGGAGAAGGTCATGAACGGGTATTCTCCCGACTCTCAAGTTCGGTACCCAGTCTATTCCACCACCAGTACTACCACCATAATCAGGCGACGCATAGAAAAAATCGGTGGGAAACCAAGTGCCATCGCCGAAAGGATATCCGGGATACGCGCTAAAATTCATCCATACATACCAGCTTTCCGGGACACCGTTGAAAGTCATAGCTCCACCGCTACCGGCACCGGTTTCACCCAAGAGAAGCAGATATAGAAATTTGGGATGATTAATGCCGCCGTTATTAAAATCCCAGCTGTTCAGGGGTATAAAAGCACCTGTAGCATCCTGAAGTATATTAAAAGCATATACATAATCGTCTATGCCGTTTGTTTGAGTTCCATCGGGTAAACCTTCCGTTTTTAGTTGAAGCAACCCTCTTAATAATTTAACAATACAGAGATTGGGAAGGGGAGTCATTCCGGGAGGAGGATAATCGAACCCTGTAGGAATTAATGTAGGAGTAGCGGGAACAGGCGGTGGGTCTGCAGGAGAAGGTTCGAGTACACCCGAAGGCAAGTTATCGTAAGCGGCAACTATATTCTCTACTGTAACATAAGCTCCGTACATTGGTTTTGCTTGACCTACGTCTCCAGCATTTTGATGCATTGTAAGAAAACTTTGGGCTACTGTTTCAAATTTTGCGGACGTTATAATCAAAAGTTCATAGTCATAGGCTTTAACGATAGTAGAAAAAGAAAATAGAATAAGTAAACCCAAAGAAAATTTTATTAACAAAAATCTATTTTTCGTCATTTTTTATTCTCTCCACGACTCTTGGTGGATTGATAGTTGACTGTTATTTCCGCATCGGTAATAAGTATTGCGCGGTTTGAATTAGGGATATACTGCATAGGGAAAAATTTGATGAATACATATCGGTTATTGTTATCTTGTCCAGTAGAATAGGAAACTAAATTGCCAGGGAAGAAAGATTCTGAGTCACATGTCTTGCATTTGTTATAACTCTTATTTTCGTTTTTCCCGGTTGTGGTTTGTTTTCCGCCAGAAGTTTTAATTTGTTTTTCAGTATCGGCAGTTTGTTTTACTTTCTGCGTTTGTGTAACAGGCATAGGATTAGCAACAATATTCAATTTGTTCAAAATAGGTCTGTAAGAAACGCTGCTGACGCTTACTCCCGAAACTTCGCTGTTTATAGGTAAAGTGACTACGAATGACTTGAAAGGAAGCATTGGCTCGCCCGGATTGCCGTAAGGTTTTAAACCTTCTACCCTCACATAATCTTTGCCTTTTACATTATTAAGTGAAGTTTGAGCTGTATCCAAGCTGAAATGCAGTATTTCTGTTTGTCCTCCTATACTGCGGACACTGCCTTCTGCGGATTTGGAAGTTAAAACGCCCGTGCCCTCCATACTGGATATTACAGGGCCAAAAAATAGTGTTTTTGGGGGATTATTTTCAGCAAGAATGTAAGAACCGGCAGAAAGGAAAAGGAGAATTACCGTACAACCCAATAAGAACAATTTTTTATTTTTCACTATTCTATATCCTTTTTGGTAAAGCCGTTAATGAATTTTAACTATTTTTAAATTTACAAGACTGAAGATTTTAGAACTAAAAGTCCATTTTGTCAACAATTTTCTTCAGTTCTACTGTATCTTATGTGCAACTTGCGTGCCATTTAATGTCAACTTCAACTTAATGAACTTAAAAAATGTTCATATATAGTTACCTTAACCGAATTTTTTGTACTTACCACTTTTCTTTATGAGTTTTTGAATGTGTGAATATTATCTCACAATTGCGAGCTATTGGTTACACTCTAACCCTTCACACTCTGCGAGGTCAGATGACAGAAATCAGAAACCAGATTTTTTATCTGTTCTCTGTCTTACTTCTTCTCCCATCTCGAAGCTGTGAAAGTAGCTTCAAGATATGAGCTATCCTTTGGAGAATTTATCTGTATTTCCTTTATCTTCAGATTATAAGGAGAATTTTCAAGAGTAAAAAGATAATTGACGAGGTTCTGCATAGTGAAGTTTTTCATTTTAACTTCTACGCTTACTTCTTGGGAATCTTCCTTTTCTTTTACAGAAGAAGGGACAGATTTAATAGAAGAGATGTTTTCGGATAATCCTTTACTTTTTGCTATTCTTTCTACTAATGAAAAAATACTCTCGCCTTCTTTAGATAAAGTTTCATCAGATGAATATTCTTTTTTAACGCTTAAGTATTCTGTTTTAAGTGTTTCCATTTCCCTTACTTCTTGCTCTTTTTTAGGTATTGCAGTTTTTAAAACTTTTATACGATTAAATGTGGGGAGTACGAAAAATATCGAATACAGCAGAATAAATACAATACCCTCTGCTAAAAAAACTAATAGTTTTCTATTTCTTAAGTAATCTTTCATTTTTCACTTATTTTTTTCCCAGACACAACATCGGGACGGACAGCGTTAACTTTCAATTTGAACGTCACACCTTTATCAGTCCTTTGAATTTCAACATCTATACCTGAAAAAAGTGGTAAATTTCCAAAAGTCTCTTTTATTTTATCAATATCTGCAGAAGATGAAGCACTACCAGAAATTGTTATATTGTCATCTTTTAATTTGAAGGAATCCAGTTCTATCTGTAGGTTTTTATCTATATTCTGAGATATTACCCTTAAGGCTTCAAGTGGGCTTAAAAATTCTGATTTTGACTGAATTGCACTATTTTTAAGACTGTTGATTCTGGATTTCATCTGAAGAAGCGGGGTTCTTGTATCCGTAGCTTCAGGAAAAGTTTCTCTAAAAATATTTTCTACCCGGGAACTTAGCAAGTTAAATCTTTTTTCGTAGATACTCCTTTCAAACTGAAGCCTGAAACTGAGTATAATTAATACAAGAGTTACAAGAAAAAAGCTAAATCGTATTCCTTTCCTTTCCTTTTCCTTAAGAACTGATGGATAGAAATTTATTGAATGTGGTCTTAAGCTTCCATAACTGGCATAAAGTATTTCCGGGGTAAAATTTAAATCTCCTTGCTCTACAGGTAACGCAGTATTAAGCTCTACAGATTTTACAGTAATATTAAAATTTTTAGTCAACCAATCACATGTTTTCGTTTGTTCTTCTAGTGCCTGCAGACCAGAAAAGTAAATTTTTCCGAGCCCGCTTTCAAAAAACTCAGAACCTTGGGAAAGTAAAACAGTGCTGATTTCTCTTTTAAGTTCTGACTTCTCACTTATAAGGTTTTTTCTCCCGATGGGAATCTCCCTCAAATCTGTAAGTTGCCTATTCTTAAGTATAGAGAAAATATATGTTGAGTTCTCCCCTATATATAACCATAATATGTTTTCCTTTATTTGAACATGAGATGCAAAAAGGTTAACAAGAGTAAGCGGGGTAAGATAGATCTCGTTACATGCTAATTCTGCAGAATTTATCAATTCTATCTGTTCATTCAAAATATCCTCTGGGATAACGAAAGTCATAACTTCCAGATTATTATTTTTTGCATGAACAGGATAAAAAAATACTTTTGTATTCTCCACAGGAATAGGAATATGCGGTTCTACGGCAAATCGTATGCTCTCCCTGATTTTGGATATTCTTCTATAAGGGAATGCGATTTTCCTTATATAAACAGATGACATCGGCAAAGAACAAATAGCTTGTACTGATACTGCTTTGTTATCTGAAACAAATTTTTTAATAAATTCTACTGCCTTGTCTTTATTCCCGGCTTCTATTTCATATTCCTTATAATCTTTTATAAAAACCTTATCTTTCCCGATATGGAAAAACAGGAGTTTTAATTTGTTCTTATCTTTTTGAAAGGAAAGTAATTTCTTCATTTTGATTTGGGATACAACGGTAGAATATAGAATTCATTATTCATCAGTTTTCTTTCCAAAATTTCACTTTAACATCGGACTGGTTTCTCTCTACAATCGCGATCACTTTTTTTTCTATTTTACCAACTTTAGTTTGTGCTGTGATAGTAAAAATATTGCTTTTAACATCAAAAAGTCCTGCTCCTGATATTTTCCCAACCACATCTTCAGGGAAAAATTCTTTAAGCTCTGACAGTTCGTAAAAAGGACTACCAATTCTATATTCCATTATATCAGTAATTATAGCATCATCTATAATTTCAACTGTTTCTGTTCCCTTATCTCCAGAAGAAGAAATACAAGCTTGAATTGTAGATTTAAGTACTTCTTTGCCGGCAGTATTGATATTTATTTTCCCATTGGTAAAAACAGTTATAAAATTTACCAACCCCGTATCACCGTTATAATTTTCTTTAGTTATACCCTTTATCATCATGACTTCTTCAACCGTATCAAGAGGAGCGTTCTTGCAAGGATATGGAAGAGGTAATTCTGCATAATAATCACTTTCAGCTCCTTTATTTTCACCAACTGTCACAGATGAAAGTACGGTAACTTCATCATCAGCGTCTATCCAATCTATGATAGCGGGGACAATCGAGTATTCTAAGCCGATGTTATCGCAAAGCTCAAACATCTGCTCAATCCTTAAAGTTTTTCTTTCATTTCTTGCATTAAGATAATTCAAGTTTATCTTCCCGCTTTCGTCTCCTATATTTATTTTTACAATTCCGTCATCAAAGGTCAATTCCCCCTGTTTAGCCCAATCCTCTCCTAACCCGTCAATTTTCAAATCCTCGTCATTTTTAAGCACTGCAATACCATAATTTATTCCGCCTTTAGCTAAAGCAGAAGCTTTAAGAGAATCAATGGAATTTTGCAGAAGAGAAATCTCCTGATTCATTTTGGTGGATAAATTAATCGTTAAAGCACTTAAGACAGCCAGCATAATCAATGTAAAAATAAGTACCATTCCTTTTCTGCAGGATTGGGAACCGAGAATTACAGGTTGAATATTATGATTTTTAGTATTCTGACTTCTAATTTTGGATTTGTTACTCATAGGATTTATATTCCCGTTGGGATATAGATTATTGTTGTAAATTTTTCTTTGTGTAATGAAGTTAATGTAATTCTGACAATTTGCAGCTTTTGCCCTTCCTTTATAGAATCATACCAATTGTGCCCGTCTGAATATTTGAAACTAAAATCCTTTAAATCTTCGCTCCAAACATATGATTTAAAGATTACATTTTCTTCCAACGAGAAATTTATTAGAGGTTCTTCTTCTCTTGTAAGTAAATTTTGACCCTCATCATTGGTAATAAATTTATAAGTAATTTTCATTAAACATGAAAAAGGGAAATATATAGACCCTGCTGTGGTATAGAAACTAAAGGTTTTTTCATCTCCTTCAAATGATTTTGTATCAGAAATAGAATAAATTGAAGATATCTCATTATCCATTCTATTAAAGATATTTCTTGCAACGTAGTAATCTTCTTCCTTTGTGTCCCATTTTTCTAATGTATTCATAGTTAAAGAGTAAGTGGAAATAATTACCAAAAATATAAGGCTTGAAATTGCTAAAGCAATGAGAACTTCAAGGAGAGTAAAGCCTGAATAAATACTTCCTTTTTTTTGTTTCTTCATATTATTTCTTTATCCCAGCCTGCTGAATATTTGCGGATAGGCAATAAGTATTAAGGACAATTTTTGTGTTTTCTGGGCCAGAGATAACTATCTTTACGCTTTTTAATCCATCAATTTCCGTATCTTCTACTTTTCTCATCCAAGAGAATTCAGGATAGTCTGAAAAATCACCATCTTCGTCTCCTGTAATAAGATTTTCTTGTGTAAAAGTATTGGTGAGAATTTCGTTCCCTAAAAATATAGCAGTCGTATAATAGCTTGAATGCATCCCTTCCCTTAAGGACAAGAGCTGCGAATGAATTAAAACAACCAGTGTAATGCTTACTATGGCAAGAGAAATTAGCACTTCAAGGAGAGTAAAACCTTTATTTTTTATTAAAAACCTAAGATTGAATTTTCGTCTCATATTCTTGCAGATATCCTAATTCAATATGACTCTGACCTGTTAAAGGATTTACAAAAAGCGTGTAGGATTTTTCTTTCTCATCAATAAAATGTATGGTAACAGGTCCAACAAAACCGGAGGGATGAAAAATTAAAGGCGTTATTCCTTCAGTAATTTTATTACCTTCAGAATTTATTATATCCTGAACCTTCAAATAAGAGCTTATTCTTCTTGTACTAAGAATATTCTCCTCTTTATCTTCCCCTTCTAGTAAAGATATAGCCTTTAACTCATTTTTATCCAAATCAAATAGTAGGAGAATTTCTTCATTTTTGACTTGTGCTAAATTATATAGATATTTTATAGTCTGGGATATATTTTCAATATCTCTTTGTCTATCTAGTTTTGATTTAGGAATTTTAAGATTCGGCAAGACAAGAGCAAGGACCATACCAATAACTAAAATAACAAGGGACAATTCAAGAAGGGTAAAACCATTATTACCTATTAAAGATTTTTTTTTGATATTATTACTCCAGATCCCAGGAATAGATATCCGCATCGAAGCCTTCCCCGCCCTCCTTACCATCTCTTCCCAGAGATATTATGTCATAATCATTTTGTATCCCCGGGCACAAATAAATAAAAGGATTACCCCATGCATCCAAAGGAACTTTCCCTTTTTCTAAATATCCGCCCTCATCGTAATTTTCAGGAATTTTTCCTGTAGTTGGTTTTTCTATCAAAGCTCTCAACCCCTGTTCAGTGGAAGGATAAAAACCGCAGCTCAATTTAAAAAGCTTCAAAGCCTGCTCAAGATTACTAATTTGAATCTTTGTTGTTTTAACTTTTGCGTTCTCGAATTGGACCATAAACTTCGGAGATACAATTGCTACTAATAAACCAATGATGACAATTACTACCATTATTTCGATGAGGGTAAACCCTGCTTGATAATTTTTTATTTTCATTGTTATTCTCTCCTTGCAATCACTATTCTATCTATACCACTATAGTCTTTTTTTATAACTATGTCTTCAAAATTTCCTTTACTTTGTATAAGATTCTTTACAGCTTCTGCCTGGTCATAACCTACTTCCATTATAAGATATCCGCCTTTCCTAAGAAGAAACTTACCACCTTCTATCAGTAATGGATAAAAATAAAGGCCGTCATATCCTCCATCTAAAGCTTCTTTTGGCTCATATCCCAATTCGGAAGCTAAATCACTTAACTGGCTGCTCCTAATATAAGGGGGGTTACTCACTAAAGCATCTATTCTACCTTTCCACTTCTTGTCATTAAAATAATCCCAGAGATTGCAATTAATGAAAGACACTGTATTTTCCATGTTCAATCTTTTCCTATTTTCGAAAGCAACATTAATAGCTTTTGATGAAATATCAGTAGCATATACATAAATATCTTTATTGTATTTAGCTAATGATAAAGCAATATTCCCACAACCAGTTCCCACGTCAACTATAGTATGCTGACTGGCATCTTGAAGTGGAAAAAGTTTTAATGTTTCCTCTACTAGAATTTCTGTTTCTGGACGCGGGATTATTACATTTTCATTTACTATAAAATCCAAAGACATAAATTCTTTTTTGCCTATAATGTAAGCTAAAGGATAATGTTGAGCTCTTTTCTTTATTATGCTTGAAAATTTTTTAACGACAGAATCGGAAAGTTCTCTTGACGGATGAGAATAAACATAACTTTTATCTTTACCCAGTAAATGCGATAGCAAAATTACGGTTTCAATATGTGGACTATCTATATTGGATTCTTCTATCGGTTGAACACCTAAAGATATAACATTTTCCAATTTCATTTTTGTTCAGCCTCTAATTGTTCTTTCAAAGGTTCTGTTATCAGTTCCAGTTTACCATCCAGAAGATCTTTTAATCTATAAATTGTAACATTTACTCTGTGGTCTGTAATCCTTCCCTGAGAAAAATTATACGTCCTTATTTTTTCACTTCTATCACCGGTTTTTATCTGGTTTTTCCTCTGCTCTGACATTTCCTCTGTTTGTTTATCCGTATAGTATTGAATAAGTTTCGCTTTAAGTACTCTTAAAGCCCGGGCTCTATTTTGATGTTGGGATCTTTCGTCTTGGCATTGAACTCTTATTCCCGAAGGTTTATGGAATATGCGAATTGCTGAAGATGTCTTGTTAACATGTTGACCGCCAGGACCTGAAGCTCTATATGTATCTATTTCCAAATCTGCAGGATTTATCTTTATCTCCATTTCTCCCACTTCGGGAAGAACTGCTACCGTAGCTGTTGAAGTATGTACTCTTCCTAAAGATTCTGTCTCTGGAACCCGTTGGACCCGATGGACTCCTGATTCATACTTTAGACTTGCCCATGTACCTTCGCCTTCCACTACATAAATTATTTCTTTTAATCCCCCCCTATCGGAAAAATTAGAGTCCATTATTTCTATTTTCCATCCCTTTCTCTCGGCAAATTTTGAATACATCTTGAACAAGTCTCTGGCAAAAAGAGATGCTTCATCACCACCTGTCCCTGCTCTTATTTCCATAATCACATTACCCTGTTCTTCCCTGGAAATAGGTTTTAAAAGAGTATTCCATTCTTTCTGTAAAGTTTTTTTTCTTTCTTCCAATCCTTTTAGTTCTTCTTCTACAAGACCAACCATATCTGAATCTTTCTCTTTGTTAAGCCACTTTTTTAGATTTTCGATTTCGGAAATTGTCTTCTGATATTCTTTGAAAGTTCTTATTTTAGGTTCTAATTCTTTTACAAGGCGGCTGTTTTCTTTCAATCGGACTGGGTCTTTGATTATTTCAGGTGAAGAGAGGATAGCAGTAATTCTTGTATACTCCTGTTCAATCCTTTGTCCTTCTATATTTATATCCATGCTATTTAGAACCATTGTGTAGTATTTAACAGTTAGTAACCAGTAGCCGGATAGACCAGGTTTTTGTTTTTTCTAAATATTTCACTAATTACTATTTTGACTGTTTCTTGCCATATTTTTTTTCAAATTTTTCTACTCTTCCTGCTGTATCTACAAATTTTTGTTTACCAGTAAAAAAAGGATGACATTGAGAACATATATCTACTTTCATCTCTTTTTTTGTGGAGTGAGTAACCACTGCATTTCCACAGGCACATCTTACTGTAATTTTTTCATATTGTGGATGTATATCTTTTTTCAAGTTCGCTTCCTCCTTTTTTTAATTTTGCATTTTTATCATACTTCCTTTAAATTCATGCTTTTCAAAAACTCCTTATTACCTTTGGTCTTACTTAGTCTTTCAAGAAGCAATGTCACTTTTTCTACCAGACTCAATGAGGATATTGCTTTTCTCAACATGTATATTTTTCTCAAATCGTCTTCTTCTATTAAAATTTCCTCTTTTCTTGTCCCTGAACGTTCTATATCTATAGCCGGGAAGATCCGTTTATCAACAAGACCTCTGTCTAAAATCAATTCCATATTCCCCGTACCTTTAAATTCTTCAAAGATAACATCATCCATTCTACTGCCTGTATCTATTAAACATGTACCTATGATAGAGAGGCTTCCACCTTCTTCAATATTCCGCGCAGCACCAAAAAACCTTTTCGGTTTAATAAGCGCATTGGAATCAACACCACCTGATAATAGCTTTCCGCCAGGTGGCATAATAGCATTATGCGCTCTGGCTAAACGAGTTATAGAATCCAACAGTATTACAACATCTTTCTTGTGTTCCACTAATCTCTTTGCCTTATTAAGAACAATATCCGCTATCTGTATATGTCTCTCCGGAGACTCATCAAAAGTAGCCGCTATTACTTCCCCTTTTACCGAACGCTTCATATCTGTTACTTCTTCAGGCCGTTCTCCTATAAGTAGAATAAATTGAATTGTTTCGGGATCATTCTTCGTTATTGCATTTGAAATTTTTTTCAGAAGGACCGTCTTGCCAGCACGCGGAGGAGATACAATTAACCCTCTTTGTCCTTTCCCAATAGGGATAAGCATATCAATAACTCGGGTAGATAGTTCTTCAGGTGTAGTTTCAAGCATAAAGCGAGGTTCTGGGAATATAGGGGTTAATTCCTCGAAAATCTTTATTTCCTTTGCATTTTCAGGATTATCGTGATTAACTCCGTCTACCCTCACAAGAGCGGGATACTTTTCATTTTCTTTAGGTGGTCTAACCTGACCTGAGACTAAATCGCCTGTGCGCAAAGAAAACTTTCTAATTTGTGAAGGGGAAATGTAAATATCATCCGAAGAAGGCATATAGTTAAATTTCATAGAACGTAAAAATCCAAATCCTTCGGGTAGAATTTCAAGAACACCTTCACCAAAAATATACCCATTTTTTTCGCTCTGTTTCTTGAGAATTTCCATTGACAGTTCATCTTTATTTTTACTTTTGCTACTTTTTATACCCATATCCCCAGCTAAACCTTCTAGTTCTTTTACGGTTTTCTGTTTCAGTTCACCCATATTTACGCTTATACTTTTATTAACTTCTAATTCTTGACTCATATGTATTCCTCCTTACTCCTTTAAATTTTGTTTATCAATGAATTTTTGATTGTTTATTTTTAGTTTTAAGATTAGTACTTATTTGTTTCACCTGGCATTCTGTATCTTTAAATGTACCATTGTTATCAACTATAAAATGAGCTTTTTTCGCCTTTTCCGCTAAAGGTAATTGCGATTCTATTCTCTGTTTAGCTTCTTTTAGAGATAACCCTTTTTCTTTTCTTAAAGTCTCAATCTGTGCTTTTTGCTTTCTAACAACCACTATTATCTTGTCCACCATATTTTCCATTTTAGCCTCAAAAAGAAGTGGTATGTCTACTACTACCCATTCCCTATTACTTTTTCTAAGTTGGTTTAATTTGTCCTTTATTATTTTTTTAACTGACGGATGAATAATACTTTCCAGTTTTTTTCTCTTGCATGGATTACTAAATATTTCCTGTCCGAGTTTCTTTCTATCTATGTAAGAACTATCTTTTAAAATCTCTTTACCAAAGTACTGAACTACTTCCTCCCATGTTTTTTCACCAGGACAAAGAAATTTATGAGCAATCTTATCGGCATCTATTATCTCCGCTTTTAGGAGCGAGGAAAACATTCTTGCTACTGTTGTTTTCCCCGTAGCTACGCTGCCTGTAATTCCAACGATTTTCATTCATCCTTCTTAAGTTGAAGTGGGACTGAAAGATAAATCAATTACAAAAGTTTTATTTTAAAAGAATAGTTCCCTTTTCTTTAAGAGAAAAGAGTTGGTTCAACTTCTTTCTTAAATTTTTTAAATTCTAAGCCTTCAAATATTCTGTTCAACAAAGCCCAGTCTGGAATTGTAACCATTAATTCATCGACACTTACTTCTACAGGTACGTTTTTATCCAAAATGAGCAGTTTTTTATTATTTAATGCGATGTTGAAATTGTTCTCTAAACTGGTTCCTACTTTTTTGTTTTTAATTCTCTCTTTAGAGGAAACCACATCTTCCAGAAAGCCAAACTCATTGAGAAGTTCCTTAGCAGTTTTTTCCCCTATTCCAGGAACTCCGGCTATATTATCTACCGAATCACCAATTAATGCAAGTAGGTCCGGAATTTTTTCCGGCAAGACACCGAATTTTTCTCTAACTTCCAAAGGCCCAAACAAATTATCTTCTTTAGAAGAGTTTAAAACATTTATTTTATCAGTAACTATCTGGAGCATGTCTTTATCTGAAGTAACAATTAGTATCTTATCAAAATCATCTCTAAACTTAGAAGCCAAGGTTGCAAGTATGTCATCGGCTTCGTACCCGTCCGCCTGCAAACATTTAAGATGAAAAGCATCCAGTATCTGGCTAATTCGTGGCAGTTGGCGATGTAAATCATCTGGCATTGGAGGACGATTTTTCTTGTAGTCGGCAAACTGATAATGTCTGAAAGTAGGAGTTTTGCTGTCAAAACAAATTGCCATATATTTTACATTCTTCTTATTAAGTAGCGACAACAGCATTTTTGTGAACCCATAAATAGCGCCTGTAGGAAAACCTTCTTTCGTAGTAAATTTAGGTAAAGCATGAAAAGCACGATAAATATAGGAACTTGCATCCAACAGATAAAGTTCTTTAATTGATTTGGTCACTATCAAACTTCTAACTTTTTGCAAAGAAGGGGTTACCTTGCGAATCTAAAACATGTACGGTTATGAAAATCAATAGATGTTGCCTATCTACGCTGTTTATTTTTTCCTGGAAAAAAGCTTTCCCGATAATAGGTATATCACCAAGGAAAGGAACTTTAGAAATTAATTCTGTGGTTGCCTCATTCATCAATCCCCCAAGAACAATAGTAGTTCCATCATGTACATTAACATTGGTAGTAGCATCTCTACTGGTAAAAGTTGGCGGGGTAATTGTAATCGGCGCTTGACCAGTTATTTGAGATATAATGTAAGAAGTTGTTCCTGCCTGCATTTCACTTACTACAGGTTGCAAGAATAATCTGACAGATTGTGTAGGACGAATTACAGTAGGACTTACATATAAAACTATCCCAACATCGCGGTCTATAAAAGTCCAGTCATAAGTAGTAGTTGTTGTTGCTGTTGTCGTTGTTGTGCCCTCAGTGGCTGCTGAAGAAACATCAACACTATCTACATACCGAACGGTCGTCACAAATCTTACATCTGCCGGTTCATTATTCAAAGTTGTTACTGTAGGTGCAGATAGAAATTTGGTATCTGCTCTGGTAGAAAGCATACGAAGTGTTGCTTGAAGCTGTGGATAATTAAAAGCTTGATAGGTCAGTTGTAAACCACCAGTACTACTACCAGTAGGAGCTGATACGCCCGATGTAATAGAACCACTAATTGTGTCGTAAGACCAGGCCGTACCCGCAATACCAGAATATCTCTCGTCTCTTCCAACAGGATTTGCCCAACTAAAAGATAAGGGGGTTACATCACCCCATTCCAACCCCAAATCCCTGAATGTTTTTTCTCCGACAATAATAAATTTTGCCTCTATAGCAACTTGAGGGGGAACAGTAAGGTCTTTTAGAAATTCATCTATCTTTTTTAAATTTGATGGGGTATTCCTAACTATTAATTGATTCTGACCTGGGAGAAGTGTAATTGAAGAACCTGGAGGTTGAGGAACAAGTTGATTAAGAACCGCTACAATATCCATGTCTGAGGTTCCAGCACCTGTTCCTGTAGCAGCTGTAGTTCCAGCAGCTGTAGTTCCAGCTGCAGCAGGTGCCGCTGCTCCTCCACCAACACCTACTTCTTGACTAAAAGTTTTTTCCATAGGAAGAATTATCAAAAAAGCTATTATAAATGTTAATGCTAACTTTCTATTCATTGGTTATACCCCTCTGTTTATTTTTTTCCTTTTTATTAAATTTTTTATAATTATTTATATATTTATAACAGCAAATTAATTTCCACTGCTACTGTTGCTGCTTCCTCCGGAACTATTCGATTGTCCGAATGTAATTGTGCTAAGCTGCATTGGAGTTGGTTGAATCTGCCCGTTAATAGTTGAACCAGACTGTAAGTCAAAAATTCTAGTTTCCAATGCTTCCAATGGGACATTATCAAGCCTATCTCTTGTGGATATCCAAATAACGTTGGGGTATATTTCATAGTCTAAACCTTTTGGACGAAGTACCAAGGATAAAACATCAGAAAGTGGCATATCACGCAATGAAGCAGTAATATTATAGGTTTTCTCTGGGGTTGCAGTGGTTGTTGCTCCTACTGCTCCACCAACTACTCCAGCACCACCTCTTGCTGCACCACCACCTCCACCAGCTCCAGGCGGTCCACCAACTCCAGCACCACCTCCTGCTGCTACACCTCCAACCCCAGCTGTAGGTGCTGCTTCAAATATAGCTTCATCAATCATCATATTTATACCGCTCTGTTTTGAAAGAAATAATATAACAGATCTTAAATCAGCACCAGTAAATTCCAGAGAAACCTTTTTCTCTTTGGCTTTCTTTGTGATTTCTTCTATAGCAAGAGCTTCTTCATCTTCTACTGTTTTTCCCTTCTTTTCTTCTTTTACTCCACCAACAACAGGCACATAAGCTTCATCAACTTTTAACCATTTCTTTTCTCTTTCGGCTTTCTCTTTTTCTACATCGACTATACGTTCTGCTTTTGCCTTAGAAACTTCTGCTTGAGAAATAAGTATTTCTATACCTGGGTAATCCTCTTTTTCTTTTAAAACTTGTCCCCATATTTCAATTGCCTTATCGTATTCTTTATCTCTTAAATATTCCTTCCCTTTATTTACCATATTTTCTAGTTTCTCGGCATTATCTGTTTTCGCTCCAAACAATTTCATTTCTTCTGCAAGCTCCATATACTTTATTGCTTCTGTATCTGTGGGATTTATAGCAAGTATTTTTTTGAGTTCATTAATAGATTCGTCATATTGTTTACTGCGATAGTATCTTTTAGCATTATCCCAATATTCTCTCATTTGTCCTGTTCTTTCTAATGTTTCTTTGATGTCTGCGTTCTTCTTGGATTTCTCCATTGCAATTTGGGTTTTTTCTATATATGCAATAGCATCTTTGTCCTTGGGATTAATTACAAGGATTTTATTAAACTCAAAAAGCGCTTCTTCATATTTCTCCTGTTCATAATAGGAGGTACCTTTATCTATATATGTTTTCTTTTTCTGTTCCTTTTCAAATTGAATAATGTTTTGTTTCAATTCTGCTGTCTTCTTGGATTCTTCTTCACCTTTAATTATTGTATCTTCTGTCAATGCTTTCTTTTTATTGGCCATCTCATCGCTGCGAGCTATTATGCCCTTAATTTCCTCTGTCATTCCCGCAGGTGCGATTTTCAAAGCTTCTTCAAATTTTGACTTAGCTTGTTCAAATGCATTCAACTGTAAATATTCAAAACCTTCATCCAAAAGATTTTTCACCTGTTCCAGGTTTTCAGTTTCAGACTGCTGTTTTGTCTCTTCTTGTGCATAGACATAAATTGTACCTGAAAACATCAGAAGTACAAGAAAACACCCCACAAATCTTTTATTTTTTAGGATATTCATTC
Organism: uncultured bacterium; assembly: GCA_903821905.1. Classification (GTDB taxonomy): domain Bacteria; phylum CAIJMQ01; class CAIJMQ01; order CAIJMQ01; family CAIJMQ01; genus CAIJMQ01. The sequence continues at coordinate 41,558 of CAIJMQ010000121.1, forward strand.
TTCAATTCTCCCTTTCCAAGATTTTCTCACTTTCATTTATTTTATTTTTAATTTGTTCCATTAACTGGGTTATGCTCTTTTCTAATTCGCTGTTTCCAAGTTCTTCAGTTACCTTCATTTTTGCACTATCTTCTTTTATGTTATTACTCTCTATGAATTGATGACTTTCCTGAGATTGCAATTCAACTCTTCTTGGTAAATCATTCTTGTGAATAAAAGAGTTTACATCGCTTTCTATAGTTTTTACTACTTGTTCCTTTATCTGGGGAGAAGCCATTCCCACCGCATCCTTGAAAATTGATTCTGCTTTATCAAATTGTCCTTCTGCTAAATATTTCATTCCATTATCTATTACTACCTTTACCTTATCAAATTGTTGTTTGTTTTTATACTCGTCTCTTGCTTTTTCCACCAAATCAAGAGAAGAAAGTGCTTCCGAATACGTTGGATTCAAATTTAATACTTCTTCAAACTTTGCTTTAGCTAAGTCAAATTTATTATCTTTCAAATACTCTTTACCTTCTGTCATCATTGTCTGCAATCTGGACTGATTAGCTTCTTCTTGGGATTTATCAAGCCGTTTTAACCATTCTTCGGCTTCAGAATAATCCGGTTTAACAGATAATGCCTTTTCAAAATTAGTTCTTGCTTTAGCATATTGATTCTTATTAAAATTATCTACGCCGCTAGCTATATATACATCCGCTTGTTGTTGGAGCTTTCTATTATATATATTTTGTTTTGTCTTATCAATGTCATCCAGAAGAGTTTGAATCTCAGTTTGCTTATCTCCTGATGAAGCTATTTTCAACGCTTTTCTGAAAATTGCATCTGCTTTATCCAACTGTTCTGCTTCTAAATATTTTTTACCTTCAGTTATTAATCCTTCTATAACTCCTTTACTCTCATAATCCTTTTTTGCTTGTTCGGTTTCAGATAAATACTGCAGTACAAGTTCATTCCCTGGTCTAATTTGTAACGCCTCTAAAAATTTTTTCTTAGCTTCTTCAAAATTATTTGCAGTTAGGTATTCTTTTCCCCGTTTTATTAATTCGCCCAACTTGTTCTCTTCAATCTGTTGTTTTGCTTCGGATACAATATTTTCTATTCTTCCAAGGTTTGCGCCTGCCTGATATTTTTGTTTCAATTCAGGGACAGAAGCAAGTAATGATTCTATTTCCCCCCTTCTCTTTTTCTCCTGGGGTAACAAAAGTTTAAGAGCTTCATTAAGACCAGTTTCTGCTTCTTCAAACCTGCCCATCTTGAGATTGTTTTTTCCTTCTTCTATTTTACTATCAATATTTGCAAGTAAATCTTTATCTTCTTTTGCCTGTCTTAATTTTTCAATCTTCTCTAAGTAACCCTGAGCTTTACTGTTGTCGGGTTGTAGTGTCAATACTTCCTTTAATCCTTTCTCTGCTTCATCAAATGCCTCCATATTAATATTATTGCTTGCTTCTTCTAAAAGGTTCGATATGTGTTCAGCATTCATGCGGCGGCGTGCATTGCCTACTCGTACAAGTCCATCTTTAGCTTTACGATTATCTGGAAAAATATCAAGCGCTTTATTAAAACTGGATTCTGCCCCATCAAGATTACTTGATTTTAAATATTCAAATCCTTGCATGATATAATTTTCAGATTCTTCTTTAGATTTTTTACCTTCATTTTTCTCTTGAAGTATTGCTATTTCTTTTAAAGATTGGGAAATTTTAATAGATATTTTCCCAAGAGAAGATGCTTCTCGGTAATAGATTTTAGCACTATTGTTTTTATCTTCAGAAACGAGGTTCTGCGCTTTATTTCCATATGAAGAAATTTGCTCGTTTACCAAATTCAAAGTGTTTTCTAATTCTTTCTTGGCTTTATCTGGTTCCTTGTTTTTGATAAATAGATTTGCTGCTTCAATAGACTTTTTTGTTTGTTCTTCAAAATTACGGATTAACGATATTTCTTCAGAACTAATACCGTTATCTGAATTATTACAATAAATATTTATTACTGGAAATAACCCAGACAAAACAAATAAAAATAAAATTATCAAAAACGTTTTTTTAAAGTTCATTCTTTTATACGTTGGGACTCGCCCCCACTCTTCAATTCGTATTTACCAGAATCTGATCTGGAGATTATAACTTTATTTTCATCAATACTCAATATCTTCCAACCTTCAACTTCATCTCCTGCGTTTGCAAAATAGGTCTTTTTTGTACTATCGTTTTGCAACATTGCTTGAAACCCTTTCTCTATAGGCATAATACCTGTTAATTTGAAAGGCATTATTACAATCGAAGGTATCAATCGATATTGCTTCACTTCGTCACTAAGTATAACAACATCCCGAGTAATAGACACCACTGTAAAATTCTCCACCTTGTCGCCGACTTTAGCTTTATAAGTATTGCCTGTTTGAGAATTTCCAAAAGTAGCGGTAAGAATACCTTCGGCATCAGAAACTACTCCAGTACATCCCAAATTCATCTGAGATGTAGCCGACCCTGATTTTTTAACATCCGTTGGAAAAAACATGTTTTTATCAATTAATGGCTGGTATTGTGAAAAATCTTTCTTAATTAAGTAGGTACCAAAGTTCGGTTCATAAGGAGGAGGGGGATTAAGAGTTGTCCCTCCAGTTGGTTGTATTTTTATTTTGAAATCCTCAATTGCCTTGTTTCTATCTACCCCAGAAAATAAACGGACTGCTGTAATTATCAATATAACTAAAAGGAGACCAAGAACTAATTTTTCATAATTTTCTTTAATCCACACTAATAGTTTATTAGACATTATTTTTTCAACTTGGTCTTTATTCTTAATAAAGGAAATAATATATCACGATTTCCCCCATCTGATTACGGATAGTCTTAATTGTACCTGTATCTTTTTTCCCCCTACAGATCCAGTTTTAACAGTTCCCAATGTTTCCGATCTGGTTTGATCTTGAAAACGTCCTGCCCGAGGATCCATTGAAGCATCAGATATTCCTGTCATTTCTTTGCCTTCTATTATCGACGAGAGGGAAAAGTTCTTTACTATAAAAAATCCCTGGTCGGTATTTTCCAATGTAAATAAAAGTTTTGCTAAAGAAAGGATATCGCATTTCACACTCAGGATTAATGGTATCTCCTCATACATGTCTGTTTTCGTTATTTCCCCCAACCCTATACTGTCTATTGAACTCACTCCTGTATCAATTAACAAATTAACAATCATTTCAGTAAGGTATAGATTTTTTATTAGTTGGGGTGCTCCTTGGTCGGTCGGTAGACTATTATCTAATCCTAAACCTTCAGTAGTAATTTCGATTCCTTTTTCTTTAGCTTTAGTTCCAATCCGCTCTTTTGTATTTTTTAATTCTTCCATAAAAAACAGAGATAAATTAACACCTTCCGGAATAGATGACTCTTTTGCCACAGGTAAACTCTCTCTAATTTTTTTATATTTATCTGCTAATACAATGTTGTCTTTTTCCATGGCACTAATCAATTCGTCGGAAGGAAGATTGCCTGCGGAATAAATTTGTTGAAGCGTACTCTCTTTTTCTTTAAGCATTTTATTAGTTTCATTGTTATTTTTTAATAATAAATATCCAAACAAAGAAAATAATAAGACTATAATAAGCAAGGTTATTATATATGGCAATCCTTGTTTTAACATAGTCACTTCCCAATAACTATTTCAAGTGTAAATTTAACTTCTTCTTCTTTATCAACTGTTGCTTCTGCTGCTGATGTAGTCCCTCTGGCTCCTTTGACCGGTCCCCTAATTCCTTCTGTTGTAGCAGATCGACCTCCCGAGCTATCTGATGTAGATACTACAGAAGTTATTCCTACAGTTTTAAATAAAGGTGAAGTCTTTAACTTGTTAATATACTCATCAACCGTAGGATAAGAAGCAGTAGTCCCACTTAAAGATATTTTATCTGTTAATAATATGTTTCCATTTCCTTCTGGTAAGGGAGTTCCCGTATTCGGATTTTTTCCTCCAGTTGGCATAGTTCTGGGGTCAATAGGAACACCCTTAGAATTTCCTTCGGTATTCATTGCGGGCACTCTTCTATCTTCGCTTGGATTTGTTCTAACAGCACCTCTTACTCCTGTTGTTTCTCTCCCTGTTTCCAATGCTCCTGTAGTTATCTCCGTTATAGATATACTTGAAGGAGTAAGTTTAGAAATCTCAAGAAGTATTTTGGACAACTGCGATTTTTGTTTTAGAATCACTTCAATATTTTGAAATTTACTGATAATCTGTTGTCTCTCATTCTTCAATTCTTCAGCCTTAGACACATAGGGCTTGTAATTTTTAAGAATCGGCTCAATCATATCAATTTTTTCTTTTGTTAAATTATAGCTTCTTGTACCCAAAACCAATATGATCCAACCTATCAAAAATATCATAACAAAAGAAGAAATAAAGTATAACCTTTTATCCGCCAACTGTCTCTTGCTTAGTAGTTTCGGAGGCAATAGATTTATCTCAATTGAAAAATGCTTCAATGCCCTAAGAGCTAATCCAGTAACAACACAAAAATTACTTGCACTATCGGTTAGCTTAGCAGGGTCATAAGCTATTTTATTAAACGGGTTAATTTCTTTCACTTCAACTCTGAACGAATTTTGCAGGAGGTTTATAAGATTAACATCTTGGGGAAATTCACCCGATATGTATATATATTGAAAGTGAGTTACTTTTTCTACTTGAGATAAATAGTAATTTGTAGTCCTCTTAATTTCTGCTACTAAATCTTCCCAAACAGAAAGAATTAAAGGAGAAATATCTTTCACGCCTGCTTCCGACGTTACGTCGGAGCGGGCATACTTTTCAAGAATTTCTTCAGCTTTTTCAATATCCACTCCTTTTGACTCGGCGATTTTCTTAAGTATATTCTTCTTACCTATAGGCACTGCTCTGGTAAATGCCATTTCTCCCTTATTTTCAATAGAGACGTCAGTATAACTAAACCCGAAATTCACTAAAATTCCAACTTTTTCCTTAGGTAACAAATCATTAAAAACAAGACAGTTATGCAAAGCAAGTGATGAAGTGTCTACAACGTCAGGAATTTTATTTATGGAATTCTGCAAAACTTTGAGCAAATCTTCCACAAAACTTTGTTTTATTGCTGCCATTAGTACTATTACGGGGCCCGGGACTTTACTAACAGGAGAAACTACTTGATAGTCCCATATAACTTCATTTAAAGAGAAAGGTACCTGCTGTTGAACTTCAAAAGATATTACTTGTTTTAATTTGGAATAGGATACCGGGGGAAGTTTCACTTTTCTTACAAAACTTATCTGCCCACCAACACCTAAAGAAATCTCATCTTTGGCAGAAGCCAATCCTTCAAAAATTTTAATTATATTAGCAGCTAATAATTTTTTATCGTCTTCTTTATTACCTAAAGGAAGTTTTATTGACCTTGCCCCAACCAAAACCACGCCATTAGGGCCTTGGGCAAGTTTTGCTAAATTTATGCGGTCATCCCTGATTTCTATTCCTATACCTGATTTAGCTCTTCTTTTGGGCATTTTTCTTATATTATATTAATTTAGAACAAATCACGTGAATATATCAATATTAACAAATATTGGCAAGTTAGGTCAAGGTGTGAACTACATTCATTAAAGATTGAAAATTACAGATTCAAGTTTGATCATTGAAGAATCTTTAATCTTAAATTTTAAATTTTGAATTTATTAACTTATTCCCCAATCTCCCTAAAATACTTATAAAGATTATCAGGAGAAACCGTCGAATACGGCGGATGATTCGGGTCAACTACAGTAAATATTTTTCGTGCAGGTGTCTGGTCAAAATTATTATGATTATTTTGTTCTCTAGCTTGCACTTCAAATATATAAGTTCCTTCTTTTAACCCTAAATAACTTGCACTATTATCTAACGGAACCCAACCAGTCCAACCGGAGTCTTTTCCTATTAAGTAATGTCTATATTCATAAGGCGGCATTCCACCTACTCCTGTAAATCTAAAAGTAACATCTCCGGATGTCTGATCTGACGGGCCATAAGTAATAATAGTATCAGGAACTTCGGGAGATACATACCAGACCCAGATGACATCAGCGGAAACTCTTCGAGGAACAAGACTCTGGACACATGAACTTCCATTCTGGTCTTTTGCCTTCACCAAGAATCTGTACCATGTTCCCACTGTTAAATTTTCAAAAGAAGTGGAAGTTGCATCAGTCGTCCCAGGTACCAAACTCCAATCACCAATATCATTGGAAGGGTCATAATAAGAGGGATCATAATCAGTTGTCCACACAGTTCCAGTCCAATGTTCCAACTTACTTTTGTATCTGCATTCAGTCGTATCAATCTTAGTCCATCTAAACGAAGCATATGTGTGCGGGAACGGGTTTGACGGATATTGAGTAAGTATGACTTGTGGTACATCCGCATTAATTTGTATCGAATAGCCGTAAGTATTACTTGCCACCTGGAATTCTACAGGATGACCTGTTACTATTTCCACAGACTCTGTATCGGCATGCGAATAGCCCATATTAGGTGTAATCCATACTGTTGTTGTATCATTTAAATCCTTTTTAACTTCCAAATTTCCTTCATCTTTTATTCTAAACTGTATTAGATTTGTATCGCCGTTATCAAATTTTACATTTGCATATAACCACACAAAAGTATTTCTTGTTTCGTCTGTCTCTTTTATCACGTTTCCTACATGATAAGGAAGAATAGTTTCATCATATAATCGGATTTCACTACAGTCCTGCCATTGGCTCCAAACACGCGGTTCAGGAGACGTAGCAAGGCTGTATCTATACTGTGCACTGCCTTTATTAATTGATATCCCCGAACAGTCTGTGTCTTTCTCGTCAAATTCGATGGTAGCAGGATTGTGTCCTTTGTGTGATGGGTCACCGACTTCAGCGAGATTCTCATTATTCCTATCTTTCACCTTTACTCTTACAGTTACGTCTTTGGTAGGTATCCATGGTGAATCGGTTTGGACAATTTCCGTATTCCCACCATCCCATTCTACACACACTTCATCCCAATAATAGTTGTCGGTCTGTAGATAATTGGCAATAGAATCTCCGTTATTAATTTTTATAGGGCCTTTTGTTGTTGCAGGCACATTTACCTGTTTCCCCGATTCCTGTGTTCCTGTTCCGCATACTAAATATGCGCCGGGCGGGGTTCTATCAAGTGTGAATGTTATAGGGCTGTAGCTATTCAAAGCATCCGATATAAGTTCCGGATAAGTATCTTCGACATCATTCTTATTTTTTACCGTTAGCTGAACATAGAAAGTGTGGTCGCCTGTACTAGTATCAGTAACATCATCAAAGATTTGTGATAGGTCAGGACAGTCATCAAGATCAAATGGCGGTGAATAATGGTCAGCGCTATAAATACTTGTTGAATCGTTTTCTTTGGTAGTGCCTGATACCTTATCCCAATCGGTATATATCCATTGCCCCGGCATAATATCAATTCCCGGTTGAATTACTTGTATGTCAGAATCCCAAACTGGTACAAAATGATTGCCACCCTCTTTATTAATAGTATAAATCTGAATTTGATATGACTTTAACGGCAAACCACTGCCGTCCACATCGAGATATTTCCATCTAAACTGCGGTGTAGCATCGTGGACAGGTGCCATAGCAGGGAAAGGTTCCCAACCGTCATCTTGGTCAACAGGAATCTTGTCTTTATCAACCACATACAATTCTCTTATTTGTAAACCCCAAGGATGTAGGCCTTGACCTAAATCAGGGCCTCTGAAAGCTGAGACATCTTTAGGAGAAGAGACACCACCTACTCTTGCCAGTTCTTTATATACTCCGGCACCGCCAGACACCACTGCTTCCAAACCGGAAGCAAGTTCAATTATAGTAGTATCTGCACTGGGGTAACTCACACTTTTTAATTCATAAACCGGTTCTATATCAGTAGTGAAACTTCCAAAACTTACCTTTAAAGGACGATAAAGGTCGGTATCACTTGTACCAGTAGTTGGGTTTGCTAAAGTAATTTCAGTATCACTTATCGCATAACTACCCAATACTGTGTATCCCGTATATCTATGCCCTTCTGGAGCTAATCTGACTATCTGGCTATCGCCGCTGTCAACTACCCAGCATTCGCCGGTTGATGGGTCCACCGATACTGAGGTAGGTGAAGAAAATCCGTAGATTTTAGTGTGCAGATTGCCTGAACCGCTGATATCATATCCATTAGTTATTTCTTTATCCAATCTTACTATGTATGAATCTCCGCCATCTTCGCCCTGACAGGCAACCCAGCAATCACCTGAAACAGGGTCAACAGCCACGGAAACGGGATTATTAAAGCCTTTTATTATTTTGTGAGAACCAACATCATTGGTTATATCATATCCGGCTGTAGTTATATCTGCCTCGCCAATATTACCCTTTATCCAGACAACAGTATCATCAGTATCAGTATTAGGGTCGTCATCAGCCACCCAACAATCACCGGAATTGGAATTAACAGATACTGATATGGGATTTAAAAATCCGTCTATACGCGCAAGTTCTCTGCCTACGGGAATAGTAAATGATGGAGTGACAAAACTAGGCTGATTGAGAAAAATGTTATAGGCAAAAATGCTATTTGTATCGCCGTCATCCTGCTGCCATACCGCTACCGCATTATTTCCACTCATCGCTACTTGAGGAGAAGAAGCTTCACCATTATCCTGCTCGATAAGCTGACTATCATGCCAAGTTGCTCCGCCATCACTTGAGTAATTGAAATAAATACTATTTGCAGTGCCGTCATACTGCTTCCATACTGCTACTGCAGTATCACTGTTTATTGCTATTTGAGGAGAAAAAGCCCAATCATTATCCATCTCAAGAAGCTGACTATCATGCCAAGTTGCTCCGCCATCACTTGAGTAATTGGAATAAATACTATAGACAGGACCATCATACTGCTGCCATACTGCTACTGCAGTATCACTGTTTATTGCTATTTGAGGAGAAGAAGCACCACCATTACCCTGCTCAAGAAGCTGACTATCACCCCAAGTTGCTCCGCCATCACTTGAGTAATTGGAATAAACACTACTACTTTGCTGCCATACTGCTACTGCATTATTTCCACTCATTGCTATTTGAGGAGAATCAGCTTCTTCAGAACCCATCTCGAGAAGTTGACTATCACTCCAGCTCGCTCCGCTATTAATAGAATAACTGGAAACAATATTACCTCCACCTATGCCTGTTCCCTTCGTTTTGACTATGCGGCTATTTCCAGTATCCGCCACATAGATATAGCCCGTGGAAGAATCGTAAGAAATACCCTCGGGACCACTAAACTGCCCAGCACCGCTACCTGCCGAGCCATAAGTAGTCCAGCCGGTGCCATCTATTTTGGTCTTAATTATGCAACTATTATCGATATCCGTCACATAGATATATCCTGTGGAAGAATCGTAAGAAATACCAGTGGGCCAACTAAATCCTCCTAATATAGTCCAGCCGCTTCCGTCTATTTTGGTTTTGACTATAGAGCTATTTCCCTCATCCGACACATAGATATATCCCGTGGAAGAATCGTAAGAAATACCATAGGGATAAGCAAATCCTCCTAATGTAGTCCAGCCGGTACCATCTATTTTGGTCTTGATTATGCGACTATTATCGGTATCCGCCACATAGATATATCCCGTGGAAGAATCGTAAGAAATACCTCCTTCGATATAAGAAGTAAATCCTCCTAATGTAGTCCAGCCGGTACCGTCCATCTTTGTCTTGACTATGCGGTCATTGCCAGAATCCAGAACATAGATATATCCTGTGGAAGAATCGTAAGAAATACCCTCGGGACCACTAAACTGTCCAGCACCGCTACCATATGAACCATAAGCAGTCCAGCCGGTGCCATCCATTTTGGTTTTGACTATGCGATGATTGACGGTATCTGCTACATAGATATAACCCGTGGAAGAATCGTAAGAAATACCATAGGGATAATAAAATCCTCCTAAAGTCATCCATCCCTCAGATCCCTGCCATACTGCTGCCGCATTATTTCCACTCATCGCTACTTGAGGAGACAAAGCCGCATCATTACCCTGCCCAAGAAGTTGACTACCACCCCAATACCAGCTTGTTCCGCCATTAATAGAATAGTTGTAATAAGTACTACTATTCTGCTGCCATACTACTACTACTTTGTTCCCATCCATTGCTATGTCAAGAGATGGTATAGGTCCCAATGTTGTTGCTGTTTCCTCCGCATTCCCAAAAGTAATAAGATTATCTATCATAGAGTTGTACTGGGCTTTTATCCAGGCAGAGGAACGTGCTACATCGGAAATGCGGACTTCGTCTATTGTGCCGCTAAAATTTCGTTTAAAAGCGTTTTGAGGGTCTGCCCCTATCCAAAGGCCCGAAGCCGAGATAGGATTAGGGTTTAATGTTTGAACTGCAGTGCCAATATTTGTTCCGTCCTGATATAGTTTTAAATTAGTCCCATTCCAAGTTCCTACAATGTTATGCCAAGTAGTTCCCAGAGATGGTGTAACATCAACCTTATTAGAGAGAGTAGTATCTGCTATTTCGAAAAGTATTCTGTTCTGATGAGCACTCAAACTGTAACCATTCGTGTCGGTAGTGATATCTTCGGTTCCTACAATATACATGTTGCTATTAGTAGTTCCGGTATCGCTAACCCAAGCTTCTAAGGTTCCTGCCGTATTAAGATTTAAACTCGCATTACTTCCCATATTTACTTTTACAGTAGATGGTAGCTGTAGAAAACCGAACTTCACGTTGTATGGAGTTGCCCCTCGAGTCATGTATTCCACCCCGATCTTAGAACTATATGACTGGTAGAAACATGAAAGGGTATCGTTGCTCGGAAAACTGGATTCAAATAACGCCCTAAAATAACCGTCTTTGTTTATATCTGCAGTCCAAGTTAATTCAGTATCCGCACTGAATGCCCAGTTCCCGTCGGTATAAGTCGGTGAAGTGCTGTCGACATACCACTGATAATATTGTGCTGCCGTCCCGGTTGGTGCACCAAGCACCAGACAGTATTTTTGGCCCGCAAGAACGCTCAACGGTGTAGTTAGAATGTGAGTCCTCCATGCAGCGCCTCCGCCAGGCGTAAAACTCGAAATTGTCCCTGTGTATAAAGCAGAACCTGTCGGTTTATTCTGCGCATCGGCGGCGTATATTTTTACTGTGATTGGTACATTGTTTGTACCCGCACCACGCTGAAGATAGAATTCTACCCGAAACAGGTTGTCATTAATCGTCGATATAAAGGATTGTGATTTCCAAGTAGTCGCCCCGTAAAAGGTTTCATATAAATCGCCACCAGATTCGTAAGATTGCATAGGTTGCCCACTAACACTCCAGTTTGTATCTGTCGGGTTGGTATCCCAAGTTCCATTCACGCATTTTTTGTAATAGATATGGACTGCAGTCGGTGCCCCTGCCCAAAAGCAGTACAGATTGTTTGTAGCGGGGTCCATGCTCAATACAGGCACCATCGCAGTAGCTGCACTTGCCTGCACCGCCGCCTCAGTTCCCCACAATCCAGTACTGCCAATACGCTTGTTGTACATTATTCCTGTTGCTAAAGTATTGTTCAAATAGACGAGATATATATCATCACCGTTTGCCACTGCGGAATGACCATAACCAAGTTCTGCGTCTGCCATCGTCGTTTCTTCCGAACCCCAAGTAGAGCCGTTCCAGAGTTTACCTTTACCAGGCTGGCCATCTCTGGAATAGATTGCATAAACTTTTCCACCTGTCAGAGGCAGGATTGAAACTCTCCAAGTAGTATCATTAGTTGCTGAAAGTGCGTAAGGAAAACCGCTTGCGGTGCTCCAAGTGCCGTTGTTATTCGCATTTTTGAATACTAATGGAAGGTATGTGGTGCTTGCCGCTGAAACAGAACGATACATCCCTATCCAAGCGTACCCATTGCTGTCAATTGCAATCATAGGAGCAAGATAATTGTAATTTCCTGGATTGGTTATTACAAGTTGTTCCGCGGCGTTCCAAGTTATTGAACCGTCACTAACAGGCGTTCCCCTGCGATAATAGATATAATTCGTGCCCGTAGGATAAGTAAATCGAACGTAGTGAACATAGGTGCCGTCGAAACAGGCTGAACCGCTGTAACCGTAAGCAGCACCTCCATTAACCGCCCCAACACTCGTAAAACTGCTCCAAGTCGCTCCGTCTGCGCTTGTCCTATAGCCAAAGTTTGTTCCATCAACATACCAAACCCAATGTAGACCTGCAGCATAGAAAGTTTTACGCTGGTTGGGATACTGTGTTGCACTTGATATAGTGCTTGTCCCTATCACAGTGCTTGCCTGCACTACTACAGGATCTTCAAGAAAATTTTGTGCTTTGGAAATTTCTCCAGCTGTTTCTATCGGCTTATTAGCTGATGTTTTAGTACCGTTATTTGCATATGTTGTAGAGTCTTTAATGGAAGATACATTTGGGTCATCTTTCATATGGGTAACTAACTTGAAATTAGAATCCCAGACATTGGCTGCATCCTGCGCATCTGTAGCATCAGGATTGCCGTAATACATATATATAATAGTAGAATCCGTTGAACTTACTTTGGGAATTTTTACCCAAATTGTTGAGGTATCGGTCTCGTCCCATTTCTCTATTTCATATTTCAACGGGGTGTCTTCAGAACTAACAAACCTTATGTCTTGACCGGAATCTTGAGTATTGCTGTAATCTATACGGGTTGGATTAAGTTCTACACATAATGGGAAATCGGTTAAGTCTGTATCTATTTTGGTGTGGTCTATAAAAATAGGTTTTCTGTATTGCCATTTGCCATGTGTCCCTTCAAGAATCTGACTATCATGCCAAGTTGCTCCGCCATCGGTTGAGTAGTTGGAATAGATGCTATTTGCAGCGCCGTCACTTTGTTGCCAAACCGCTACTGCAGTACTGCCACTCATTGCTATTTGAGGAGAATCGGCTTCTTCAGAACCTAGCTCGAGAAGTTGACTATCACCCCAGCTTGTTCCGCCATCAATAGAATAGTTGGAATAGATGCTATTTGCAGCGCCGTCATTCTGCTGCCATACTGATACTGCATTAGTACCACTTATTGCTATTTGAGGAGAAGAAGCCTCTCCGTTACCCCGCTCAAGAAGCCAGGGGATAGGAAACCATTGGGATTGCGCACCTAAAGATTCTTTCAAAGGAGAAGCTATCACAATCTGGGTATCTGATTCAATACCTCCTATCATGTAGACATCAGTAAGATTATTACCAAAACTTATATTTATACCGGTATCCAGTTCTGATGTATCGGTAAGGGTTATGGTAGCAGTTCCTATGGAATGATATTGGTTTATGGTAGCGTTGATAGTTTTATATCCATCTTTGGATAGTTTAACCACTGCCGGAGCGTAACTTGGAGTTGTTTCATCATAATGCAGCGTTTCATCATAAACTGCTAAGGAATATACACCCTGCTTGGTGTCTAGCTGACCTAAATCTGTCCAATTATTAGGACCGTTATAACGATATACATGCCCGGATGGAGATGTTCCAGCATGCAGTTTGCCATTATAAACTGCTAAGGACGTAACAGTATCATTGGAACCTAACTGTCCTAAATCTGACCATATCCCATGCTTTTCACTATCAAGACCATCATAACGATATACATGTCCGGACGGAGATGTCCCGCCATACAGTTTGCCATTATAAACTATTAAGGAATCTACAGATGTATTGGCACCTAAGGGAGGAATTAAGGGGCCTAAATGACCTAAATCTGTCCACTTATAACCGCCACCGCCACTAGTAATAGGACCATCGTAACGATATACATGTCCAGACGGATATGTTCCAGCATACAGTTTCTCACCATAAACCCCGTCATCATAAACTGCCAATGAAAACACATGATTACCTAATCCGCCTACAGGTTCCCACGTAGTCCCACCATCATAACGATATACACCCCCGGATGGATATGTTCCAGCATATAGTTGGTCATTATAAACTGCTAAGGAAAGTACATCCTCATCGGAACCTAATCTACCCACATCTGTCCAGCTGTGCCCCCCATCGTAACGATATACTCTGGCCCCATTCGAACTATCTGTTCCGGCATATAGTTTGCCATCATAAACTACTAATGAATATACCGATGACCCTCCCAACCATGTATCTTTCCAAGTGCTACCATCGTAATAAAATACGCTCGCCTGATCAGCTGTTCCAACATACAGTTTGTTATTATAAACTGCTAAGCAATATGCACTACTACCGGGATTACCGAATGGAGTGAACTTACCTAAATCTGTCCAGGTACTACCCCCATCGTAACGATATACCTTGGCCCTATTCGAACCAGACGATGCATAAGATCCACCATACAGTTTGAGATTTGGTTCGGGAGTAGCTACCCATGCCTCTCCATTTGAAGAATTGACAGAGATAGACTTAGGAGAATTAAAAACTTTTACTTTCGAAACACCCGCATAACGAATATTTTCTTCATCGCCAAAAGTGACGAGATGGGCAGAAGGAGTATCGCACTCTGAATAATAAGATGCTTTAATCCAAGCAGAAGAACGGGCTATATTGGAAATGCGGACTTCATCAATCGTGCCTTCCATGCTTGAACCTATTCTAAGTGTTTTGTTTGCATCTCTTATGTATGCTGATATTGTTCCTGTGCCGTTTGGGGTTCCGTTTAAATAATGGGTTACTTCTGTTCCCGACATCCTAACTGCTAAATATTGCCAACCAAAAGAAGGGCTACTCGTTGCCGGAACGGAATCAGATACAACACCACTGCCACCGGAGAATGACGGAATACCGTCGTCCAAATAGTAATCATATGGCGCAGGTATGTCATTCTTGGTCTTACCAACTAAACCTCTGTATCCTACAAAATCTGTAACTTTAACCCATAACGAAATTGTAATATTTCCGGTAATAGCTAAACTGGAGGAATCAGGCACAATGATAGAATCTCCGGATGTAAACTCATCGGCTCCGTCTATTTGCGCTGCAGTATCTTTGCTAATGGAACCCAAAGGCGTGCCATCGTTACTGTTAAAGGTTGAATCATATCGAGTATCAGAAGAATCTTCCTCCAAATGCTGAACCATCATATAATTAGAATCCCACACATTTTCCGTATCTTGTGCATCTTGAGCACTAGGATTGCCGTAATACATATATATAATAGTAGTATCTGCTGAGCTTATCTCCGGCACTTTTACCCAGACTACAGAATTGCTACCTTTATCCCATTTTTCTATTTCGTATTTTAATGGATTGCCTTCGGAATCAGTGAATCTTATATCTGCACCAGCATCTTTTGTATTATTGTAATCGATGCGGGAAGAATCAAGTTTCACACACAGCGGGAAATTCTCTAAATTTGCATCTATCTTGGTATAGTCTATGCTGAGTTTTTTCCTGAAATTCCATTTTTCATATTTAACTACTGAACCATCTCCTGTATTAGCAGCCCAAGCTGTATCGTATTCAGTATTGGTTCTATCAGAAATAGAATTGGCAGATACATCTTGAGGAGAAACGGATGTTTTGTCTCTGAACCTGTCTATATGAATGAGTGCGGTATCTTGACCAATAATAGAATGGTCGGCTGGCAAGCCAGAGATAGTGGTAAGAATATTGGGATTGGTTGTTTTATCTATATCTTTTATTTCTAAAACATAGGTGTTGGTTTTAGCTCGGTTATCGCTCTTAAAATCTATTTTCATTCCCGGCAGAATGCCGGTATCTTCGCTGTAAAGGTTGAACATGGTATCGCCGGCATCAAAACTACTGTAATAATAAGGCGTTACTATTGCAGTATCGGGAGGTTCTATCCTGCCCTCACTGGCGAGTTGGGTAACTGACGAATCTTCATCTGATTTATCTGTTATCCATACTCTCTCATTGCTTTGATTGGCAGAAACGGCAACCGGTTCGGCAAATCCCCCTGCTCTCACTAGCTCCATATAGATAGGAGAATCTGTTACATCCTCGGTTTTGTTATTAAAATTATAGAATTCTACAATCCAAGAATCCTGACCATCACCATCAAATTTTATGCTCTGAATCTCATAAACATTTTTTCTATCATCTCCGAAACTTAATTTTAAACCCGGATAGAATAAAGCTGTGGGATTAGTGTTAACTCTTATTTCACTATCTGTTAAACTTACGTCTTCTTTAGGGTCTCCTGCTACACTTATAACAGTCGGTGCGTGGCCTTCTTTGTAAAGACGGCTTACTTGCTCATTACCTGTATCTGCTACCCACGCGTCTGAAAATGCGTATGAAGGGAAAAGAAGCGCAAGGATAATAACAAGTATTAAATTTTCCCTGAAGAATTTGTTTTTTATTAATCTGTTATTCATAATCTTTTAATTTTTACTTTTACATTTTACTACTATCTCTCCATTACCACTATATATTTCTTCTCGCCTAAAATCTCGTATGTTTTATGATCATGACTAACAGTTCCATTATCGCTTTCTCTAAGCGCCTGCCCCTGCGATATTATCGTGAAAACTTTGGATTTGGTTGTTATGAGATTTGAGATTTTGGAGAAAGTATTTAAATCAATAGCCTTATGACCGGAGCTACCTTCTACATCCAAAATTTCCCCGATGGTGTGGAATGGGCTATTATTCTTTCTATGAGCTACTATAGAATCAGCAATATCTTTATCTATTCCCGGCAATGCCTGCAACACCACTGTATCAGCCGTGTTAATGTTTATTACTCCGTAGGTTTTGTATTCAGGAGCTAAAATGGCAGCGTCAAAATAAAGAGAAATGACATCAGTATCAGGCGGGGCAATCTCCAACTGGAGAAATTCACCATCACTTCCGCTAGGGATTTTTCCTCCGATAGTTATCTGCCCAAAACAGGCAATATTATCTTCTGAAAAAGACACAACTCTGGTTTCGCCGGATGGCTCAACTCCTGTTGTCACTGTTACCAGCATTGTATCTGAAACATCAATGCTATGTCTGGACACTTTGCCTGAAATATAGAGAGTATAAATACCGGTATCAGGATTAATTCGCTGATTTATACCCCATGTCCAAATACCAGGACTACCACCCAGAGCGGAAATAGAATAAAAGGGTGTCAAAAATGTATCACCAGCTGGTTGTTCAGGATCCCATCCCACCCCAGAATAATATGTAGAATTCTCCGCTTCCAATCTCTTCGCAGATACTGTAATTTTATCGGCAAGCGCTCTGATTTCATCTATATAGTCATTGTTGCTATTAGATAAATAACCTAAACGAGACCATTCATTCGTAGTATCGCATATGCTTACTTCCTTTATATCCCCTATTGTAGCAAACGGCAAATTTCGTATTTCCATATTAACATCCAAGGCTTTGTTATATATGCTATTTTCCCCACCCGGAGTTCCGCCTTTAATACTTGGCACTTCCGAATCAGCATTATTAAGATGCCAAAAATCATCTACTCCATCGCCATCCAAATCATAAATAGCAGTCGGGTCATTTTTCTCCAGAGCTATAAATCCATACACAGGAGTAATAGTGTCAACTCCCGGAATATTTTGAATATAACAGACCTGATTTATATCCTTTGCCCGATAATTGACCTGCGCCACGATTTTTCTGTCAGCCAATGGGCCTTTCCACAATGTAACAGCCTTAAGTGGAAAGAATATGTAATAGTTGGATGGCACTGAAATGCTAATGAGATCCCCATCCCAAGCCCACTTGGTATTTATAGTTATTTTATTTGAAGTATTACTTATAATCTGTCGTGTAATCTGTCGTAGTTCAGCCCCACCACTTGTCGTATTAACTGTCATATTAGCCGTAATAGTTGCGCCTTTCCATTGGTCAACATCCCAAGTTTTGGTAACTTCAGTTAAGGTATTGTTATCCACGCCCGTAGGAATTCCAGAATCTTCCCACTGTTTAGGAATAATCGGGGAATCTTCAAAGATACCGCCCCTAAGAACAATTGTATCTCCTAAAACATTTTCTGCAATATTTACCGGGGAAGTAGAAAGTTGAAGCGCCCGAACGTGCTTATCAAGGTCAACTCCGGGCCAAGTATTCTTAAAAGCTATGTTGTCAATTCCTGTCCCAAACCTAGCGCCTAGTTTCACATCAGGGTCCAGCATAAATTCTAAATTATCATCCCTGTCAACCGTCAATACCATATAATCTTTTGCTTCAATAATAGTATCATTAGGAATTCTTCCCACAAAACCGCCTGAAGTAGTAAGTTCCCATCCGCCAATCTCTATATCTGTATCGGATATATTCACAAGCTCAACATATTCGCAGTCAGGTTGTTGTGAGAATTGGATATAACCAAGTCGGGCTCCCGTTTTTATAATGTGATAGGAACAACCGATATTAATGGTCGGGCTCCAATTGCCATCTATCTCTACCGTATCGGAGGTATTATTAGTAATTGTGTGAGTCTGCCTTACTCCTGTACCGTCCATAATTTTAATAGTATCACCTACCCATTCGCCAGGTGTCCAACTATTTACTCCGGTTTTGGAACCATCCGTCAACCTGTTAATATCTGTGTCCGTAGCAGTTCCTTCTTCATCAAAAAGGTCAGGAGATGTTTTCAATACTACCGTGTAGTCACCGGGAACAAGAGGATGTCCATATTCCGGATTACTTAGCAGTTTTGGCACCCCCAAATCTTCCAGTAACCAACCGCCCATGTTATGCCCGCCAACATTATCCTCTGCTAAAACAGTATCATTTCGATCATCATTATTATATATATAAACACCAAAACTATTATCTGTTGAAGGATAAACACAATCATCATAAGAAAGAACTCTGACCCTGTAGAAACCGCCACGTTCAAGATGAATTTTAGCGGTTATATCGGCGCCGGGCATTTTAGAATAAATGCCGGTATCAGGCGTATCTAAATACCAATTTGTTATCCCTAATTGGTTTGGTAGTGTTCCCAATGGGTTCTGATTCTTGAAAAGGTCTTTCGCTTCCCATTGATATGCAGGCTTGACCATAATTTCATTTATCCGTATTCCTTCAATACCGCGCGCTATTGTTGGTGTTTCGGCTCCGGTTTCATCGGTAATTTTAAGAAAAGTGGAGACATTATCGGTATCGGCATAATCTATCGTATTAACTGCACATTGAGCCGCTAATCGTTTGATGTAATCATAGGTATAATCGGGAGAAGAACCAATCAAACCTTCCCAAGCATCATACATAACTGTATAAAGAGCCGTTGCATCTTTAACAAGATTTATATTCATCCTCAAAAACCCCGAATCATTTGTATTTTCATCTGAGGAATAGACGGTGATATAGGGGTCAATATCACCTAATGCAACACCAGCATCAGCTATTTCTTCAACAACTATAAATGGGTCATCGTAGTTAGCCTCACCAGCATCACGAATACCATTAGGAATAATGGTATCCTTAAAATAAGGATCCCAAGCAACAAATTCATATGGGTCATCTACCCCCTCGCCTGGTTCATCACATCCGGCATCTCCAATATATTCACCATGGTCGGGTCTACCATTACCGTTAAAATCCATTGTTGTAACATCCCAATCAGCGTCGTTGTCTATTCCGTCATATTCTAAAATAATACTGTCGGCATCGTCATCAATATTTGGTTGCCCTGCCTGTGGAAACGGTGGTGGTGTTACAATACCATCTAAACCATAACGACCACGATTTGTACCATGTACCACGCCATCTGCTAAATCCTGAGGATTGCCTAAACCCCAACCTAATTGGGTGTTACCTGCATTGAAAAATCTTTCCAAACTTATTTCAAATGGCTTCCATCCTTGAACAGCACCTCTGTTCCCTGCAGTATTTATATTTATTTTACTTGATTCATCGATTATTAGGACTGCATAACGACCAACTGTATCGCTGCCGGTATCATCGGTAACATATATCCATTTGGACTCGTTACCACCAGTCCCATTATTTGTTACAGTTGTGTCATCTAAATTAACTTCCGAACCGCCGAAAACTGAAATATTAGAAACAGGAGTCGTGTCATACCCCCAATTTTCGCTGTATGCATCATATCCTGTATCGCCTCCGTCTGATTTAAGGACTGCAATTGCGTGGTCTATTCCCGATTTTGCGATGTAGGATGCCTTCAAACTGTTTACGTAATTGAATGCGGCTTTTTCTTCCATCCGCATTGTATACATAAATGAGACACCTATGGCTGAAAGAATAGCAATAATCGCAACAATAATAATAAGAGCCATACCGGATTTATTTTTAGAATCTGGAATAGTATCTTGAATTTTGAATTTATTTCTCATTGTCTGCTCCCCGGTATATTTACAACAGTAATGAAAGTGTCATGTCTTATATCGTCTTTCTCCGGCTCATATTGCATAACAAGAGTAATTTTTACTGCTTTAGGTAAAGCATAAATTCCCGGGGAAGTTGATATTGTAGCTCTCTCGAACTTGGAGGTAGTTTTATCCCAATATTCAAATTTAAGGTCACTCACACTACCAATTAATGCATCACTATCTTGATTCCCGTGTCTGGTATTAAAATCAAAATCAGTTGAATTCGAAGTATAATGTCTCATAACAGTATCCGCCTTATTATCACCTGCAGTACCATTCAACCAATACCCCACTTCACATAAATCGCCTTTTTCATTAGGGATAATAAAATAAAATTCATCTCCTATACTATTTGTTCGGTCTCCACTAGCCACATTCCAAAGTTCGTAATGAGCTCCTATCCTTTCATCTACCATTGCTTGTTCTATTTCTCTTGACATCATATCAAGAGCAGCTCGTGCTTCTGAATAAATAAGCGCTTTGTTGGAGCCCCTTCTCTGAGAAAACAAACTGCCCTGAAACACCGAAAATACGGTTGAAGATATAACCGCCAAAATAGCAACAACAACCATTACCTCTATAAGAGTCAATCCCATTGCGGATTTAAAAATTTTTAATTTATTCATCGGTATTTCTCATAAAAAGGGTTTGAAATGTAAGTGATAAATGTATCGGCTCTTTCCTTATCAGCTTCCATCCAGTAAACAGCGACATAAACTTTTTGGCTTAACAAAACATCGTCCCAATCTCCAGGTCGTCCAATAATTCCATTTCCGTTTGCATCCCAATCCTCAACTTTAATATATACATCCATCCCAGTAGTATCTCTATAGTCATATTCAATAAAAGGGAAATGATTAGTGTAATCTATTTTTGCATCTGTATCAGTAAATGGACCTGTATCTTGGCGTGCCAACTCAAAATATCCTACTCCATCAACATTGGTTGAAGCTAGATCATCGACTGTATCATAAATAGATGCGGCTGTTTTTATATTTTCTATTACTCTCTGGGCAAGAATACTTGCTGCTGAAAAGTTGGATGCTCTGCGGGAAGCTTTTAATCCGATAGGAAAAAGATTCGCCAATGCAACCAAAGCTATGGATAGGATAGCAAGAGATATGGCAATTTCAAGAAGAGTCATACCCTTATTATTAATTCTTAACTTTTTCATTCTACTGTTACCCTTCCCGTAAGACTATTAAAGGTAATTCTTTTAGTGTCAGAAGTAGATTCTTCCAAAAGAATAATCGATGCATTTGCCGTACATCCGCCATTTGGTTTAAATTCTATCCAGTATATATCTCCACCGGGAGGATAACTAAATGATGTTGAGAGTTTCCAGTCACTGGTAGAATCATCAAACTTCACAAATTCAGGTAATTTCTGCCAATTTTCTGAAACAGTATCTACACCATTTTCATTAAGATAAATACCGACAGCTTGATTAACCGTATCCAAAACTGCCCTGTAATGTTTTCTATATGTAATAGCAGCTTCACGGCTTTTTCTTAAAGCGGACATAACCATATCGCTACCTGCTCTTAAATTACGGCCGCGCGCAAAACTTCTGAAAACCGGCATTGAAGCAGCAATTAATATAGCTATAATCGCCACCACCACCATCAGCTCCATAAAGCTGAAGCCTGCTTTATTTGACCGGCAATTGATGGATTTTTGATTTTTATCCATAATCTATTTCGCTTCTCTCCAACTCTTATTTACATCCCAGTTGTTTATGTCGTCGTTATGATCATGGTGAGCTGTAGGAAAAGTAGATTCATAATTTGCCGAATCCCCACCAGTTGAATTTGAAGTTTTATTATCTCTCCCCATGGAGTAAATGTAATAACTAAGATTTCTAGCTGGTGCTACCCAACTACCATCGCCAGCTTTTGGGTAATCTGTGCCATCAACCTGATTACATGCAGGAGGGCTACCAGGACAGATATCTCTAGGATGTTCATTTTTAAGATATACATAATCTTGTTTCCATGGGTCTTGCTCTATACCTTTTATGTATGGACCATGCCAATTCTTAGCTTCAGGAGCGTTTACATCTACTCCTGTACCTGTATCTACTCCTGTTAACCAATCTTTTAACTCATGAAGTGTTGTGGGCGGATATCTTCCTGTATCCGTTTCATACATAGCAAGAGCGCCTTCTATGGCAGCGATGTCTGCTTCTGCTTTGGTTATTTTTGCTTTTTCTATTCTACCTGCTAAATTGGGGACCATTATTCCGGCAAGCAGAACTATAATAGCGATTACGACCATCAATTCCATAAGGGTGAAACCACCGTTTCTCATTGAAGATTCTGGAATCTGGAATTTTTTCATATTTTCTCCTCCTTATAAATTACCGAAAGTTATTGTCTTTGAAACTTTTACTGTCGTTCCATCGCTACCAGTAGCTGTGATAGTGTAAGAACCTGTTCCCGGAACAATAGAATAACTGCCTCCCCAAGGAGTTGTTGACACCTGATCACTGGAGATATAAGGACCTTGTCCGGTGGCAGTCCACAATTCACTCAAACTAGTTGGAAGTCTACCGTTATCAATCTGGAAAAGATTGACTGATTTGATAAGGACATCAATATCTGCAGTTGCCTTAGCTATTCTTCCCCTTTCTACGTTTTTGGCTACATTAGGTATCATTACTGCAGCAAGAATCATGATGATCGCAATTACAGCCATAAGTTCAATAAGGGTAAAGCCCATTTTCGTTATTGGTAATTTAACATCTTTCAGTTTCATTTCTTATCCTCCTCTTTTAATTTAGGCAATTTGTATGCCAAAACACTAGTTCAGCTTACCTATTCATGTCTTTATATTCTAATTTATATTATACTCCAAATTATCTTACAAATGTGAACTATTCTTCACACTTTAGTAGCACATTAAAAGTTGTTCCTTTTCCTTCTTGGCTATCTACTTTTATGTCACCCCCTATTCTTTTTATGATAGCGTATGATATTGCCATACCAAGACCTGAACCTTCCTTGCCTTTGGTAGTAAAGAATGGCTCAAATATAAGACCTCTTTCCTTGGCTGGAATGCCTACTCCGGTATCGCAAATAGAGAGCTGAACATCTTTACCGTTCTCTTCTGAGTTGAGTTTTAATGTTCCCCCATCAGGCATTGATTGATAGGCATTAGAAATAATATTGAAAAGCGCTTGTTTTAAGCTTTCTCTTTCGCCTTGAATTTTAGATAACGAATCAGGTATTTGGTTTACAACATTTATTTTACTGTAGTTCTTTTCTGTTATAGATACTTCTTTTAGAATTTCCAGGATGATATCCTTTATATTAACCGGTTCCAAGGTTAAACGTTCACCGGTTCTTGCAAACCTGAGTAGTTCTTCAGCTATTCTGTTCATTTTATCCGCCTCATCTTCCACTATTTGAATTTTGTCATTTAAGTATTCATTTTCACCCGTTTTCTTCTTTAGAAGATAAGTGGCATTCTTGATTATTGCCAAAGGGTTTCTTATCTGATGGACTACTCCTGAAGCCATTTTTGCAAGGGATGCCAATTTTTCTTTCTGAAGAAGCTCTATCTGAGTGGAAAGAAGTTCAGAGCTCATGCTTTCCAGTTGCTGTGTACGAAGTTTTAGTTCCCTGTCCAATCTTTCGTTCATTTCTTTCATTTCTTTCTGGGCTTTGATAAATATGGAAGACAACCGGTCTAAATATTCAACTGTATAAGGATTTTTCCTGGTAATAAGACCAAAAGGAACAAGAAAAATGAGTATCAATATAAGTGAAAAAAGGAATCCTATTGCGAAGAAAAATATGGCTGGGAAATATATTTTATTTGAAAGTTCGGGTTTTAGAACAAAGGGGATAAATGTAAGAATTCCTATTATCAGGATAAAGATTAGAAGGATATAAATGCCTTTACGCATAGTCTTATAACCATTCCAAATTACAGATCAAAATTTCAATTCTCAATCTTTAATTGCCGGGGATCTATCCCGTATTGTTTCAACTTGTCATATAAATGTCGCCTTGAAAAACCGGCTATTTTAGAAGCTTTGGAAATATTACCTTCTACTTTTTTTAGTAGACTTAGAAGATAATCTCGTTCTGCTTTTTCTTTTATATCTTTGAATGAGTATTCTAAAGAAGATGAAACATTTTTACCATCTTCCTGAGTAACAACACTTTCCTGGCGGATAACAGCAGGCAGGTCTTGTAAATTTACAATATTACCTCTAGAAAGCACCAAGACTGCTCTTATAAGATTTTCCAGTTCCCTGACATTACCAGGCCACTGGTATTTGTATAAAACGTTATATACTTCCTTAGAAATTTTCTTTAACGGTATATTATCTTCCTTGCTATATTTTATTAAAAAATGTTCTATTAACAATGGGATATCGTCTTTTCTTTCTCTTAGAGACGGAAGATTGATAGATACAGTATTTATACGATAATAAAGGTCACTGCGGAATTTATTATTCTCTATTAATTTCTCTAAATTCTGATTGGTAGCCGAGATTATCCTTACGTCTACTTTTATTGGCGCAATTCCACCTACACGGATAAATTCTCCTGACTGTAAAAAACGTAAGAGTTTCATTTGTATAGAAAGAGTAAGGTCTCCTATTTCATCCAAAAATATAGTTCCTTCATCTCCAATTTCAAAAATACCTAACTTTCTTTTATCTGCACCGGTAAAAGCACCTTTTTCATGACCAAATATTTCAGATTCTAAAAGTGTTTCCGGTAATGCGCCACAATTTAAAATTACAAAATTTTTATCTTTTCTTAAACTTCTCTTATGAATGGCGTGGGCAACTAATTCTTTTCCCGTCCCGGATTCACCTCTTAAAATGACAGGAACTTTTGATTCTGCAACTTTTTCAATAAGGGAGTAAACTTCATGCATGCATTTAGTATCACCCACCAATTCTTCAAATCCGGTTTTTTTCTCAAGTTCTTCTTTTAGGTATATGTTTTCCTCTTTAAGTTTTCTATGCTCCAAAGCACGTCTTATCGTATATAGAATTGCGTCCGGATTAAAAGGCTTGGTAATGTAGTCGTATGCTCCCAACCTTAAAGCTTCAACTGCCGAATCAAAACTACCGTAAGCCGTAACAAGTATTACTGGGATATCGTATCCACTTGAGCGAACCTCTCTTAAAAATTGAAGACCGTCCATCTGTGGCATTTTAATATCTGAAACTACTAAAGATATGTTTTCTTGGGATAATATTTTTAATCCGTCTTTTGCTTTATCGGTTTCTAAAGAAATGTACCCCTCTTCCGTTAAAATAGAAGAGAGGGTTTTCCTCATGTTGGGTTCATCTTCCAGGATTAAAATTTTTTCTTTCATTTTTAATTTTTTAGGCTTTAGGTTATTTAGTTTCTTGAATAAATTATACACCAATAAACAAGATGGATAAAACAGATTTAAAAAGGATAATCTTAAGAATAAGGAAAAGTTAAATTTTATCAGCCACCGATAGAACCGGCGATCTTTATGAGTGGCAGGTAAAGCGCAACCACTATAAACCCGACTACAACTCCCATAATTATAATCAAGAATGGTTCCAGAATAGAGGTAAGACCTTCAACTGCTACGTCTACATCTGCTTCATAAGCATCTGCTACTTTCATTAACATAGTATCCAAAGCACCTGTTTCTTCCCCTACATCGACCATATTTATTACCATAGATGGGAAAAATTTTGAGTCTTCCATAGGACGCGCAATCGATTCCCCTTCCCTTACAGCATCGTGGACTGATATCACATTTTTCGCTAAGACTTCATTGCCTGAAGTATCTTTTACAATATTCAATGCTTGAAGTACAGGAACACCGGAGGTTATTAGAGTGCCAAAAGTACGGGAAAACCTTGCTATTACGCCTTTTTTAATAAGAGGACCAAAAATTATAAGTTTAAGTTTTAAAGTATCGAGTAGATATCTTACCTTTTGAAATTTACTCACAATTATTTTAAACATTATTACTAAAAATATAATACCTGCAAATCCCCATACAAAATTGGGGACAAGAAATGCTTTACCGGTAACAGCACCTACCGTATTTAATAGAATTTGCGTCGGAAGAGGAAGACCAGCTTCGCCACCAGTAAGTTCTTTTAAAGTATCCAGGAATTTAGGAATAACAAAAATTATAATCACTGATAGAATTCCAACAATTGCACAAGTAACCAGAATAGGATACATCATGGCCCCTTTTATTTTTCTTTGTAGACTCATATCTTTTTCAAGGAATTGGGCTGTTCTTTCAAGCACTTGTTCAAGAACGCCTCCTACTTCTCCGGCCTTTATCATATTTATGTAAAGTTTAGAGAAAGTACTAGGATGACGGGACAATGCTTCCGAGAAACTACTGCCTCCCTCGATACTTTCCACGATGTCATTCAATATGTTTTTTAAAACCCCTGCTTTAGCCTGCTCTCTCAATATGTTTAGGCTCCTTACAACAGGTAAACCTGCATCAATAAGAGTAGCTAATTCACGAGTAAAAGCCGATAAATCTTTTAGATTAACTTTCTTAGAAAAACCAGGAAAACTTAGGCGAAACTGCATTCCTTCAGAAGCTTTTTTCTGTTTTGCAGCACCGAATTTTCCTTGAGTCATTGCTTGTTCCTTAATAGAAGTAGGGAAATATCCCATATCTCTCAGTTGTGCTGTTGCAGTGTTGACATTAGTAGCTTCTAGAAAACCCTTGATTTCTTCCCCATGAATATCTAAAGCTACGTAACTAAAATTAGACATTTATTACTCCTATTAAAGATTGAATCTTAAATATTTTTGTCATTGTGATTTCCGAATTCTACATCTCACTCCTTCTATGCATTTGTCCCTCTTATAACTTCTTCGATAGTCGTTAATCCTTTTTTTATTTTATCCAAGCCGTCATCTCTAAGTGTTCTCATCCCATGTTGTAACGCTGCACTCCTAAGTTTACTAGTAATTGCTTTTTCTATGATTAATCCTCTGATCTCCTCATTCATAAGCATTATTTCGTATAACCCGGTTCTACCAACATAACCTATATTGTTGCAGACAGGACATCCTTTAGCTCTATAGAATTTGATACCTTCTACATCTTTTCTAATCACACCTAGCTTTCTTAATTCTTCATCAGGAGGAGTATATTCTTCTTTACACTGCTGACATAGAACTCTTACCAACCTTTGTGAAATAACTGCTTCAAGAGTAGATGCAATCAGATAAGATTGTACTCCCATATCCAGAAGTCTTGTAATTGTGGAAGGAGCATCATTTGTATGCAGAGTAGAAAAAACCAAATGACCTGTAAGAGATGAATGGATAGACATTTCTGCCGTAGGTAAATCTCTAACTTCTCCTACTAGAATTATATCGGGGTCTTGTCGTAATATGCTACGTAAACACGAATCAAAAGTAAGCCCAATGGCTGTATTTATAGAAACCTGTACTAGTCCTTCTATATCATATTCGACAGGCTCTTCGGTAGTAATTATTTTGACATCAATGCTGTTAAGTTCTATAAGTGCGGCATAAAGAGTAGTTGTTTTCCCGCAACCAGTCGGTCCCGTTACAAGAACTATGCCGTTAGGTTTTCTTATAATTTTTCTTATCTTCTCTAAATCAGTTTTCTGAAACCCAAGCTCATCTAAAGAATGCCTTAAGACAGATTTATCCAAAACTCTCAATACAACAGATTCCCCAAAAACTGTCGGAAGAGTAGAAACACGCATATCGATTTCATTACCTCCCATATGCAGTGCTATCCTTCCGTCTTGAGGTTTTCTTCTCTCGGCGATATCCATCTGCGCCATAACTTTGATTCTGGTTGTGACCGGTATAGCAAAATGTTTGGGAGGAGGTAACATTTCATATAGGACACCGTCTACCCTGTATCTTATTTTAAACTGGTCTTCGAAAGGTTCAAAATGGATATCACTTGCTCTATCCTTAATTGCCTGAATGAGTACCAAGTTGACTAATTTTATTATTGGTAATTGTCTTGCCATTTCTTCCAAAGCCGCAAGATCGGTTACTTCTTTTTCTTCGTGTTTTACATCTGTAGCTGTAGCTTCAATCTGTTTCAATAATTCCTCTACACTCTCCGCCTGTACGCCATAAAATCTTTCAATAGCACTATTAACATCTTCTTCGTTGCTTCTTAAACCTCTTACCTCGCAATCAAGCATGAATCTTAAATCGTCTAATATCTGAACATTCATTGGGTCTCCCATTGCTACTATTAAAGTATTACTCTCCATACGTATAGGTATAATTTTATAAGCTTTAGCAATAGGGCCTGGAACTCTATCTAATAAATCTTTAGGGATTTTTACCTTGCTTAAATCTACTTCTTTCATACCAAGTTGGACACTTAGCACAGAAAGAATATCTTCCTCATTAACATAGCCTTTCTCTACAAGAATCTTGCCCAATAATTTACCTTCGCTTTTTTGTAAAGATAAAGCTTCATCCAATTGGTCTTCAGTAATTAAACCTTTGTCCTTCAGGATTTCGCCTATGAGGTGTTTTCTGTCAGCAGTCATTTTTTAGATGTCTCCTCCTGCAATTTAGTCTTCATAGACTCAATATCAACACATCGAGTCATTACTTCTTCATAAGAAATCAGTCTTTGCTGGTAGAGTTTAAGAAGATTGTCGTCCATTGTCATCATTCCATATCGTGCCCCAGTCTGAATAAAAGAAGTTATTCTATAAGTTTTCCTTTCACGTATAAGTGCCTGAATTGCCGGTATGGCAACCATTATCTCAAAAGCAGCTACTCTCCCCTTTCCGGAAGGTTTAGGTATTAATTGTTGCGAGATGACACCAACAATATTAGAAGCCATCTGGACACGGGCTTGTTCTTGTTGTGCAAGAGGGAAAGCATCTATTACCCTATCAACACTCTGAGCAGCACCTGTTGTATGAAGAGTAGCAAAAACTAAATGTCCGGTTTCTGCAGCCATAAGAGCAGCTTCCATAGTTATCAAATCTCTCATTTCTCCCACAAGAATAACATCAGGGTCTTGTCTTAACGCTCTCATAAGTCCTTCTTTGAAACTTGTTACATCTGAACCTATCTCCCGCTGCGTAACGATACTTTTTTTGTTTTCATGGAAATATTCTATCGGGTCTTCTATAGTAACTATATGACAATCCATTTTTACATTTATAAAATCTATCATCGTAGCTAAAGTTGTAGTCTTACCACTTCCCGTTGGACCTGTAACCAAAATAAGTCCACGGGGACGATATAGAAGTTCTTTAATTTTATCTGGCAAACCAAGTTGTTCGAAACTCAACAATCTATAGGGTATAAGTCTTAAAGATAATCCTATGGTTCCTCTTTCGTAAAAAACAGCTACTCTGAATCTGGCTAAATCCCCAAAGCTAAACCCAAAATCTGTATTTCCTAACTCTCTTATTCTTTTTTGATGGATAGGCGTGGTAATACTTCTCATAAATCTTTCAGTATCTTCAGGTTTTAAAGGAGGATAATCCAGTTCATGCAATGAACCATGGATTCTTAAAACAGGAGGTTTACGTACTTTTAGATGTAGATCGGAAGCATCTTCATCAACAACAATCTTTAATAACTCGGATATTTCCATTTCAACTTACCTCACTTTATAAAATTTATTATTCTTCCACATCCACGATATCACTTTGAGTAGTTGATATGACTTCTTCTATTGTGGTTATACCTTTACAAGCCTTAA